>JAFAOG010000080.1 GCA_019237945.1 Deltaproteobacteria bacterium | reverse complement strand
TGAGCGCCTCGATGTCCTGCTCGGTGCGGATCTCGGCGAGCAGCGCCGGCGACGGCGCCTCGAGGCGGCGAACCTCCGGCATGCCGTCGAGGCGGATCAGCCGGGCGATGTACTCGCGCGTCGGGGCGTCGGCATCGGCGACGCGTTCGAGCACCTTGTCGCGCACGACAGCCGGCACGACCGCGCCGCCCTCGACGAGCGCCACCGTGAGCCGCGCCGCGTGGACGCCGATGTCCTTGTCGATGCGTTCCGCCGCGTAGAGCGCGAGGTCGTGCGTCGCCTCGCGCCGGAACCGCGGCACATCGCGGTAGCGCCAGAACATCACGCACTCCGAGATGCCCTTCCACAGCGTCGTGCGGGCGAGCAGGCCGGGCAGGGCGTCGATCTCGCGCAGCGCGGTGAGCACGCCGCCGACCGACGCGATCCACGCCGTCAGCGCGAACGTGTGCGCTTCCCAGCGATAGAGCCGCGCGTTCGCGAGCGGCGGCAGGTCGCCGACGCGCAGCCACTTGCACGCGGCGTTGTCGAGCTCGGCATCGAACTTGTCGCCGGTGCCGGCGAACCGATCGAGCTCGCGCGCGACATCGCTGATCGGATCGGCGCAGCCGAGCAGCGCGGCGCACGCGAGTGCGTTCGGCGACATCGGTCGCCCGGCGAGCGCCGCGACGAGCCCGATGACCGGCGCCTCGAACGCCGGCGCGAGCACGGTCGGCAGATCCTTCGCGCTGCACGTCGCGATCGTGTGGCGGAGCGCGGGATCGAGCTCCTTGCGGACGCGCGGCGGCGGCGCGCCAACGAGCACGCTCGGCGCGTTCACCGTCGTGACCTTGAGTGCCCACGCGCGAACGGACGGCACGGCGTGCGCGATCAACGCGTGGCCGATCGCGACTTCCCGTTCGCGCGGCGGCGGGTCGGTCTCGCTATCGAGGATCTCGATGACCTTCGCGACCGTCGCGTCGGGCAGCATCGCGATCGCGCCCGCGATCTGCTTCTCGCCCGTGACGCGCACGATCGCGCGCACCAGCGCCGCCCGCGCGTGCGCCTTGCCGAGCAGCGCGACGAGCCCGGCGCGATCGAGCCGCGCGACGATCACGGCCGCCACGGCGGTCAGCCGCTGCTCGTCGGTCTCGTCCTGCACGAGCAACGCGTTGCCGAGCGCCTCCTCGCGGTACTTGCGCGGGATCGCCTTGATCAGCTCGTCGAGCCGCTCGCCCGTGTGCACGCCGACCGCGATGCTCGCGAGCGCGACGTAGCGCGCCGGCGACCGCGCCTCGAGCTGCTGCAGCAGGATCAGATCGAGCGGCGGCTGCTCGCGCGGCAGCGTACACATCGCGCGCCAGCCGTGGTCGCTCGCGAGCAGCATGTCGAGCGTCCTGTCGAGCCCGAGGCGCTTCACCAGCGTCGGCAGCCGCTTCGCCGGCAACAGCCCCGCGACCGCCGCCGCCAGCTCCAGGTCGCGCTGCGCGATCGGCGAGTCGAGCAGCCGCTCGATCTGCGCCACCGTCGGCTTGACCGGCCACTGAAACCGCATGAGCCCGTTCGCCGCCGCCGCCGCATCGCGCGCGCGCAGCCGATGAATGACGCGCGGCTCGAGCGCCGCACACGCCCCGACGAGGATCGGCATCGGCGCCTCGGCCGTGATCACGTAGCCGAGCAGCGACGCCGCGGCCCGTCGCGCGAGCAGCTTGCCCTTCTTCGGCAGCACCGCCGACACCAGTGCCTCCGCCGCGCGCGGCTCGTTCGCGACCGCGATCGCGCCCACGACGAGGTCGATCACGTCGACCCCCGGCGGCGGCCCGGCCGGCTCGCGCTCGAGATACGCGTCGACGACCTCGACCGGCCTCCGCGCCTCGCTCTCGAGCAGGTACTTGAGGTCGGCGACCGGCGACCGCACGATCAGCTCGCACAGCTGCCCCGCGGTGATGTGACCCTCGGCGAACAGGTCGAACCCGAAGCCGAGCGGATGATCGGGCCACGGCACGAGCGCCGCGAGCTCGGCACACGCCGGATCCGCGCGCAGCCGCGCCGCGATGTGCCGCGCCGCGATCGGCAGCTCGCCCGCTAGCGCCGCGCGCCGCACCTCGACGCGCGAATGAAACAGCGCGTGGGCGAACCGCACCGGCGCATCGCGCGCCGTCACGCGCAGCGCATCGAGCGCCGCCGCCCGCACGCGGTCATCCGCATCGTCGAGCGCCTGCACGATCGCGCGCAGGCCCGCGACGCCCCGCGCACCCGCGAGCACGCCGACCGCCGCCGCGCGCACCGCCGCATCGGCATGCCCGAGCAGCGCGACGATGCCGCCGACGTACGCACCGCGCCGCGAGAGCGGCCACGTCGCGACCACGGCGAGCTCGGCGGCGGTGACCTCGCCGCTCCCGAGCCGTCGCCATAGATCGAGGTCGCGCATGAAAAAGACTCCCAACGATAAGCAAAATCCGGGCGCCGCGGCGTCGCCACCGCGACAACGCGACACGCACCTCTCGCAAACGTGCACCGCCCCCACACGAGCCGTGGGTGCAGCGCGAACGAGATGTACGCGCGCGCGGCCGCAGCGATCCCGGACCGAAGTCAGAGCCGGAGCCGCGACGCGCTAACCGCTAGGTCCCCGTCAGGGAACCCAACGGTCAACGCGCCGTTGCTCGACGGATCTCCGAAGTCGATGGCGTGATGAAGTTCGACCCGAAGGTGCCACTTGCGGCAGATACGCAGCACCAGGTCCCGCGCGCAGCTGCTCCCGCCAGAGGAGCCGTCACGCAGCGCGGTCAGGCCCCTTGCGGGACCCTCATCAAGCTTCGGTCAGGGACGCGCTCGCCGCGACGCCCGTCGAAGATATGTGGCTAGCGTCGAATGCAAGCGCACCTCCGAGCCGCACAGACTAAGCATCTGCGCGCACGATGCAAGCACTTTCCTGATTCGCCAGCTCGGCCGGGCGCTTGCACTCCTGTCGTACATGCCGACGAATCAGGATCTCGCCAGTCATACGATCCCCGACCCCAGCTCCGGCTTTCGCGCCGGCAGCGACGACGACGGCGACATGAGCGCGGCCTCGCCCGAGGAGCAGCGTCTGCTCGTGCGCGTGCAGCAGGCGCTCGTCGATGCCGGCATCGGCACCGAGGACCTGACGATCGACATCCAGCAAGATCGCGTCAACATCCGCGGCTTCGTCGCAACGCACGAGGAAGGCGTGAAGGTCGGCGACGTGATCCGCGACGTGCCGGGCGTCCTCGAGGTCTACGAGCAGCTCGTCGTGCGCTAGCGGTGCTACCGGATCACGAACGTCGTCGACACCGAGCCGACGTTGCCCTGCGCGTCCGCGACGCGAACCGCGAGCGTGTGCGTGCCCTTCGCGAGGCCGGCCGGCAGGTCGATGCGCAGGTCCTCGGTCTGATCGTCGAACAGACCGTCGGCGGTCGTGCCGAGCTGCCAGTTGCCGTCGTCGACCGAGTACGCCATCTCCGCGATCGTCGAGATCGCGTCGTTCGCGCGCGCGGTCGCCTTCGGATACGTCACGCTGAGGGCTTCGATCGTCGGGCGCGTGTTGTCGATCGCGAACATCGTCGATGCGTAGGTCGACGTCAGCGCGCGGTCGGGCGAGTTCGCGGCCGCATCCGACGACGTCACGCGGACCTTGTACCAGCCGTCGGGATACGTCTCGGTGTTCCACTCCCACTGCGTCGCGGTCAGCGGGCCCTTGCCGGTCGCGATCGGGCGCCAGTTCGCCTCGCCCTCGCGGCGCGCTTCGAGCGTGTACGCGGTGTCGTCGCCGTCGCTGTTGTCGACCTTCCACTTGATGCGCAGGACCGGCGACCGCGGCTTGGCGGCGCTGTCTTTCAGCGTCGGCAGCGACTCCTTGTTCGCGATCTCGACCGTGACGTCCTGCACCTGCGTCGCCGTGTTCTGCGGGACGTAGTACGACATCACGCGGCGCACGCGGGCGGCGTCGTCCTCGAGCGCGACGCGGAACTGCAGGTAGCGGCCGGGCGGGGAGGCGATCTTGCCGCCTTCGTTGCCGCCGCCGAGCTTGCCGATCGCGGTCGGCGCGGCCCACTCGCTCCAGCCGACGCCCGGCTTCGCGGTGTTGCCCGAGCGCGTCTCGACCTTGACCTTGCCCGACGTCGCCCACGTCAGCTTGCCGAACTTGGAGACGGCCTTCGCGTCGAGCACGTCGGAGACGTAGCGCGCCTGCGAGGCCCGGCCCGTCGAGCGATACATCGCGGCGGCGTCATCGGTCGCGAACGACACGAGGCCGTGATCGAGCCAGACCTGCGAGACCGAGCGCTCGTCGACATCGAACGCGGTGCCGACCGACTGATCCGGATCGACCATGTAGATGCGGCCCTTGTCGGCGGCGCCGGCGTAGACCGTGCCGTCCTGGCCGACCGCGATCGACGTGAAGTACGTCTGGGTCAGCGCGTGCAATTGATCCAACCGGCCGTCGTTGCCGACGCGGAACAGCGCGCCCTTGCCCTTCTTCGCGCCTTTGCGACCGAGGTCGGTCACCGGCGACGGATCCTTGTCGGCGCCCGGCTTCGTGCCGACGTCGGGGGCCTTCGCGGCCTGGCCCTTCGCGGCGCTCGGCTTTTCGGCGCCCTCGACCTGCGTGGCCGTCTTGCCTTGCGGCGGCGGCGTGTCCGCGAGCTCGTTCGCCGCGACGACAACGCCATCGCGATACGGCGCGATCGCGGAGATCTCGTTGCCCGCGAAGTCGGCCATCGCGCGCGTCTTGCCGTCCTTGGGATCGTAGCGGAACACGAGCGCGCGCTCGCTGGTGCCGAACCACACCGCGCCATCGCTCGTCACGGTGACGGCGGTGATGCGCTTGTCGTCGGTGTCGAAGACTTCCTTCGCGGAGCCGCCGCGGATCGCGTAGAGCTTGCCGCTCGGGCCGGTGCCCGCGTAGACGGTGTCGCCGGCGGCCGCGAGCGACCACACGGTCTCGACGTCCTTCAGCACGGGACCGCCGGTGACCTTGCCGCCGTCGATGCGCCACACCTTGTTGCCCGGCATCGCGCCGGCCCAGATCGCGCCGTCGCTCGTCTGCGCCATCGACCCGACCGCGAT
>JAFAOG010000441.1 GCA_019237945.1 Deltaproteobacteria bacterium | reverse complement strand
CTCGCGTCCCGCTCGTCGACCTCGTGCTGCGGTCGCTTCATCTCCTGATGCTCCGACGGCAACCGCTCCTCGATCACGCGCTCATAGGCCGAGTTGACGTCGTCGCACGTCGCATCCGGCGCGCGAGGAGCGGGCGGCGCGCTCTTGCACGCTGCGAGCACCAGCATTGCCACCGCGAGTCGCACGCCGCGAGCGTATCAGCCGCCGGCCGCGAGGATCAGCGGGATGCGCATCGACAGCCCTGCCGACACGCCGTTCGGCCCGAGCTCCGCCGGCAGGTCACGATGCACCGCCTCGACGTACACCCCGAGCGCGAATGTCCCCGCGACGAGCGCGCCGCCGCCATGGCCGCCCGCGCCCGCCGCACCCGCGACGAACACCTCGGTCGAAACGCGCAGCGCCGCGCCGAGCGCGTTGAACGTCTGCTGATTGACCGACGCGTGCAGCGTCTCGATCCGCGCGTCGAGCCACGTCCGCCAGTGCTCGTGCGACTCGATCGCGTAGCCGAGCGACAGGTAGCCGCCGTTGAGCCGCAGCTCGTTGTCGATCGCGTCGGGCGCGTCGGTACGCGCGGCATATCCCGGCAGCACTGGCCGGAAGCTGCCGACGTAACCGAAGCCGACATCGACCTTCGTCGGGTGCCAGTAGAGCGATGCCCAGTGAATGCCGGCGAGCACCTCGGTCGATGGCCCGGTCGCCGCAGCCGCGCCGATCGGCGAGCCCGCCCCGACATCGACCTCGGCAGGCGGGATGGCGATTGCCCCACCTCGCCCCGCGCTGGCAGTCGATGCGACAAGCAGCACGGCGGCGACGGCGGCGAGCTTCATGGGCGCGCGGGATGTGCAACGGCCGCGCCGCGGCTAAGGCCGCGATTGCCAGCGCTACGGGTTCGCCAGCCGGAGCGCGTCGCGTGGCGAGGGCACCACAGGGTTGCGACCGCACCACGGCCGCGCGCCTACCGATGCGCGGCGCCGCGCCGGCGTCCCGGGACCTCGCGCGGGTCGATAAGACCGTACCTGCGCCAGCCCGTCGCGAGCAGCCAGGTGCGCGGCGCGTGGACTGGCAGTGGCTCGTACGTCGCGGGCCAGTGCTCGTCGATGGGTTCGGTCCATCCGTCGAACGCGATCGCGCTGGAGAATGGATCGATCGTGAACGTGCGGAGCTCGGGGACGCGCTGCTCGCCGTGCTTGCGCCAGTTGTTGAGCACGTAGCTCCACGCGTGCCGGGCCTGGCGCGGATTGTCGATCACTTCTTCGTTGTAGCGGTCGGCGAACACCTGGCCGCGCCGCACCTGACCGAGGCGCGCGCGCTTCGAATACGCACGGTTGATGTGGCGCGCCGCCGAGATCTGGAGCGCCTGCATCCCGCGCGACAGCGCCTGTGCACTCGCCGCCTCGACGAGCAGATGGATGTGCGAACCCTGCACGCTGACGCCCGTGATCCGGCAATCGCGCCGCTTTTCGTACACGCGCCACATCGCGCGCCGGATCGCCTTGTAGAAGTCGCGATCGCGCAGCAGCGCGAGTGATGGGACGACTCGCAGCGTGACATGCGCCGCCTGGTGCTTCGTCAGCCGCGGGCGCGGCAGGTGTCGCTCGCTCGCGCGCGTGCGCCCGGGCGTGATCGGCCGACCGGCGCCACGCCGCCGGCCACCGTGGCGGAACAGCTCCTGCTGCGAATGGTGCTTTCGCGCCGACTTCACGAAGACACGATAGGCATCGACAATCGCGGCGTCAACTTGAAAACGCCGAATATAAGAATGCACAAGGCTCGGAACTACCACCGAGCTCGAGCGAACGCTCTGCAGAACATGTTTTGCGCTGATGGACTTCTGGACGGCCGCGCACCGGCGACTCGCAACGCATCGCGGCCGCCCAGAGGGTCCACAGCGCCCGAGCCTCGAGCGGGCGCTCCTTCGAAGAGGTAAACAAAACCAAAGAGCAGAACGGAAACGCCCCTCCGGTCCCGTATCGCGCTCGCGGTACGCACGCAGCGAGCCACCAGAGCGGTGCCTGATCGCAAGACCGCATCCAGATCGCCGCCGATCGCGCGGCACTTCGCGCTTCAGTGCGGCGTTCGCGGCCGCACTGTCGTCGCGCGTTCGGGATCCCCCGCGGCCGCAGGCCGCAACGCAGAGCGGCGCGGGGCGAGCGTCAGGCGATCGCGGCCGAGAGGCGGGCGACGTCCGTGCCGTTCCAGGCTTCGAGCGCGCGGTCGACCGTCGCTTCGACGTCGTCGGAGATTTCGGCCGTCGAGACCCACGGGAACGAGTCGGAGACGAGGGCGCGGAGCTCCGCGGTCGACTGGCCGAAGGACGGGGCGAGCAGGCAGACGTTGACGTGGAGCTGGGTGCGCGTGAGGAGGTCGATCGCCTCGAGCGGGGTGCGCGGGGCGAGCGGGGTCATGCCGCGGGCGGCCAGGCGGGTGACGAGGTCGTGGCGGCGGGGGATGCGATCGTCGATCACGAGGATCGGGCGGCGCTGGGCGGCTCGGATGGCGTGGGTGATCGCGTTGTCGATCGCGGCGGCGACCGCGGGGTCGATGTTTTCGAACGCGACCGCGATGCGGAAGCGCTTGGCCGTGCGCTCGACGCGGACCGTGCGGGCGGAGACCCAGCCGCTGTCGATGCCGAGCTTGAGCTCGACGTCGAGGCTGCCGTCGGTCGGGACGCCGGCGACGGTGACGAGGGCGCCCGAGGAGGAGAGGTTCTCGATCGTGCCGTGGGTGGCGCCGTCTTCGGCGTAGAAGACCGCGACGCCACGGACCGGGACCCTCAACGCACGACGACGCTCCGACCAGGCGAGATCCATGGTGCCCTCCATCCTCTCGCGTCGAGCGTAACGCGGGCCGGGCTAATCCGATCCCAATTTTTTTCGTTACACCTGCAGTGCAAAAGTCTGCACTTCCGTCGACGAACGTGTGACGCGTGGCGTGTACGCGTCAATACGTCAGCAGGGCGTCGAGGTGGCGGCGCTCCCACGACTTGGCCTGGTCGTAGTGCTCGT
Source organism: Deltaproteobacteria bacterium (assembly GCA_019237945.1). Taxonomy (GTDB): domain Bacteria; phylum Myxococcota_A; class Polyangia; order Haliangiales; family Haliangiaceae; genus JABFXX01. Next base: position 42,158 of record JAFAOG010000441.1, on the reverse strand, counting down.
ACATGGCCTCGTCGGCAAGGAATTCCTTCGAGTGGAACTCGCGGCGGCCGTTCTTGACGCGGATGTCGTGCACCTGGTGCAGCATCTCGTGGAAGACGATCCACGCGAGGAAGAAGCGCGGGACGAACGCGCGATCGAGCGAGCGGTGGATGCGGATCAGGCGGTCTTCGACCGAGTAGCTGCCCATCTTGATCGAGTTGCGGCGGCGCGGGCGGCCGGTGCGCTGGCCCCACGTGATCGCGGCGTCGATCTTGTTCGCGAAGTAGCGCGCGTTGAGCTCGTCGTAGATCTCGCGCAGGTCGTGGTGCTCGCCCGCGGTGAAGATCACCTGAGTCGGTTGGCGGCGCGCGCGGCCGCGCACGTGACCGGCGTTCTGATCGATGAAGTCGCCCAGCACGCGCGAGGCGATCGGATCGTTGTCCGCGATGTAGCGCGCGAGCGCACGGGTGATCACGGGATCGGCGTCGACGAACATCGCGTGGAGCCGGACCTCGTAGCGGCGTTCCTTCGCGACGCGCCGCACCGAGATCATCGTGTAGCGATTGTCCGTCAGCGTGACCGTGACGCGGCCTCGGGCGAGGTGCGCGCGAATGCGGCGCTCCAGGCTGTCTTGCGCGTCCGCGATCTCGCGGGGGACGTCGGATCCTTTGCGCTTGCGAAGGGCTTCTGCCAGCGCGGCCGCGTGACTCGCGGTGTCGCTGTCGATATCGACAGGCGAGCACGGATCGGCGAGTGGCGCGGGGGTGGCGGGCATATGCAACGCGAGCCCACGGTCGGGGAACGCTTCACTCAAACAGTAGTCCTTTTATTTAAGCAGACATCGAACCACGGGCGCACCTGTGGCGTGCAGGTCGGGACCTGCCGTGCCGCCGGGCGATGCGTAACCCCGCCACCAGCGACGAGAAAAATGCTATCGCGCCGCTTCCGCATGGATCAAATTCCTGGCGACCGGAGGGATCGGATCTGATCGCAACTGCTATGGTTTCCGCCTCATGAGCACGTTCCTTTCGACGCACACGCGGACCCATAGCGCCGGCCAGCTACGTGCTGGCGATGCCGGCAAGCAGGTGGTTCTCACCGGTTGGGTGCAGTCGCGCCGTGATCACGGCGGGTGCGTGTTCATCGATCTCCGCGATCGCGATGGTTTGACGCAGCTCGTCTTCGACCCCGAGTTCGACAAGGCCGCGCACGCCGTCGCCGGGGATCTGCGTCACGAGTGGTGCATCGGTGTGACGGGCGAGGTGCGATCGCGCGGCGAGAAGCTCAACGACAAGCTCGCGACCGGTGCGATCGAAGTCTGGGTGAAGGGGATCGAGGTGTTCTCGAAGAGCGAGACGCCGCCGTTCCAGATCGAGGACAACGTCGACACGAACGAGGCGCTGCGCCTGAAGTATCGCTACCTCGATCTGCGGCGCCCCGCGCTGCAGAAGAAGCTGATGACGCGCTCGGCGATCACGCGGGTGACGCGCGAGTACCTCGGCAAGAACGGCTTCCTCGAGATGGAGACGCCGTTCATGGTGAAGTACACGCCGGGCGGCGCGCGCAACTTCCTCGTGCCGTCGCGGCTCAACCCGGGCCAGTTCTACGCGCTCGCCGAGTCGCCGCAGATCTTCAAGCAGCTGCTGATGGTCGCGGGCTACGAGCGCTACTTCCAGATCACGCGCTGCTTCCGCGACGAGGACCTGCGTCTCGATCGCCAGCCCGAGTTCACGCAGATCGACATCGAGATGTCGTTCGTCAACGAGCAGATCCTCCAGAACATGATGGAGGGGCTCATCGCGACGTTGTGGCGCGAGGTGCTCGGCATCGAGCTGACGCTGCCGCTGCGCCGCATGACGTACGCCGAGGCGATGGACAAGTACGGCGTCGACAAGCCGGACCTGCGCCTCGATCTCACGCTGTGCGAGGTCACCGCGCCGTGCAAGGAGAGCGGGTTCCGCGTGTTCGAGTCGGTCATCCAGGCCGGCGGCATCGTCAAGTGCCTGCGCGTGCCGGGTCCCGCCGACCGGTTGCCGCGCTCGCTGCTCGACTCGCTGCAGGACTTCGCGAAGCAGTTCAACGTCAAGGGCATCGCGTGGGCGCGCGTGCTCGAGGGCGGCGCGTGGCAGGGCATCAAGGGCTTCAACGACGATGCGCGCGCGCGCGTCAACCAGATCGCCGGCGCGACGCCGGGCGACACGCTGCTGTTCTTCGCCGAGAAGGCGAAGGTCGCGAACACGGTCGCCGGCGCGACGCGCCTGCACATCGGCGACAAGCTCGGCCTCATTCGCAAGGGCGAGTGGCAGTTCATGTGGCTGACCGATCCGCCGCTGTTCGAGATCGAGGACGGCGAGGTCGCGGCCGCGCACCATCCGTTCACGTCACCTCGCGTCGAGGACGAGCACCTGCTCGAGAGCGATCCGGGCAAGGTGCTCGCGCGCGCGTACGATCTCGTGCTCAACGGCGTCGAGCTCGGCGGCGGGTCGATCCGTATCCACCGCAGCGAGCTGCAGGACCGCGCGTTCAAGGCGCTCGGCATCTCCGAGGAGGAGCGCCGCGCGAAGTTCGGCTTCCTGCTCGACGCGTTCAAGTACGGGCCGCCTCCGCACGGCGGCATCGCGTTCGGACTCGATCGCATGGCGATGCTGATGGCGGGCGCCGAGTCGCTGCGCGACGTGATCGCGTTCCCCAAGACGCAGAAGGGCTCGGACCTGATGACCGAGTGCCCGACGCCGGTCGCGAAGAAGCAGCTCGACGAGCTGTGGATCCAGCTCAGGCCCGACGTGCCACAGAAGTGATCGCGGCGCGCAGCTGTTCCTCGGTGAACGGCTTCTCGAGCAGCGGCCGGCCCTCGGGGGGGCGCACGCCGGGGGCGCCGCCGCTCATGAACACGATCCGCTGCGCGTGCGCCGGCGACGTCTCCGCGAGCACGCGGTAGAGCTCGTCGCCCGGCAGCTCGGGCATCGCGAGGTCGCACAGGATCGTGTCGAACTGCTCGCCGCGGCGGATCCGGTCGATCGCGTCGCGCGCGCGGGTGACGGCGACGACCTCGATATCGGGCGCGAGCAGCGCCGCGATCGATCGGCCGACCGCGACCTCGTCATCGACGAGCAGCACGCGTGCCTCGAGCCGCGATCGCGCCGCCTCGGTGACCGCGGGGGCGGGACGCGCGACCGGCAGCGCGATGTGAAACACCGTGCCTTCGCCGACCGTGCTGTCGACGGTGATGCGGCCGCCGAGCGAGCGCACGATCTCGTGGCTGATCGCGAGCCCGAGCCCGGTCCCCTGCCCGACCGGCTTCGTCGTGAAGAACGGATCGAAGATGCGGCCGAGCAGCGCCTGCGGGATGCCCGCGCCGGTATCCGCGACGTCGATGTGGACGTACGTGCCGTCGCAGTGCGCGCCGATCCGGATCGTGTTGGCATCGGGCGCGCCCTCGGGAATCGCGTGGGACGCGTTGACGAGCAGGTTGAGGATCACCTGGCTCAGGCGCGAGCCATTGCCGCACACCGGCGGCAGCCCCTGCGGCAGATCCTCGACGATGCGGGCTCGGCCGCGCAGCTCGGTGTGCATCATCTTGAGGCACGACTGCAGCACCGGCACGATATCGACCGAGCTCGCCCGCGCATCGTCACTGCGCGACAGCGCGCGCAGATCGCGGACGATCGATCCGACGCGCAGCGCTCCATCGCGCGCATCCGCGAGCAGCTCCTGGACCTCGACGAGCGGCAGCCGCGACGTGCCCGCGACGATCGCCGGCAGCTCGCGCGCGAGCAGCTCGATGTTGCCGACGACGAACGCGAGCGGGTTGTTGATCTCGTGTGCGACGCCCGCCGCGAGCGTGCCGAGCGACACCAGGCGATCCGCGATCGCCATGCGCGCGTAGAGCTCGCGCTCCGCCGTCAGGTCGGTGATGAACACGACGTGCGCCGGCGCACCGCCGAACTCGACGCGGACGCCGACGCAGCGCACGATCACGACCTGGCCATCGCGCGACAGCATGCGCGCCTCGACGCTCGTCGAGCGGCCCTCGGCGGTGTTCGTGATCTGCTGCGCGATGGCGGGGCGGTCGTCGGGATGGATCTGATCGAGCGCGTTCATCCCGACCATCTCGTCGAGCGGGATGTGCAGCCGCTCCGAGAGCGCGCGGTTCGCGTAGACGACGATGCCGCCGCGATGCACGAGCGTCATCGTCGGCGCGAGCTCGATCACGCTGCGGAAGCTCGCCTCCGATAGCGCGAGGGCGTGTTCGGCCCGCGTGCGGTCGGTGATGTCGACGACGTAGCCGACGATCTCGGCGCCTTTGCCGTCGCCGTGGAGGCGCGCGCCGTCGAGGATCCAGCGATAGCTGCCGTCCGCGTGCTGGAAGCGGTAGCGAAGCGCGTGCTCGCCGTGCTCGAACAGCTGCGCGAGGCCGGTCTCGACGATCGCGCGGTCCTCGGGGTGAACACGCTCGCGCCAGAACGTGGCCTCGCGGAACGCCGATGCGTCCCAGCCGAGCACCTCGCGGACGTTCGGGCTCACGTAGGTCGTCGCGAAGTCGCCGGCCGCGCGCGCGGTGTACGTGACGGCGGAGGTCGCCGACAGCAGATACGTGAGCCGCTTGGTCGTCTCGCGCAGTGCGCGCTCGGTCTCCACGCGCTGGGTGATGTCGCGAAACGAGCTGATGTAGCCGCGGATCGCGGGATCGAGGCGGAGGTCGGTCGTCGTGACCTCGAGCGAGATCCACGTCCCGTCCTTGCGCAACGTGCGCGAGATCCTCGTCGTGAGCGGGTCGCGCTGCAGCGCGGCACCCATCGCCGCGAGGTCATCGGGATGGCCGAGCGCGCGGCCGTCGTGGCCGACCAGCTCGCCGGGCAGATAGCCGAGCATGCGCTCGCCCGCCGGATTCATGTAGATGATGTGGCCGTCTTCCGCCGTCACCGATAGTCCGTCGCCCGCCATCTCGACGAGCAGACGCGCGCGCCGCTCCGCTTCGGAGACGGTGCCGACATCGGTGATCAGCGCGAGCGACGCGTCGCGGCCCTCGTGCTTGACGCGCCGGATATCGACCGCGACGTCGAACACGCGCCCGCCGCGCGACCGATGGCGCGAGATCCGCGTGAAGTTGCCGGCGACATCGCGCTTGTCCGCGACGACATGCTCGAGGCGCTTGATGTCCTCCTCGGGCCGGATGTCTCGCAACGTCATCGCGAGCATCTCCTCGCGCGACCAGCCGTACAGCTCGCATGCGGCACGGTTCACGAGCAGGAACGCGAGCGTGTCGCGATCGAACACGAACGCCGCCTGGTTCGTCTGCTCGAACAGCGCATCGAGGAGCGATGGCGAGTACTCGATCACGCGGGCTCCGTGTCGTGAATCGGCGCGAGATCGATGTAGCGCGTGCCGTCCTCTTCCACCTTCAACATGTCGACGAACTTGTGGTCGAACACAATGTCGTTCCACGTCCACATGTAGCGGGTGTGGACGGTCGCGGCGAGCGAGTCATCGATGCCGGTGAACGTCACGATGACGTTCGTGCCGCTCTCGCGGAGCCCGGGCGCGTTGACGCCGAACAGCGGGCTCTTCTCGTCGATCGGATGGATCGCGAGGAACGACAGCTGGAACACGGGCGACGTCGCGCGGCGCAGGTGGAGATCGTGGATGCGCCGCATCGACTCGCCGTTCGCGAGCTTCTCCTCGCGCACGAGGTATGCGCGCACCGTCGCCTCGAGGATCGCGGTCACGCGTTCGTTCGCCATGCGGAACTGCAGCGACTTCTTGCCGTCGTGCTCGGCGATGATCATCACCTTGCTGAACACGACGCGGGCGCGCGGCGTCGAGAATCGCGCGAAGATCAGGCCCGTGATCAGCGCGGCGTAGAGGATGCCGACGAAGCTCTCGACCGTGACGATGGCATTCGCGAGGTGATCGGCGGGCGCGAGATAGCCGTAACCGATCGTCGCCATCGTCTGGACCGAGAACCACAGGTAGTCGAGGAACCCGTGGGCGTTCATCACGTTCGCGCCGCTCGCGTCGTACGCGACCGCGAAGAGCAGGTTCGCGAGCATGAACCCGCCCGCGAAGATCGCCATGATGCCGGTCCACGATGCGGTCCGCAGGAAGTGATACGCGTCGTGGCCGAGGCCGGCGCGCCGCGCTCCACGCCGCTGCATGAACGGCCGCCCGCGCGCATCCATGATTGGCTGAACGTCGCGCCTGGCCACCGTCTGGGGACTATGCCGCCCAGACCGGCGTGATGTCGAGTTCGAGCCGCGTTCCTCGACGGATCACGACCATCCGCGCCGCCATGCCGGCCTGCCAGCCGCGCAGGATCTTGTGCAGCTCGTCGACGCTCTCGACCGGCTTCTCCGAAAATCTCACGAGCAGATCGCCGTCGACGAGCCCCGCGCGCGCCGCCGGGCTGCCCGGCTCGACCGCCTGGATCTCGACCGCGGCCGCACCGAGCCCGTGGTGATAGGCGAGACGTCGATCGAGCGGACGCCGCGCCGCGCCAATGCCGAGCCACGCGCGCCGCACGCGACCGTGCTGCAGCAGCTGCCCGAGCACCCACGCCGCCGTCTCGACCGCGACCGCGAACCCGAGGTTCTGCGAGCGCGCGATGATCGCCGTGTTGACGCCGATCACGCGGCCCGCCGTATCGAGCAGCGGCCCGCCGGAGTTGCCGGGGTTGAGCGGCGCGGTGTGCTGGATGACGCCGTCGATCAGCCGGTTCGTGCGCCCGCGCAGCGAGCGGCCGAGCGCCGACACGACGCCCGTCGACACCGTCGACTCGAAGCCGAGCGGATTGCCGATCGCGACCGCGAGCTGACCGACGCGCGGCGCGAGCGATCCGTCGACCGGCAGCGGCGTCACCGGCGGAAGCTCGGCGCGCACGAGCGCGAGGTCGGTCGCCGGGTCATCGCCCATCACCTGGCCCTCGGCGATGTCGCCCGACGGCATCCGCACCTTGATGTGCCGCGCGCCGTGAACGACGTGGCTGTTCGTCATCACGTAGCCATCGGGCGTGACGACAAAGCCCGAGCCCGCCCCGGCGGGGCCGCGCTGCGAGCCGACCTCGAGCGAGACGACCGCCGCCCCCGACTTCTCGACAACGCCGATCACCGCGTGCGAGTACGCATCGAGCAGGTCGTCATCGCTCGGCACGCGTAACGGCTCTATTTCGGCATTGCGGCTCAAGGCTGTACTCACGACTGCGCTCCGAGCGTGACCTCGATCTCCTGGCGCTGGCCGGCGCGGATCACCGCGACCTTCACCTGCTTGCCGGGACGGCTCGCGAGCACGCTGCGCAGGGTGTCGGGGCCGCTGACCGCTTCGCCGTCGAGCTCCGCGATCACGTCGCCGACGAGGATGCCTGCGGTCGCCGCCGGGCCGCCGTCCTCGACGCTCGCGACGAGCGCGCCCTGCCCGCTCGGATACGCGCCGACGCCGAGGTAACCCTTGCGGATGCCGCCGTGCGCCTGCAGCTCGGCGACGATCCGGCGCAGCGTGACGACGGGAACGGCGATGTCGGCGCCGCGCAGCAACGTGCGCGTGTTCATGCCGATCACGGCGCCGTCGACATCGACGAGCGGTCCGCCCGCGAACCCGCGTGGAATCTGCCGGTCGCTCTCGACGTAACGGTCGAGCTTGCCGCCGTGGGGCGTCTCGACCTCGGGGCCGAGCACGCCGACGGCCCGCAGCGAGGCGCGCGCGGTGCGGCCCGGACGACCGATCGCGAGCGCGAGGTTGCCGATGGCGAGCCCGTCGATTTCGCGGAGCTTGGCCGCCGTGAGCCCGCCGCCGGCCACGCGCAAGAGCGCGACGTCAGTACCGGGATCGCGGCCGATGACCTCGGCGTCGCGGAAATCGAGGTTGCCATCGCCGGTGGGGATGCCCACCTTGGTCCTGTCGGGGGTGTGGAAGTTGGAGGTGACCACGAGCTCGTCTGACCAGGCGATTCCGGAGCCGCCGGTATGGCCGCGCGAGACGTGGAGGACGGACCCCGCGACGGCTTGCACCGCGGCGGCGAGTCCCTGATCGAGAGCGTGAAAGACGTCGAGTTGCGCCATTTGCAAAAGTCCCTTTCAAGACGACTCTGCGACGTTGGCGGAGGACCGAACATCCGCTGATCGGTTGGGTTTTTCGCGAATATCCGGCGGGTCTCGTCGATCTCCCTAGCCGGGTGGGCAGGGTTGACCTGCACGTTCTGCGTGACCATGTTGGTCCCACTGGAGATCCGATGACCCGAAATCCACAACTCTCGATCACGCCGGTCACCGCGCCGATCAAGGTCGCGCTGCTGACCGACGATCCGCTGCTGCGCGCTGGCCTATCGAGCCTGCTCGCACAGGCTGGCTCGATCAGCGTCGTCGATACGATCGACGCCGAGGTCGCGCTGTGGGATGCCGGCATCGACGGCGAGAAGACCCTCGCCCGCCTTGCCGAGCTCCGTACTCTGCCCGTTCCCGCCGTCGCTGTCGTCGGCGATCAAGCGCACGTCGCTCCCGCCATCGCCGCCGGTGCGCGCGGCGTCGTGCTCCGCGATCAGGTCGGCCCCGGCATCCACGCCGCACTGACGGCGGTGCGCTCGGGCCTGACCGTCATGGACGCGAACCTCGCCGAGTCGCTCGTGCCGAACGCCCCCAAGGGCCCCACGCCCGGAAAGGGCCGCGGTGACCTCACCGAGCGCGAGCGCCAGGTCGTGCAGCTGCTCAGCGAAGGCCTGTCGAACAAGCTGATCGCGGATCGCCTTGGCATCAGCGATCACACGGCGAAGTTCCACGTCAACGGCGTGATGATGAAGCTCGGCGCGTCGACGCGGACCGAGGCCGTTGTCGAAGCGATGCGCCGCGGCCTGATCCGCCTCTAGCCGGGCGCCGCGCCGGTTGCCTGCGGCCGTTCGCGGCGGCGGGCAGCCACCCGTAGACGTCGAGCGCGACGAGGCCGCGGTCCCCGACCGCGACGCCCTCGTCCTCGAGCAGCTGGCGCTGGACGGCCGCGCCGACCGGGTCGTGAATCGCGATCCGGCCGCGCCGCCCGCCGGCCTTGCCGATCACGCGCTGCCACGGCAGCCGGTGCTCGGGCGTGCTCGTCTTGAGCGCGGCCGCCGCGATGCGCGCACCGCCCGGAAAGCCGGCGAGCTCGGCGACCTGCCCGTACGTCGCGACGTGCCCGCGCGGAATCTTGCGGATCACGACGTGGATGCGCGCGTACATCTTCTGCAGGTCCGTAGACGGCATCGAGCGGTCACGCTACCACTTGCGCGTGCGGATCACGGTCCTCTACTTCGCGGTGTTCCGCGAGCGGCTGCGGCGCGACCACGACGAGCTCGAGCTGCCCGCCGGCGCGACCGTCGCCGATGCGCTGACCGCGCTCGCCGCGCGCGAGCCCGCGATCGCCCAGCTGCGCGGCAAGTTCCGCTGCGCGGTCAACCAGGACTTCGCCGACGAGGCGCACGTGCTCGACGACCGCGACGAGCTCGCGCTGATCCCACCGGTCGCCGGCGGCAGCCGCCACGTCGTGCTGACCGATCAGCCGCTCTCGCTCGATCGCTGCCTCGCGGCGGTCCGCGGCGCGGGCATGGGCGGCATCACGACGTTCACCGGCATGGTCCGCCTGCACAGCCACGGCGCGACGATCGATCACCTCGAGTACGAGGCGTACGCGCCGATGGCGATCAAGGAGATGACGCGGCTGTGCGACGAGATCGAGCGCGAGGTGCCCGGCTGCGCGCTCGCCGTCGAGCATCGCGTCGGCCGGCTCGAGATCGGCGATGTCGCGGTCGTGATCGCGGCGGCCGCCCCGCATCGCGCCGAGGCGTTCACGGCGTGCCGCGCGCTGATCGATCGCCTCAAAGAAAGCGTCCCGATCTGGAAGAAGGAGATCGGGACGAACGGCGAGGAATGGGTCGGCCTCGGCCCGTAGCCGTCACGGACCGACGAAGTCGACGAAGCCGAACTGCGCCGCGACGTCGGCGTAGAACGAGAACCGCACGTCGCGTGCCGCCAGCGGATCGGTGGTCGTGATCGGCGCCGTCGTGCCGTCGAGGACCTCGCAGCGGATGCCGGTCTCGTTGCCGCCCGCCGCCACGACGTAGCTCGCGCGCAAGAGCAGCGGCGTGCCGGCCGAGACCGGGCGCCCGGCGAACGCGAGCGTCTGCTGCAGCGTCCACGTGCCGTTGAACGCGAAGCCGCAGCGGAACGTCTTGACGACCTGCGCGCTCGGAAGCTCGAAGCCGACGAAGCTGTTGGCGGGCGCGCTCGCGGGAAGCGTGACGCTCGCGAGGAAGTACCAGTCGCCGGTGACGTTGCCCATCACCTGGCCCGTCGTCAGCGTCATCCGCGCCATCGGCAGCTGCGCGGCGGGCGGCGTGACGGCGCCGTTCGCGACGTCCCACACGTTCACCCACGGGCCGATCGGGGGCGCGAACGCGTCGAACACGATGCGGCGCTGCGGCAGGCCGCCGTCGACGAGATCGCACGCGTCGCCGATCGTGTCGCCATCGCTGTCGCTTTGCGCGGGATCGGGAATGCCCGGGCAGTCGTCGCAGGCGTCGTAGATGCCGTCGCCGTCCTCGTCGACCTGCGGGCCCTTGAGACACGGATCGCAGCCGTCGTCGGTGCCGTCGTGATCCGCATCGATGCCCGTACCGCAGGCATCGCAGGCGTTGCCGATGCCATCGCCGTCGGAGTCGGCCTGGTCGGGGTTCGGGACGAGCGGGCAGTTGTCGATCGAGTCCGGAATGCCGTCGCCATCGGTGTCGGTCGCGACGGTCTTCTCGACGGAGACGTCTTCGATCCCGAGCAGCGAGTTGCAGCCGGCGAGCACGACGAGCACGGCGAGCAACGACAACCGCATCGCCTGGATCATCGGTGATACGCTGGTTCGGTGCAATGGAGAGTGCTGATCGCAGCGGCCGTGGTCGCGCGAGTGGCTGGTGCGGAGCCGGTCGACAAGCCCGAAGCAGAGCGGCTATTCGAGGAGGGCCGCGCGCTGCTCGCCGATGGCCATGCGGACGAGGCGTGCGCGAAGTTCGAGGCATCGCTCGCGAAGGATCCGCGAGCCGTCGGTACGCTGCTCAACCTCGGCCTGTGTAACGAGCGCGCCGGCAAGGTCGCGACCGCGCTGCGGCTGTTCCAGGAGGCGTACGACCGCGCGACCGAGGCGAACATGACCGAGCATCGCGACGCGGCGCGCGAGCACATCGGCCAGCTTCGCGCCGACGTTCCCGTGCTCGCGATCAAGCTCGCCGCGCCGCCGGCGCCCGACACCAAGCTGCTCGTCGACAACGCGGTCCTCGCGATCACGACGACCGAGATCCCGCTCGATCCGGGCGCGCACGAGATCACGGTGACCGCGCCGAACCGGCTCCCGTGGCACGCCGAGCTCCACGTCAACCTGCGCGATCGCCGCACGCTGCTCGTCCGCGCGCTCGCCGCGCCTCCGGTCGCCCAGTCCAGCCGCCGGCTCTACGGCAAGATCGCACTCGGCGCGGGCGCCGGCATGCTCGCATCGGCCGGCGGGCTCGGCGCATGGGCGCTGCACACGCGCGACGGCGCGTACAACGATCCCGACGGCCCCGGCCCCGCCCTTCCGCACTGCGGCGAGCGCCCGAAGGTCGACGGCCGCGACGTCTGCGATCCGGCGGGCGCTCGCGCGATCGATCGCGCGCAGCTCTACGGCAACACCGCGACCGCGGTCGGCGCGCTCGGCATCGCGTCGCTGCTCGCGGGCGCGTGGCTCTACTGGCGCGCGCCCGACGTGCCGGTGGTGCCCACGACCGCGCCTGGTCAGGTTGGCATCGCGATCGTCGGCGAATTCTGATCCCGGAGTCGGAGCCGTGATCGTGATGAGCGCGCTCAGTTGCGGCGAGAAGGCTCGCTCGGCGGCGGGCCTGCCGTCGGCGTCGCGGGAGCCGGCGGCGGCTCCTTCTCGCCCGGAGGCACGGCGCCGTCGGCGGAGCCGGAGCCTCGGACCGGACCTTCGCCTTCGGGGCCCGGCGGGCGACCCGAACCGGGCTGCCCGGATGCCGGCGCGATGGCGCCGCCCGGCGGCGGTGCCACGGGGGGCGGCGGCGGCGCCTCGTTGACCGGCGGCGTCTGGATCGGCGGGACCGTCGGCTTCTGATCCGGCATGACGGTGAGGCGCGGCGGGGCGGCGGCGCCCGGCGTGCCGCCGAAGTTCTCGCCGTTCGTCGCGTTCTTGACGTTCGGGCCGCACTCCATGTTGAGGCGCTTCATCATGCTGAAGCGATCGGTGAGGCGAATGTGGAAGAGGCCGTCGGAGCGCAGCTCGGCGCCGGTCGTCTGCAGCGCGGCGAACGTCTTGGGCTCCTTCTGCTCGAGCAGCTTGCTGCCCTTGAAGCGGAGGCAGCCGGCGACGACCGAGTTGCCGAAGTCCTTGTCGAGCGTCATCGAGTAGTCGACGTGGACCTCGCCGTCCTTGGACTGGACGTCGAACTTCGTGACGTCGAGCTTGCCGTTCTTGATCTCGGCCCTCGCGACGAGCGAGTCGATATCGACCTTGCCGAAGTCGATGCCCTCGCCGACCATCGCCTGCTGCGAGGCGTTCTTGATCAGCGGCTTGAGCTTCGTCTTGCCGTCGCCGACCGTGCAGCCCGACGGGCACGCGAGCGCGAACGCGCCCTCGGCCTTCGGCCAGTTCGGCGTCGGCTTGCCGGCCTTCGGATGATCGTTGGGCAGGTCGAGCGACGCGGAGAAGTTGATCTTGCCGCTGACCGGCAGGCCAACGATCGCGCGCATCGGAAGGCCGGTCCCCGGCAGGTTGTCGCCGGTCGCGCTGACCTTGAAGCCGTCCTTGCCCCAGCCCTTGAGCGCGACACGCGCCTGCAGCGTGCCGGTCCCGATCTTCGCCTCGATATCGACGCGCAGCGTCTTGCCGAGCAGCGGCAGGATTCCGACATCGACCTCGAGCCGCTTGATCAGCATCGTCGTGACGATGTCGTCGGGCTTGGTCTGGCGGGTGCGGATGTTGACGTCGTTGAAGTAGACGCGTCCCGGGACGATGCCGCGCTCGACCTCGCCGATCTGGATGTCGTACTTGTCGGCGAGCTGCTCGACGACCTTGTCCTTGATCCGGTTGTACGGGAACGACAGCTGCAGCGCCTCGATGAACACGATCAGCGCGAACACGACGATGCCCGCATAGCGCAGGATCTTGCGGACGCGCGGAGACAGGTTGAGATGGAACGCCATCAGCTGCCCTTCTTCTCGGCGGCGGCGGCGCTGCCTTCGGGTTGCGCCGGTTTTTCCTTCGAGTACGTCGAGACCTCGAGGTTGACGTCGATCTTGTCCTTGTCGCGGAAGTCGCGCCGCATGTCGAGGTGCGTGACGGCGACGACCTTGCTGCCCGACTCGATCTCCTGCAGGAAGTCGCGGAGCTGATCGATCGTCAGGTTGTCGAGCGTCAGCGTCGACGTGTTGGTGACGTAGCCGTTGCGCGTCACCGGCTGGCGCGGCGTGATCGTGCTCTTGAGCTCGAACTTCGCCTTCTTCGCGGCATTCGACAGGTACGTATCGAGCGACAGCGGCTCGGTGCCCATCGTCGCGACGACGTCGTCGACCTGCTCGTGCGTCTGACCGCGAGCGCGCAGATCGGCGAGCGCGTCGAGCGCCTTGCGCGTCTTCTGCGTGCGGCCGGCCATCGCGTCGAGGCCGTCGTGGATCGCGAGGCCGAGCCAGATCGCGATCGTCAGCGGGACGGCGACCGCCGCGATCAGGACGAGGCGACGTTCGCGCGGCGAGATGCGCGCCCAGAAGTCGGAGGCTTTGTCGGTGAGTGCTGACATGGGTTACCTCACATGCACTTGACGGGCATCGTCAGTCGGAACTTGCGGATGCCGCCTTCGAGCGTGTCGGTCGGGCCGCGCTGGATGTCCTTGAAGCAGTCGCTCTTGCGCAGCTCGGAGACGAGCGCGTCGAGCTCCTCGGGCGTCTTGACCGTGCCCGACATGTCGACCTTCTCGTTGTCGATCTCGAGCTTGTCGACGTCGAGCGTGACCTTGTCCTTCGGCGGGATGTGCGTATTGATCTCGAGCAGCAGGTCGTACGACGTCATCTTCGGCACCGGCGACATCGCCGCGCCGCCGCCCGCCGCACCGGTCGAGTTCAACACCTCGCTCGCGGTGCGCGCCGAGCCGTACATCTCGGTCGTCTCCTGCGCGAGACGCGTGTTGAGCGTCTTCTCCGACTTCTTCAGCCGATAGAGGTCGGCGTACGCGGAGAACGCGGCGAACGCAGCGATCGCGAGCACGCTGACACCGAGCGGCACCGCCTTCTGGCGCACGAACGAGAAGTCGATGCTGCCGCCCGAGCCGGAGTGCAGGTCGAACTGCGGGCGTCCGCCGGCGGCGTCGTAGGCCATGCCGACCGTCAACGCCGCGCTGTCGATCGGGAGGTTCTGCGCGTTCGCCGCGAGGCGCGGTCCCGCGAGCGCCGCGACGTCGTCGGCCGTGAGCCGCCATGCCGGGATGCCGAGCGCCTCGGTCAAAAACGAGCCGATGCCGCGCAGCCGTGCGCCACCACCGACGAGGATCGCGGCGAGCGGCGAGAACCCGGTCTTCGCGCGGCACGCGGCGAGCGTCTGGCGGATGTCGCGCGCGAACGGCGCGAGCTCGGTGACGGTCACCTGATGGATCCGCGCCCACGCCTCGCTGGTCGCCGGCTCGGCCTGCGACGCGACGAAGCCATCGGCATGCTTGGCGCGCTCGGCATCGCCGAACGCCATGCGCCAGTGGCTCGCGATCGCCTGCGTGACGTGCTTACCCGCGCGCGCGACCGAGCGGCTGAACACCGCCTTGCCCGCGTGCACGACGACGACGTCCGTGCGCTCGTGACCGATATCGATCACGGCGACCGCGCCATCGGTGCGCGCCTTCATCAGCGACGGCGTGCGCTCGACGAGCTTGGCGGCCGCGCCACCGCATGCGAGCAAGCCGCGCGCGTTGAAGCCGGCCTGCTTGCCGACCTCGATCAGCTGATCCGCGCGATCGCGGCGCATCGCGTACGACAGCACGCGCATGCCTTCCGCCGGCGGCGCAATGCGGCCGCGCACGCCCTCGGGAACCGCGGCGGGGGCCGCCGGAATCTGCTCGAAGCAATAGACCATGTCCTCGAGGTCGACCGGCACGACGCCTTCGAGCTCGCCGCCGACCGCCTTGTCGAGATCCGAGCGGCGCAGGTGCTTGAACCCGAACTCGAGGACCTGCGTGAACACCTGATCGCCGTAGACGCCGATGTAGCCGGCCTCGTCGCGCAGCTTGAGCTCGTCGATCACGCTCGCGAGCGCGGCGCGGATGCGATCCTCGATCGGCTGGTCGCCCTGCGGCACGAGCCGTTCGACGACGTTGATCAGCGATGCGCCGCGGATGCCGGGGCTCGCGATCGCGAGCTTGACGCTCCACGCACCCAGATCGACCGCAAACATTCGTGACGCCATGGTCAGTCTTCCTTCATGAACACCCACGCACCCTTCGGCGTGGGAGGTTTGCGAACGTTCTGCGGGACGACGCCCATGTCCCACACGCCGGTGACCGTCTTGCGGATCGCCGGGTAGACGGGCTTGCCGTCCTTCGTCTTCTGCTTGCGCTCGATCTCGCCGTAGGCCTCGATGCGATACGTCTTGCGCGCACCGGTGGTCGCGATCTGCTTGACCTTCGCGATGTCGAGCTCCATGCCGAGCTGCTCGCCCGGCTGCAGCCCGGGGAGGCCCGCCGACATCGCCGCGCCCGCCGCGCTTCCCGCCATGCCGCCGCTGCCCGCGAGCATCGCGACCGACGCGCCCGGATCCTTGACGTACGACACGAAGTCCTCGGGCTTCTGGAACGTCTCGCCGAACTGCTTCGCCTTCGCGACGTAGCTCGCGAGCAGGAACAGCCGGCGCTGGTCGAGCAGCACGGGGTCGTTGGGGTTCTTCGCGGTGAGGAACAGGATGGCCGCGATCAGCTGCGGGTTGCTGAGCGTCGTCAGGTTGATCTGGCACTTGCCGTAGACGGTCAGCGCCGAGCCGAACAGCGTCCAGAACCGATCGTCGACGCCGCGCGCGAGCTTTATCTCGCCCGGCGTGTCGATGTAGTTGTTCTTCGGGTAGTAGCGGTCTTTCAAGGACTCGTAGCCGTAGTCCTCGGTGGTGCCGCGATCGCGCGCGTGCATCGTGTTCGCGTCGACGTAGTCGAGGATCGACGACACCTGCATGTCGCGATCGCGATGCCAGCCCTCGGCGTCGTTGTCGTCGAACACGGTGTCGTACGCGTTGAAGAAGATCAGCGCCTTGAGCGCCTGCTGCGTCACCTGCCACGCCGAGTCGACGTTCGCGCAGTTGACGTTGATCTTGTCGTCCTCGGTGCCGAACGGGCCGTTGAAGCCGCACGTGCCGATGTCGGCGCCCAGGCCCTTGATCGCGCTCGGCGACAGACCGATCGCATCGCGCACCTCCGCGTCGCTGCCACAGAACGGCAGGATCAGCTGGTCGGCGTAGTCGGTGATCTGGATCGGCCCGAGCGACTTCATCATCGGGCTGTTGTCGATGCGCTGCTGGATGCGCACGACGAGCTCGGCGAGGTTGGTCGCGCTGCGTGCCAGGAAGTGCGCGCGCATCTCGTCGCGGTAGTTCGCAGCTGCGATCATGTCGGTCGACGTCGACGTGCCGAACTCGTTCGAGATCACGATCGTGATCGCGATCGCGATCATCACCGACAGCAGCGCGACGCCGCGTTGCCTGTTTCGCTTCGAGATCTTCATGACGGTGAGAACCACAGCGGTTCCTGCAACGGGATCCGCGCCTGGGTGGTGAGCTTGATGTCCTTGCCCTCGGGGTTCTTCAGCGTGACGGTGATCCGCACGCGGCTCGGCAACAGGTTGCGCTGGCCGTCGGACTGCGTGGTGTCCCACGTGTCCTGCCACTCGAGGTTCTTCCAGTTCCAGAGCTCGATCTTGACGCTGTAGATGTCGTGGATCAGCACGTCGTAGTCGCTCGCCTCTTCTTCCGGCGGTTGGTTCGACTCGCGGCGCTGCTCCCGGCGGATCAGATCGACCTGCCCCGCGTGCTCGGGGTTGTTGTGCGCCATGTACCAGATCACGGTCTGCTCGGACTCGTTCGCATCCGCCCACAGCACGCGATGGCCGAGCGTCGAGAAGTGAATGTCGGGGACCTTGCCGGTCGCCTTGACGATCATCATCGTCCGCGGGTGCGACGCGTTCTGGTCCTCGTTCTTCGACAGATACGCCGCCTCGAAGTCCGCGACCATCCGGCCCATCGCCATGCGGATCTCGTGATTGCGCTCCTCGTACGCCTCGAACGTCTTGCGACTCGTCGACGTGTTCATGATCGTGCGCCACGCGAGCGCCATCATGATCACCATGACCGCACTCGCGATCATGACCTCCATCAGGGTCATGCCTCGTTGGGAGCGCTTCATCGCGTCGCTCCACTTCCGCGGGCAGGCGGACCGCCGCTGCCGCTGCCCGCACCCGAGCCCTGGGCCTGCTCCGTCGCGCCCATGCCCATCAGCACCTTGTCCATTGCCGCGGGGTCGGTGAAGAAGCACACGACCTTCATCGAATTCTGCGAGCCCATCACGGTCCACGTCACGGTCAGCGTGACCTTGCGAACCGAGACCTTCAGGATCTGCTGGAACATCGTGTACTGCGACTGGATCACGGCGCCGGCCATGCCGCCCGCGACGCCGCTGCTCGGACCCGAGCCGCCGCCGAACATGCCGAGCATGCCGCCGAGCGCGCTGTTCTGGAATCCGCCGAGCACGTCGCTGCCGAAGCCCGAGCCGTACGCGCCCGCGAACGCCGAGCCGTAGTAGTTGTTGCTGCCCGTGCCGGAGAACGCACCCGAGCCGCGCCGACCCTGCGCCATCGCGGTCAGCTGGTCGAAGTCGGGCATCTCGACCTGATCGACCTTGTAGCTGTAGTAGATGTTCGGCCAGCCCTCGGTGTCGAACGGCTTCGGATCGCTCTGCGACTGGTCGGTGTCGGTGAAGCCGTCCTTGAGCAGCGTCTCCTCGATGTCGTACATCTTGCCGCGCGCGAGGTCGGTCGCGATGCCCATCATGTGCGACTCCTCGGACGCACGGATGTTGTTCGCGGCGCTCTTGATCAGCACGACGAGCCCGAGGCCGAGCAGCGCGAGCGCGACCATGATCTCGAGAAGCGTGAATCCACGGCTTCTCATTGCTGCTCCTCGCGCTTCGCATCCTTGTCGCCCATGACGTTCTTCATCATGTGGTCGTTGACGTCGCGCAGCACGCCGTCGCGCAGCTCCACGCGCCCCGTCAGCCCGTAGACGAGCACGCTGAAGATCTCGTCGCCGTCGGTCACCTCGACCACCGCCTTCTCCGACGAGCCGAGCGGGAAGAAGTAGATCGCGACCTGCCCCTTCGTGACGCTCTCGTCGCGATGCTGGACCCAGATCTCCTTGAACTTGATCCCCTTACCGACACGCAGCTGCCGGATGAAGCCCTTGCCCGACGAATCGCCGCTCACCGGATCGGGCACCGGCACGCACGTCTTGTCGGCGACGTGCTGGCCCGCGATCGCGAGCGCGCGGTGCGCGGCCGTATCGGGATCCGCGCCGAGCAGCGCGTTCGGATTGTTGTCGTTGCCGCCCTTGAGCTTGTCCTTGCCCCGCTCGAGTGCGCGCTTCTTCGCCTCCTCGTCGGGCCGGACCTTCTCGTTACGCTGGATCGCGAGCTCACCCTCGCAGACCTCGACCGAGTAGACCATCTTGTCGAAGTCGAACACGACGCGATGAAGCTCTCCGTGCTCGACCGCGAGCTGGCTGGCGCGCTTGAGGACCGCCGCGAGCTCCGTCGAGTTCTCGACGAGATCCGCCTTGGTCAGCGTGCGGAAGCCCGAACGCAGGAGGAACGCCGCGCCGCCGATGATCGCGAGCACGATCATCAGCTCCATCACGGTCAGTCCCTTATGTGCGCCGAGCTTCTTCACGGGCTACCAGCTCTTGACGTCGTCCTCGGTGCCTTCCTTGCCGTCCTCGCCCGCCGACATGACGGCAAGGCCGCCCTTGGCGCCGGCCGGAAGGTTCTGCCCGCAGAACATCTTGTAGGGGTTGCCCCACGGGTCCTTGATGTCCTTGTTGTCCATGTACTGCGACAGGTCCTCGAGCTTGTCGGGGCACGACTTGTCGGGGTGCGCCTGCGACCACTCGCCGAACGCCTCGAACGCGTACTTCTTGACGGTCAGCTGGGCGATGTCGACCTTCGACTTGCCGAACATGCGCATGACGCGCGGGCCGACGACAAGGCCCATGACGAGCGCGAGGATCGCGAGCACGATCATGATCTCGAGCAGGGTCATGCCGCGCTGGGCACGCGCGACGTTACGGGTGAGCTTCTTCATGACGATCTCCTTCACTTGGGTCCACTGAGCTGACCGAGGTCCATGATGGGTTGCAGGATCGAGAACACGATGAATGCGACGGCGCCGCCCATCAGCACGAGCATGAGCGGTTCGAGCAGGGCGGTGAAACGCGACAGCTTGGTGTCGACTTCGGACTCGTACGCGGTCGCGACGCGCTCGAGCATCTGTTCGAGCTGACCGGCCTTCTCGCCGACGGCCGTCATGTGGATCATCGTCGCGGGGAACTGGCCCGACTTGCGCAGCGTCGTCGCGAGCGATTCACCCTCGGTGACCGCCTGCTTCGCATCCTCGACCGCTCGCTGCAGCAGCACGTTGCCGATGATCTGCTTGCCGGTCTCGAGCGCGCGCAGCATCGGCACGCCCGACTGCAGCATCGTGCCGAGCGTGCGGGCGAAGCGACCGACGTTGATCGTACGCACGAGCTCGCCGAGGACCGGCAGGCGCAGCACGAACGCGTGCCACACCGGCTTGCCCTCCTTGCTGCGGCTCCACTTCCTGAACAGGATGAAGCCGATGATCATCGACAGGAAGATCCACAGGATGTTGCGGCCGAAGAAGCCGGAGACCGCGATCAGGATGCGCGTGTTGAGCGGCAGCGTGCGGCCGGCCTGCGAGAACATCGAGGTGATCTCGGGAATCACCTTGATCATCAGCACCGTCATGATGCCGACGCCGACGACGAGCATGACGATCGGATAGATCATCGCGCCCTGGATCTTCGACTTCAGCTTCTGGCTGCTCTCGAGGAAGTCGGCGAGGCGCGTGAGGACCTCGTCGAGGTTGCCGGCGAGCTCGCCGGCGCGGACCATCGACACGAACAGCTCGTCGAACAGCTTCGGATGCTTCGCGAGCGCATCGGCGAGTGACGAGCCCTCGTTGACGGCGGCGCGGACCTCGGCGAGCGGCGCCTTGAACCGCACGTTGGTGACCTGCTCGACGAGCGCGCCGAGCGCCTCCGCGAGCGGAATGCCGCTGCGAAGCAACGTCGCCATCTGGCGCGTGAACGCCGCGATCTCGACCTTCTTGACGCCGCCGAAGATCGCGCCGATGTCGACGTCCTTGTTGAGGCCGCCCTTCGCCGCGTTCTGCGCCTTCGCCGCCTTGCCGCCTTTGCTCAGCTCGAACGACGTGACGATCACGCCGTCCTTGCGCAGCACCTGACGCAGCACCTTCGGCGACTCGGCGTCTCGCACGCCGGCGATGTTCTTGCCGCTGGGGCCGAGGCCCTTGTACGCGTACATCGGCATATCAGTCGACGCTCTCCGCGGTCATCAGCATGACTTCCTCGGGCGTCGTCATGCCGAGCACGCACTTGCGCGCGCCATCGAAGCGCAGCGTCACCATGCCTTCGTCGACCGCGGCGTTGCGGATCGCGCCGGCATCCGACTTGTCGAGCGAGAGCCGGCGGACCTTCTCGGAGACCATCAGCAGCTCGTAGATGCCGGTTCGGCCCTTGTAGCCGAGCATCTGGCACGCCGGGCAGCCGACCGCCTCGAACACCGTGCCCGGCGGAGGCGGCCGCATGCCTTTGACGTTCGGGAAGTGATAGCCGCCGGCGCGGAACGTCGGGATGTCGAGGCCGAGCTCGCGCAGCACTTCATCACTCGGCTTCACCGGGCGCGCGCACTCCTTGCAGGGGCGGCGCACGAGGCGCTGGGCGAGCAGACCGACGAGCGAGCTCGCGACGAGGAACGGCTCGATCCCCATGTCGACGAGGCGCGTGATGCCGCCGGCCGCGTCGTTCGTGTGGACGGTCGAGAACACGAGGTGACCG
Organism: Deltaproteobacteria bacterium; assembly: GCA_019237945.1. Lineage (GTDB taxonomy): Bacteria > Myxococcota_A > Polyangia > Haliangiales > Haliangiaceae > JABFXX01. The sequence goes on along the minus strand of JAFAOG010000441.1, from coordinate 21,020 downwards.
GTGAGCGACGCGGTGATCGCCACTTCGGCCGTCTCGCGGTCACGAATTTCGCCGACCATGATGACGTCGGGATCCTGGCGAAGGAATGACCGCAGGCCGGAGGCGAACGTCAGATCGATCTTCGAGTTCACCTGCGTCTGCGAGATGCCTTCGAGCTGGTACTCGACCGGATCCTCGACGGTGAGGATGTTGATGTCAGGCGAGTTGATCTCGGAGAGGCAGGCATAGAGCGTCGTCGTCTTACCGGAGCCGGTGGGACCCGTGACGAGCAAGATGCCGTGCGGACGCTTGATGATGTCGCGGATCGCACCGAGCTGATCGTCGGCGAAGCCGATGTCGGCGAGGCCGAGGAGCACGGAGCTGCGATCGAGCAGACGGATCGTGACGGTCTCGCCGGCGGCGGTCGGGGCCGTCGCGACACGCATGTCGACGTCCTTGCCGGCCATCTTGCGGCGGATGCGGCCGTCCTGCGGCAATCGCTTCTCGGCGATGTTGAGGCCGGCCATGATCTTGATGCGCGCGATGATCGACTGCTGGAACTTCTTCGGCACGCGCTTCACTTCGCGCAGCACGCCGTCGATCCGGTAGCGGACGATGATCTCTTTCTCGCCGGGCCGGATGTGGATATCGGACGCGCCTTCCTTGGCCGCCTGGAACATCAGCGAGTTCACCCAGCGGATGATCGGCGCCTCGTCGTTCGCATCGAGGATGTCGACCAGCTCCTCGCTGCCGTACTCGCCCTCCTCGCCCGCCTCGTCGTCCTTCTTCGCGCTCTCCTCGAGCTCGGCGCCACCGCCGCGCAGCCGCGAGTACGCCTTGTTGATGTGATCGGTGATCTTCGCCGCCCCCGCGACGACCGGCTCGACCGGCTCGGCGAGCAGCACGGCGACCGCGTCGATCACGTCGACCGCATGCGGATCGGCAATCGCGACCATCACGCGACCCGCGCCATCGCGGCCGATCGGCAGCACGAGGCGCTGGCGTGCGAAGTTGATCGGCAGCTTGTCGATCAGCTCCGCCGGGATGTCATCGGCGCGCGGCAGCTCGCGCAGGTACGCCATGTCGAACTGCAGTGCGAGCGCGGCGGCGAGCTGATCCTCGTCGATCAGCTTGAGTGCGAGCAGGATCTCGCCGATCAGCCCGCCCTCCTCGCGCTGCTTCGTCAGCGCACGCTCGATCGACTCGGGCGCGACGCCGCAGTTCCGCACGAGGATCTCGCCCAGCAGCATCTGCCCTGCGTGCATCGTCGGGGTGGGAGTCGCGAACGTGGCCATCTACTTCTTGCCTCCGCCCTTGGGGGCATCGGGTACCGGAGCGCTGGTGCCATCTCCGTGCCCGCCCTGATCCGGCGCTTCGATCGTCGTAGGTCCGTATTCCACGGCGCCTTCCGTGACGTGCTGGCGATGACCGGCCGCGCCGAGTGCCGTCATGTCTTCCTCAACGCTCTGGATCGAGCGGTTGATCTCCTCGACGAGGCCGCGCTTGCGGCGGTAGTCGATCTTCGGCTCGTACTTCGCCTCGTTGAGGTTCGCGAACGACGCCGTGAACTCGTGGTACTCGCGCTCCTTGCGCTCGCGGATGCTCTGGAGATCGAGCTGGTCCTTGATGATGTAGGGCGTCAGCAAAATGAGGAGGTTCGTCTTCTTGCGCTGTTTCGTCGAATACTTGAACAGGTAGCCGAGCAGCGGGATGTCGCCGAGCAGCGGGACCTTGCTGACCGAGTAGACCTCGCGCTCCTGGATCAGGCCACCGATGACAACGCTCTCCTGGTCGTGCACGACGACCTGGGTCTTCAACTTGCGTTCCGTCCACGTCGGACCGAGCTGCGGGTCCTTGCCGCCGAGATCCTTCGTGTTCTGCTCGATCTCGAGGCGCACCGCGTCGTTGCTCGAGATGTGCGGCGTGACATTGAGGTCGAGCGTCAGCTTCTCGCGCTGGATGTTCTGACCGATCGAGCCCGCCGGCAGACCGGTCGAGCCCGTCTGGCCCGTCGTCGGCAGACCGAAGCCGCCGAACGAGAGGCCGGCCTGGTAGGGAATGTTGTTACCGACGGAGAACTCCGCCTTCTCGTTGTCGATCGCGATGATGTGCGGCGCCGACAGGATGTTCGTGTTGTCCTGCGTCGCGAGCGCCTGGAACAGCACCGCATACGACGGGATGCTCGTGCCGAGGAACGTCTGCGAGTTCGTCAGCGGCGAGCCGAGGATGCCGCCGATCAGGCCCGACAGCGACGCGAGCGACGCCGGGTTCAGCGACTTGGGACCGTTCGCGGCCTGGACGCCGCCGAGGATCAGCGAGTCGCCACCGTTGACCGGCAGACCGCCGTGCGACGACGTACCGATGTCGAGCTCCTTGTTGAGCTGCACCTCGAGGATCAGCGCCTCGATGAAGATCTGGCGGCGCGGCTTGTCGAGATCGCGGATGACGTTCTTGATCGCGAGGTAGTCGCGGCCCGACGACATGACGATCAGCGAGTTCGTCGGATCGTCGTTGACGACGCGGACCTGACCTTCGAGCGCCGCGCCGAGATCACCGACGTTCGATGCGGGCGCCGGCGCCGGTGCACCGGGCTGACCGGGACGGCCCTGCGTGCCGCCCTGCTGCTGGTTGCGGCCCTGCAGCGCGTTGTTGAGCGTCTGCGCGAGGTCCTTTGCAAGCGCGTTCTCGAGCGGGTACACGCGGATCGCGCTGCCGCCTTCGGTGTCGAGCAGGATGTCGAGGCGATCGACGAGCGCCTTGACGCGCTGGTAGCCGGCCTCGCTCGCGACGACGATCAGCGTGTTCGTGCGATCGTCGACGAGGATCTTCGACGGCACCGCGCCGGAGACGTCCTCCGCGCCCGCCGGACCACCGCCCTTGCCACCCGGAGGCGCCATGCCGCCGCGACCACCGCCGGGCTGACCGGGCCCGCCGGCGCCGCCGGCCGTGATGCCGAGGATGTCGTTGAGCTTCTGCGCGAGCTGCGTGGCGTCCGCGTTCTTGACGGGAATCGTCCACACGCTGTCGCTGCCGCCCTGGACGTCGATCGTCTTTGCGAGCGACATCATGTCGCGAACCTGCGAGGCGTAGTCGGTGATGATCAGGATGTTGCCGGCGGTCTGCACGTTGCCGGCCGGCGAGCGGATCGAGTCGAGCGCGGCGCGCATCGTCTCGGTCTGCACGTAGCTCGGGCGCAGCACGTAGCGGATCATCTGGTCTTCGTCGGCGGGCACGCCCTTCTTGAGGATCGGCACCGTCTCGCTCTTCGCGGTCGCGCTCTCGACGATGCGCAGCGCGTTGCCCTTCGGCACGACCGTCAGGCCCATCGTCGACAGCGACGCGAGGAACAGCCGGTAGGCATCCGTCGCGTTCATCTTGTTCGGCGCGATGACGGTGACCTTCTTGCCGGTCGACACGATGCGCGGATCGAGGATGAAGTTCTTGCACGTGAAGCCCATCGCCCACGTGATCAGATCCTTCAGCTCGCTCTCGGGCTTGAAGTTGACGGCAACCGTGCCGGTCGCGTGCTTGCACACGTAGACCGGCTGGTCGTCGCTGGAGGCCGGCGGCGCGCCGCTGCCAGCGGGCTGTGCGAGTGCGCTCGCCGAGGTGACGAGGACGAACAGGGTAATAAGGCGAGTGGATTTCATACTGTTCACCGAATCGTGTACTTGAGCGTCATCGGCTTGCCGCGGCGCTGGATCTCGACCTCGAGCGAGGTTGCCTCGCGCAGCTTCGTGTAGACCTCGAGCGCCTTGTCGGCGGTCGTCAGCTCCATGCCGTTGATCGCGGAGAGCGTGTCGCCGTTCGTCAGCCCGATCTTCGCGTACACGCTGCTCGGGCGGATCGCGTACAGCTTGAAGCCGTTCGGCTTGCCGTTCTGCACGGCCGGCACGACGCGCGCGCCCTTCGCGACGCCCATCGGGTTCGCGAGGATCTTCTCGACGAGACCCTTGTCGATCTCGTACGTGCTGTCGTCGATCTTCTTGATGCCGCTGTCGATCGCGGCCTGCAGCTCGTCGCCATCGCCTTCGGGCGTCGGAGCGGCCGCCACCGGCGTCGCCACCGGCGCGGTCTGACCCGCGAGCACGAGGCGCTCGATGTGGCCGCCGTTCTCGAAGTCGATGTACTTGTAGTGGATCTCCTTGAGCTTGCCGGACGCGCCGGGAATCGGATCGCCGACGCCGAAGCTGCCCTGCCGCTGGTTCTCCGTGTTGACGATCGTCGCGTAGCTGTCCTCGGCCTTGGGCGACACGTTCGTCGCGAGCAGCACGAGCGGCAGTGTCGTGTTCTGGATGTCGTTGGGGTTCGTGCTCGCGACCGCGACGGCCGGCGTGCACTCGCTGCAGAAGATGTCGCGCTGGACGATCGTGCTGCCGTCCTTGCTGCGCACGTGCTTCTCGGCGACCGGCGCCTGCATCACCGGGATCACGCGCGGCGCATGGTCGCTGTCGCCGAGGAACTTCGCCTCGAGGATGTGGCTCGTCGCCTTCGCGGCGAACACCGAGCACACCATCACGACCGCACCGCCGAGGACCCAGAAGTAGCGTTTGATCAAGTCCTGCATTTACTCGTTGTCCTCGCCGTCGTTGCCTTCGGTGTCGCCCGGGTTCTCGAGCCGGCGATAGATCGTGCGCGTCGCGATGCCGAGCAGCTTCGCGGTGAGGCGCTTATCACCGCGCGTATGGCGCAGCGTCTCGTGGATGACGCGCATCTCGATCTCGGCGAGAGGCATCCCGATCGGGAACGTCAGGCTCGTCGCGCTGGCCGTGCCGGGAGTCGCGTCGCGAATCTCGCGCGGCAGCGCATCCTCGTCGATCACGGTGTGGCCGGCGCGGGTGAGCACGACCGCGCGTTCGATCGCGTTCTCGAGCTCGCGCACGTTGCCCGGCCAGCCGTACTCGGTGAGCCGCTCGAGCGCCGTCGGCGACAGGCCGGTGATCGCCTTGCCGTTCTTCTCGGCGTAGACCTGGACGAAGTGCTGGGCGAGCAGCGAGATGTCATCGCGGCGATCGCGCAGCGGCGGCACGTTCACCGGGATCACGTTGAGCCGGTAGTAGAGGTCCTCGCGGAACCGGCCGGCCTTCACTTCCTCGGCGAGGTTGACGTTGGTCGCGGCAACGATGCGCACGTCGATCCGGCGCGGCTTGCCGCTGCCGCCGAGGCGCTCGATCTCGCCCTCCTGCAGCACGCGCAGCAGCTTGACCTGCACGTGGCGGCTGATCTCGCCGATCTCGTCGAGGAACAGCGTGCCGCCGTGCGCGGCCTCGAAGCGGCCGTCGCGCGCGGTCGAGGCGCCGGTGAACGCGCCCTTCTCGTAGCCGAACAGCTCGGCCTCGAGGATCGACTCGGGAATCGCGGCGCAGTTGACGGCGATGAACGGGCCCTTCGCGCGGGCGCTGTTCTCGTGGAGCGCGCGGGCGAGCAGCTCCTTGCCGGTGCCGCTCTCGCCGAGCAGCAGCACGGTCGCCTCGCTCGGCGCGGCCTGCATGACGATGTCCATCGTGCGGCGCCACGCGAGGCTGGTGCCGATGATCGCGCGGCGGCGCTTCTCGGCGAGCTGGGCCTTGAGGCTGCGGTTCTCGACGAGCAAGCTCTGCTTCTCGAGCGCGTTGCGGATGATCCGCACGACGTGCGCGCGCTTGAGCGGCTTGGTGACGAAGTCGTACGCGCCTTCCTTCATCGCGTCGACCGCGGTCTCGACCGTGCCGTACGCAGTCATCAGCACGACCTCGGTCTCCGGCGCGATCGTCTTCGCGGCGCGGAGCAAATCCATGCCGCTCGTGTTCGGCATCATCAGGTCGGTCAGCAGCACGCCGACGCGGTGCTTGCGCAACAGGTCGAGGCCGGCCGTGCCATCGGTCGCCGCCAGGACGTTGAGCCCTTCGCGGCGAAAGATCTTGGTCAGCGACTCGACGATCGCCGGCTCGTCATCGACGACCAGCACGATGCCGGCATCGGCCGGAACATCGCGAAGCGCGGTGGGCTCGCCGGTCTCGTTCGCGGGCACGCCACTACCCCCTTCGACCTGGGCGGCGGCGAACCGCCGGAACGGGCTCTGCGCAGGCTGGTTCCACATGACCCCCGTCCCAATAACAAGTCCGGGGCCAGGTCCCATTCCATCTAACCTTCTGGAACTGCTGGCAAGATTTCCTTGCCGCGACCCGTTTCCGTGCCATCGTGACAGCTTGCCATGGCGGCGCTGACAAAGTGACAACGCGCCCCCGGTGGGAGAAGACCCGGATTAACGCGAAGGTCGCGAAGGCCGCGAAGGTCGGAAAAGGCAGAGGGAGCGGCTCCGAGCCCCAGACCGCGGCTCGGCGTACTGGCGAAGCGCCAGTTCGCCTCGCCCACTGGCTCCAAAGGACGCGAAGCGCCCATTCACACGCTGGCCGCGCGATCAGTCGAGTGCGTCGCCTTCGTCGAAGAAGCGCATCTCTGCACTCGAGAACGGCTGCAGCGACTCGCGGCGCGTGCGCTTGCGCAGGGCGACGACATCCTCGTCGACGATCTCGGCCGACGGCAACGAACGCGACGCACTGCCCTCAGCGAGGGCCGGCGGCTCGACGGCCGTCATCACCCGCGCCATGCGCTCGGTGCGGCCCGGCGGCGGAACGACCGCGCGGACGGTGCTGTCGAACGCCGAGACCGCGACCGGCTCGAGCTGCGACGAGCCGCGCGCGTGACGCGACGCCGGCCGCGCGGTGCTCGGCGCGATGAACGCCGGCTCGCGTACGAGCGCATCCTCGTCGCCGCCGTACACGTAGTCATCGCCGCCGATGGCGTCCTTGTCGTTGCGGCCGAACACGTCGTCGTTGTCGACGGGGCCGAGCACGTCCGGGCCGACGCGCAGCGCGACCGCGAGCCAGCGCGCCGCGAGCGCCGCCGGAATCGCGAGCACGAACGCGAGCGCGAACGTCCACGCCGCGGAGCCGCTCGCCAGCGCGTAGGCATCGAGCGGGCGCGCCCACGCGAAGACGTCGAGGTCGCTCGCCGCCTCGAGCCAGATCGCGCCGACCAGCGCGCCGAAGCCGAGCGCGCACGCGACGAACGCGGCGACGACGATGCGCACGAAACGCGCGCGGCCGTTCAGCGAGCCGCGCAGCCCGTCGAGGACGAGCACGTACGCGAGCAGGGCGGCCGTTGTCGCGGCGGCGAGCGCGAGCGCGGAGCCGAACGCAGCGCTGTCGGTCACGACGTCCGCGATCCGGACGAGGCCCGCGAGCCCGAACGCCGACAGCGAACCAGCGAGTGCGAGCGCGAACGCGCGGCGGCCGCCGAACAGCTCGCACGCGAGCGCGACGGCGACGAGGCTCAGTGCGAACGGCACGACGCCGAGCGGCAGCGCGAGCACGATCGGCAGCTCGACATCGGGCACGATGCTCTCGACGAGCGCCGATAGATCGATCACGTGGCTGACGCCGACGAGCGCGAGCACCGCAACCGGTAGCAGCGCGAGCACGGCGAGCACGAGGAACGTCAGCTCGCGGCGTGCGTGCAGCGTCTCCTCGGGGAGCAGGTCGCGCAGCGGCAGCTCCGTCTGGCGCCGCGGCAACAGCCAGCGATCGTGGGAGTTGGTCGACATGGGCTCGGTCCTCTCCTCGATGCGGTTCGCATCGACAGAAACAACCTGACCACGAGATTCGCGGGGTGCCCGTGCTGGCACGATCTTCGCGCAGATCTTTCTCGATTGATCGCGATTCACGCGTAAGTGCGTGAGCTGATCAGTTAGCGCAGCTCACCCAGGCAGGTGAAACAGCAAACCGGTCGCGAGCACGAGCTGCTGCGCACTGAATGCACTCGGCGCCGTGCTGCCACCGACGAGCGGCAGATCGACATCCGCTTCGACGAACCACTTTCCGATCGACGTCTTCGCGATGTTGACGCCGGCCCCGAGTCGCAGCTCGAGCAGCGCGGGCGACGGCTCGAGCTTGATCGGCAGCATGGCCGTCACGAAGATCGGGAGCGTGGGCGACGGCGCATACGCGACGCCCGGCCGAATGAACGTGCCGAGCCGGCTCGGTGCATCGACCGCGACATCCTTCGTGCGCAGCAAGAACGCTTCGCCGAGCTCGAGGTCGAACGACATGCGCTGCTCCTCGAGCACGTACGACACCATGACGTCGGGCTCGAGCTCGGTCGCATCGCCGATGTTCTCGGAACCCTCCGACCTGTGCGTGTAGAGCGGGCTCTCGACGGAGACGCGCATCTCCCACGGCCCGTGCTCGTGCTCGTGCTCGTGCTCGTGCTCGTGCTCGGGCAGCCGACGCCTGCACCCTCGGGCGGCGCAGCGGGCTCGTCAGCGCGTGCCACCCCTGCGGTGGCGATGAGGACAAGACCCGAGAGGCAGAGGGCACGGTTCATCCCGCCCACAGTAACCGGGCGTTGTGCCTCACCGCCACCGGGCGGCGCGGCTCTACTTCACGTTGACGTCGATCCCGTGGTGCGTGCTGCCGCCGCCGCCACCGCCGTGACCGCCGATGAATCCCGTCTGGTACGCGAGGAAGCCTGCGATCAGAACCATGAGGACGATCGCGAAGATCGCCACGATGCCACTATTGTTGCTGCTGGTATCCGAAGCCATTCGTGAACCTCCTGATGAGCAGAAGGATGAGCAGGCGGCATGCCAGGGCCTTCCGAATCCGTCGGAGTGCGCCGGCGCTCAGGCGGAGCGCTTGCGCGGCTCGGTGATCTGCATCTGGCGCGGCAGGCGCACCGTGAACGTCGTGCCCTCGCCGACCTTCGTCTGGCAATCGATCGTGCCGCCGTGGCGCTCGACGAGCTCGTGCACGATCGACAGGCCGAGGCCCGTGCCTTCGCCGACGTCCTTCGTCGTGAAGAACGGATCCCAGATCCGCGGCAGCACGTCGGCGGGGATGCCCGGGCCGTTGTCGATGATCTTGACCGTGACGTCGTGATCGCCGCCCGACGTCGCGATCGTGATCGTCGCCTTGTCGCGGCCCGTCAGCGCCTGCGCGGCGTTCGTGAGCAGATTCATGAACACCTGGTTGATCTGGCCAGCGTGGCCGCGCACGCGACCGGCGTTCGAGTAGTTCTTGACGACCGTGACGTTCTGCTTGAGCAGGTGGCGGAGCAGCTCGAGCGAGTCGTCGATCGAGCGATCGATGTCGAAGTCGACGACCGATTCGTCGTCGGTGCGCGAGTAGTTGTGGAGCGCGGAGACGATTGCCTTCGTGCGCTGCGCGCCGCGCTGCACGACCTTGACCATCTCCGCGACGTCCTTCGCGGCGTCGGGATCCTTGTCGAGCGACTGCACGGCCTCCTCGAGCGGGCCGACGGTGTTGACGATCGCGTTGACCGGGTTGTTGATCTCGTGCGCGATGCCGGCAACGAGCTGACCGATCGAGGCGAGCTTCTCGGAGCGCACGAGCTGGGCCTGCGCGCGCGTCAGCTTGTCGAGCGTCTCGGCGAGCTCGCGGTTCTTGCGCGCGAGGTCGGCGGTGCGCATCTGCACGGCGCGCTCGAGATCGAGGTTGACCTCTTCGGTCGAGCGCAGCTTGTCGCGCAGCGCGCGGCGCATCTCCTCGAGCGCGAGCGTCAGGCGGCCGATCTCGTCGCCCTCGCCGCCCGCCGCGACCGGATCCGCGAGCTCACCGCGAGCCATCGCATCGGCGCGCTGCTCGAGCCGGCGGATCGGCGCCATGAACTGCGCGACCGTGAACGCGACGATGCCGCCGCACGCCGCGAACAGCACGAGGAAGAAGACGAGCAGCTCCTTGAGCGGACGCACCATCGACTGCCCGCGGCCGCGATACGACGGATAGAACACGGCGACCGCGCCGAGCGGGTAGCGCGCGTTGTGCCACAGGATCGTCAGGCGCTCGGAGCGGCCGGTGAGCTCGGCGGCGTGGACCGCGATCAGGTTCTCGCCGGGCTTCTCGATCGACTGGCGCACGTACCACGGCAGCTTCGGCGCACCCATCGGGCCGCCGCCGACGGCGAGCAGGTTGCCCTTGTCGTCGATGTAATAGACGACGGCCGACGCCTCGGGCGCATCACCGATGATGCGGCGGAGCGACGCGCGCACCGCGTCCTCGCTCGGAGGCTTCGGCGCGCCGCCGAGCTCCGTCTGCACCTCGGACGATAGCCAGTGCAGGCCGATCTGTGACTGCCGCAGCGCCGCATCGGTCGCGAGGTTCTTGTACTGGACGAACCCCCACAACAGCGCCATGCCGCACGCGAGCAGCACGACGCCGCCGAACGACAGCATCAGCTTGCTGCGCAGCGACAGCGACGGCGCGATCGAGCGCACCGGCACGCGGTAGCGCTGGGTCAGGTGGGCGAGGAGCGGGCGCAGCACGTCGCGGTGCCACAGCTGCTCGTAGATCGCACCGGCGAGCGCGAGCACGAGCGTGGCGACGGAGAGGATGATCGTGTCGTCGAGATCGAAGCCGAGCTGCAGGCGCATGACGAGCGCGCCGACGGCGCTGATCACGAGCCACACCGCGATCGTCAGCATCGCGAGGCGATACGGCAGCGCCTGCGCGCGGCGGTAGATCACGGCGGCCGGCGGCGCATCGTTGGGCTGCTCGCCGCGCGACGCCGCGAGGTAGTTGCGGAGATCGGCGGTCATCGCGCGCGCGCCGACCGTCCAGGTGACGAGGCCAACGAGCGTGGCGACCGGGAAGTACGTCTCGAGCTGGAGGTACTGCTCGTGCGTGATCGGCACGAAGAAGTACGCGAACGCGGCCTGCGACGCGAGCACGCCGCCGGCGACGATCATCGCGACGAGCAGGAAGCGACGAAAGTGCGAGTCGTCGAAGCGCTTGAGCGGTGAGCCGACCGCGAACAGCCGGCCGCGGACTTCGCCGAGGATCTGCGCCCACCACACGGCGCGCACGCACGACACGATGTAGCTGTGCACGGCGGCCAGCGCCGTGAGCTCGGCGACGCGCTCGAGCGGCCACGCGTCGTACATGTAGAAGAACAGGCCGGAGAGCGCGGCCGCGACCGTCCACACGCCGGTGCGCAGCACGAGCGCGCGGATCGGACCCTTGAGCGTGATGCGATAGGCGCGCGCCGCGAGATCCTTGCCGACCTTGTCGCCTTGTCGCCGCGCGATGACCGCCGACCACAGCGGCAACAGCCACACGCCGATCGCGGTGAGCCACACGACGCACGCGCCGACGCCGACCGGCAGCGCGGTGCGCAGCAGCGTGCCCGTGCCGAGACTGCCGAGGTCGAACGCCGCCCACAGCGGATAGCCGACCGCGAGCACCTCGACGAGGCCGAGCACGATCGCGGGTGCCGCGAAGCGACGCTTGAACGGCACCGTCGCGAGCGAAGGGAGCGCGTGGGCGCTCTCGCCCGGCCGTTCGCCGTCGCTGGTAGGCATGCTGCAGGATAGTATCAGGTGCGTGCGCGCGGCCAGCGTCCTCCTGCTCGCCTGGTCGGCAAAGGCTGCCGCGAACCCGGCGATCGTCGACCGCAACTACGCGATCGATCTCTACGACGGCGTCGCCCTCGGCAACAGCGCGACGGTCGCGATGGGTGGCGCGTCGGCGGCGAACGCATTTGGCACGTCGGGCACGCTCGTCAACCCGTCGGCGCCCGCGGTGCGGCACACGACCGATACCGATTCGTGGAGCTGGGACTACCACCTCGACTACCTCAACGCGTCGCTGTCGAAGGACTACGACAACAACGGCGTCGTCACGAGCGGCTCGGGGCTCGCCGCGATCACCGCCGGGCTCGGCGGGCGGTGGCACGACTGGGGCGCCGCGATCACGGCGAGCGCGCAGAACGCACCGATTGCCGACGCGATGGTCGCGGTCGCCGGCGGCAACTTCACGATGAGCGCGACGACGCTGCGGCTGCAGGTCGCGGCCGCGAAGTGGGTGCCGCAGATCGACACCGCGATCGGCGTGTCGGCGACGACGGGGCAGCTCACGGTGAAAGCCGACTGCTCGGCGCCCGAGTGCCAGCTGTTTCAGCTGTCGGGCCAGGGACTCGAGGCGGGCGCGACGTGGATCCCGCGGCGGCAGGACTTCCGGATCGGAGCCGCGCTCGCGTCGCGGATCATCGGCGGCAACGTCACGGCCGAGAACTGCGATCCCAACAACTGCGCCGGCTACATCCTCCCGGATCAGGTCGTGTCGGGCTGGCGGCTCGTCGCGGGCGGCGCGTATCGATGGGCGCCCGAGCCGTGGAACCAGCTCGTCGGCGGGGAGTTTCGCGACGAGCGCAGCGTCACCGTCGTCAGCGACGTCGTGATCACGGGCAGCGCGCCGCACGGCTACGGGCTCGAAGCATTCGGGCAGCACGAGCTGCAGCGCTCGGGCAAGTACGTCAACACGTCGCTGCGCGGTGGCGTCGAGTACGAATGGCTGCCGGGGCGGCTGCGCCTGCGCGCGGGCAGCTACTGGGAGCCCGGGCGATTCGAGGGCGTCAGCGGGCGCCTGCACGGCACGTTCGGCATCGAGGTCCGCGTGTTCGAATTCCACGCGTGGGGCCGCCGGCGGGGCAGGATCACGCTCACGGGGGACGTCGCCGAGCGCTACCAGAACGAGGGCATCTCGATCGGCTTCTGGCACTGAGGTATACAGCGCGGCATGCAATATCGATCGCTTCTCCTCGCGTTCGCGCTCGCCGCTGGCTGCGATCACAAGAGCCAGAAGGACGACCAGGTCGACCTTCCCAAGCAGCCGTCGCCGGACCCGACGCCGGCCGCGAACAAGCCTGTGCCGCCGCCGACGATGGGCTCCGCCGGCTCGGCCGCGGGATCCGCTGCGGCCGTCGTCGAGGCGCCCGCCGCGGGTGCGAACGACGTGCGCCCGCCGGTCGCCGCCGACCTCGCCGAGTACACGAAGGACATCAAGGGCAACGGCAAGCTGATGGCGACGATCGAGACCAGCCAGGGCACGTTCCACTGCGAGCTGTTCGGCGACAAGGTCCCGATGACGGTCGCGAACTTCGTCGGCCTCGCCACGGGTAAGAAGGCCTACATCGACGCGAACGGCACGACGCAGAAGGGTAAGCCGTTCTTCGACGGGCTGACGTTCCACCGCGTGATCCCCGAGTTCATGATCCAGGGCGGCGATCCCAAGGGCACGGGCACCGGCGGCCCGGGTTACGACTTCAACGACGAGATCGTGCCCGAGCTGAAGATGCAGCCCGGCACGCTCGCGATGGCGAACGCGGGCCCCAAGCCGACCGGCGGCGGCACGAACGGCAGCCAGTTCTTCATCACCGAGATCGCGCCCGACTGGCTCAACGGCAAGCACACGATCTTCGGCCAGTGCAAGGAAGTCGATCTGGTCAAGCAGATCGCGCGCGTGCCGAAAGAGCCGGGCGACAAGCCGACGACTCCCGTCGTGATCAAGAAGGTCACGATCAGCAAGTCGTAACCGCCGCCGCGCCGGCGCGCACTGTGCCGGCATGCGGAGGATCTTGTTCGCGTTGCTCGCGGGCTGTGCGGCGCATGCGCCGGCGCGCCCGATGCACCTGTCGCGCGTCATCCTGTATCAGAACGGGATCGGCTACTTCGAGCGGACCGGGCACGTCGGCGGCGACACGCTGTCCTTGGCGTTCGGGCGCGGCGAGCTCGACGACGTCCTGAAGACGCTGACCGTGATCGACCGGCTCGGCGCGAGCGTCGCGACGGTCGACGTGCCGCAATCGAAGACCGATACGATCACGCTCGGCGTGCGGATGGCGGCCGGGCGCGTGCACGACCTGCACGTGAGCTACGCCGTGCCGACCCCGACGTGGAAGGCCGCGTATCGCGTCGTGCTCGACGAGAAGTCGCTGCTGCAGGCGTGGGCGATGGTCAACAACGTCTCGCAGGAGGACTGGCGCGACGTCTCGCTGACCTTGGCGACGGGGGCGCCGATGTCGCTGCAGGTCGATCTGCACACGCCCGAGCTCGCGAAGCGCCCCGATGCCACCGGGCGGCTCGTCACGCCATCGCTGCTCGGGCCGGTCGACGGCGAGCGCGTCGCGGCAGTCGATACCGATCACGATGGCATCCCCGACGCGATGGACTACTGCCCGACGAGCCCGGAGGACCGCGACGGCGTCGACGACGAGGACGGCTGCCCCGACGCCGACAACGACGGCGACCGCATCCCCGATCGCGACGACAAGTGCCCGAACGAGCCCGAGACGTACAACGGCTTCGAGGACACCGATGGCTGTCCGGATCGCGGACGGGTCGTGGTGACCGACACGGCGATCGAGATCCTCGACAACATCTACTTCGCGAAGGACAGCGACGCCGTTCAGTCGCGGTCTCGCGCGATCGTCGATGCGATCGCGGCCACGCTCGCCGGCAACCCCGACATCGCGAAGGTCGAGATCGGCGGCCACGCGAGCACCGACGAGGGCGACGTGTGGGGACTGTCGGCGCACCGCGCGAACAGCGTGCGCGACGCGCTGGTCGCCAAGGGCATCGCGCGCGATCGCCTCGTCGTCGTGCCGTACGGCGCAACGCAGCCGCTGCGCGACGGCGATGCCACGCGGCGTGTCGAGTTCCGGATCGCGGAGCGCGGCGAGGTCGAGCGGCACGAGGAGCTGAACACCGAGAGCGTGCAGCGCAGCGTGCACACGGCGGCGAAGCCGGCCGACGTGGCGGGGTCCGTGCGCTACGTGCTGAGCGATCCGGTGACGGTGCGGCGCGGCGGCTCGACGATGGTGTCGATCCTCAACCGCGGCGTCGCCGCCGAGGACGCATTCCTGTTCCGCCCCGATGCGAACGCGCCGGGCAGCGATCGCCATCCGTTTCGCGCGGTGCGCCTCGCGAACGACACCGGCTACACGCTCGAGCCCGGGCCGATCGCGATCTTCGCGCGCGGTACGTTCGTCGGTGACAGCCTGATGGGCCGGCTCGACCTCGGCGAGATCGCGTGGGTGCCGTACGCGCTGGAAGGCGGCACCGTCGTCACGACCGACCGAGACGCGGGAGACAAGCCCGTGCGCATCGTGTCGATCCACAAGGGCGTGATCACCGTCGAGGACAGCGCGTCGCGCACGACGACCTACGCGATCCAGGCGGGCCGCGAGGCGGCGAAGCAGATGTACGTCCGGCACACCAAGACGAACGGCTTCCTCGCGAAGGACCTGCCGCCGGGCACGCAGGACGAGGGCGATGCGTGGCTCGTGCCCGTGCCGCTGCGGCCCGCGACGAAGAGCACGCTGGTCGTCGAGGAGCACGAGCCGCGGCGCCGCTCGCTGCGACTGCTCGATGCGGGCGCGACGCAGCTCGGCCTCTACGTCGAGGGAAGCCACCTGCCGGCGGGCGTCGCGGAGAAGATCGCGGGGGCACTCGCGGCGCGCAAGGAGATGGGCACGATCGAGGAGCGCCTCGCGGGGACGCGCGAGCGGATCGCCGACATCGCGGCGCGCTCCGACGAGGTGCGCGAGAACCTGCGCGTGCTCGAGAAGGTGCGCGGCGCCGATGCGCTCAAGAAGCAACTGCTCGCGTCGCTGACGCAGACGACCGCCGATGCGGACGCCCTCGCCCGCTCGCTCGCGACCGACAACGAGGCGCTCGCGCAGGCGCGCCACAAGCTGCAGGACGCGCTGCGCGACGTCGAGCTCGATCAGGGCGCGCTGACGGCGGTGCGATAGATCCGGAACGGGCGCGGGTCGGAGAGGAAGCCGACGTCCTCGTAGTAGCCGGTCGCATCGGCGAACGTGCACGCGCCGTTGAACTGCGCGGGCGTCGTGTCGAGCAGGCGGACCGGCATGCCGTTGCCTGGGATCTCGGCGACGACGCAACCGTGATAGCCGGCGCTATCCGACGGCGTCGCCGAGACGTAGGCGTGCGTGCCGCTGACGAACAGATCGGGCGCGTTGATGCTGGCCCCGGGCGTCAGGCAGCCCGCATTGGCCGGGCGCAGCAGCGTGCCAACGCTCGTCCAGCTCGCGCCGTGGTCGGGCGAGCTCAGCAGCTCGACGCGGATCGCCGGCGTGTTGCCCGCGAGGTAGACGCAGCCGACCGCGAGATCGAGTGACGACGGCAAGACGAGCGCGCCCGGCTCGGTCAGCGCGAGGCAGTCCTGCGCGGTGCCGGCGAGCGTCGAGACGTTGGCGACGACGCCCGACGACGAGTACGCCGCGGGCGAATTCCACCCGATCAGCTTCTGCGGCGTGGTCCACGGGCCCTGTGGCGCCGGCGCGGTCTGCATCGTGATCGTGCCGATCCGGTAGTGGAGGTTCACGCCCGCGCCGACGAGGTAGCGGTGCGCGAACAGCTTCCACGCCTTCTGCGCATCGGGATCGGTCGGATCGTAGACGAGCGAGCTGACCTCGCTGATGAGGTTGCCGGTACACGCGCCGCCGGGACACTCCGTCGCGTCGCTCGACGGCTCGCTGACGTTCAGCTCGGGCGTGTTCGCCTCGGCGGCGTAGGTCCAGGTCGCGCCCTGGTCACTCGACACCGCGATGTGCGTGCGGATCGTCTGCTGATCGGGGACCGCGGAGTACGCCATCGCACCGCCGGGCGCGCCGGTCGGGTAGATGATGCTCGGATCGAAGATGCCGCGCGCCGGCGCATCGCCGGTGACGGTGACCTCGGTGCGCACGGCCGTGTCGACGAGCGTCTTCGCTGGGCACGCCGCGGCATCGGGCGCCGCGTCGAGCCGCGCGTCGATCGGGCGCGGGGCGTCGTGTTCGACGACGGCGTCGGGTTTCGCGGCACCGCCACCGCACGCGGCTGTGAAGCCGACGAGAAATCCGACAGCGAGGCGCATGCCGGGATCGTGCAGCAACCCGCGTGCCGGTGGGTTGCGAAGTGAGAAAGCGTCCCCACCTAACTCCGCGCAGGTCCACGAAAGCGTGGGTTGCGAAGTGAGAAAGCGTCCCTAGCGGAACAGGCGTCCGCGGAGGTCCGGCGACGGCTGCGCGATCAGCTCGAGCCCGACGATCCGATCGCCGGCGGCCTCGCGCGCCGCGTGACTCGCGGCCTCGATCGCGTCGAGCGTTCCGGTCAGCGTGAAGTACGCCTTGCCTGCGAGATCGATCGCGAACCGCGTGTCGCGCACGGTGACCTCGGCCGCCTTGCACGCGGCATCGGCGGCGGCGATCGCGGCGGGGACCGTCTTCGTCTCGATGATCGCGACGGCCTCCGCGGTGGGATCCGCGGACCAGTCGGGCGGCGTGACCGGCGCGCCCAGCATCGGCCAGACCTGCGGATCGGCGGCGGGGAGCTGGACCTCGTCGAGCTTGAGGTCACCGGCGGCGAGTCGCGCCGCACCGAGCGCTTCCTCGACCTCGGCGACGCCGCCCTCGAAGAACACGAGGTGCTTGCCGCCGGAGACGGCGCGCGAGTGGAGCAGGATCGCGGGCGCGCGCTTGAGGCCGGCGTCGGCGCTGACGATGCCGCGCGCGATCGTCGCGATCTCGAGGACGCCGAGCGCAGGACCGCGCACCATCGTCATCACACGAAGCGGAAGCTGTCTTTGAGCGTGCAGCGGCGCTCGCGCGTGAAGTGGATGGCCGTCGTCAGCCCCTCCCCCGTCGGCGACGCGATCGTGAACGACGTGTAGCCTTCGCCGCCGAGCGCGAGGCCGGCGTACGAGGCGTCGTTCTTGACGAAGATCGAGCAATTGCAGACGCGCGCCATCGCGGCCATGTTGTCGATGTTCGTCGAGTGCATCGTCGCGGTGTGATGGAAGCCGTGCTCGACGCGCAGCGCCGCCGCGATCGCATCGGGCGCGTTGTTCGTGCGGAACAGCGGGATCACCGGCATCAGCAGCTCGTGCTGGACGAACGGATGGTCCTCGGTGACCTCGCACATCAGCAAGCGCAGGTCGTGGCCGTGCCCCGATACGCCGATCGCCTTTGCGATCAGCCCGGCATCCTTGCCGACCCAGTCCTTGTTGACGTGATCGCCGTCGAGCACGACGCGCTCCGCATCGCGGATCTGGCGGTCGTTGAGCCACAGCACCGGCTGGCGCTTGAGCTCCTCGATCAGACCGTTCGCGATCGCATCGACTGCGATCACTTCCTTCTCGGCGATGCAGACGATGTTGTTGTCGAGCGAGGCGCCGCGCACGATCGCATCGGCGGCCTTCTTCAAGTTCGCGGTCTCGTCGACGACGGCCGGCGGATTGCCCGGACCGGCGCAGATCGACTTCTTGCCGGAGTTCATTGCCGCCTTGACGACGGCGGGGCCGCCCGTGACGACGACGATGCGCACCAGCGGGTGCTTCATCAGCGCGTTCGCGCTCTCGACGGTCGGCTTCTCGACCGAGGTCAGCACGTCGCGCGGACCGCCGACCGACTGGATCGCCTCGTTGAGGATGTGCACGCACCAGCTGCAGGTCTGCGCGGCGCTCGGGTGCACGTTGAACACGACCGCGTTACCCGCCGCGACCATGCCGATCGCGTTGCACAGGATCGTCTCGGTCGGATTCGTCGTCGGCGTGATCGCGAGCATGACGCCGTAGGGCGCGCGCTCGGTCAGCATCAGGCCGTCGTCGCCGGTGTACGCCTGCGGGCGCAGGATCTCGCAGCCCGGCGTCTTCTCGGCGACGAGCCGGTTCTTGTTGAGCTTGTCCTCGTAGCGGCCGAGGCCGGTTTCCTCGACGGCATAGCGGCTGAGCGCGTCGTTGTTCGCGAGCACCGCCTTGCGCATCGCCTCGACCATCTTGATGCGCGTCGCGACCGACGTGCGCTCGTTCGCCTCGAACGCCTTGCGTGCGGCCTTCGCCGCCGCATCGGGATCCGCGTACACGCCGTTCGTGCCGCGCGGGATGTTCGCGCGAGGCCTCGGCGTCTCCGGCACGTGCGCCGTGGTCAGACGCTGCGCTTCACCGGTCGATGACGGACGACCACCACCACCGAGTCGCTCGAGCACCTTCGAGACGATCTCTTCGATCTTGCGCTCGTCGATCGTCGCCATCGGCTCACTTCACGTAGCGGGTCTCGCCGTCGACCGACACCTGGTCGACGATCGCCATGATCGTCGCGTCGACCGGCCGGTTCTGCGTGACCTGGGTCTGGCGCGCCGAGCTCCCCGACGCGTACAGCACGACCTCGCCGAGGCCAGCACCCACCGCGTCGACCGCAACTGCGATCCCGCCGTTTGGATTGCCGTCGACGTCGCAGGCGCGAACGACGAGGAGCTTGAGCCCCTCGAGCGTCGGCTCTTTGCGGCTCGCGACGAGCGTGCCGATGACCTTGCCGAGGACCATGAGCGGCTACTTCGTGTTGCCGCCGCCGCCGTTGCCCGCGCGGCCGAGCGGGAGCACCGCGTCGACGTTCGCGTGAGGGCGCGGGATCACGTGGACCGAGACGACCTCGCCCACGCGCTCCGCGGCGCGCTGGCCAGCTTCGGTCGCCGCCTTGACGGCCGCGACGTCGCCGCGGACGACCGCGGTCACGTAGCCACCGCCGGTCTTCTCGTAGCCGACGAGCTCGACCTTCGCTGCCTTGACCATGGCATCGGCGGCTTCGACCATACCGACGAAGCCCTTCACTTCGATCATTCCGAGAGCGTCAGCCATCTTCTCATCTCCTAGCGATCAACGAACTTCTCTGGTTCTTTACCGGTGACACCGTTCAAGGCAGCGGTCGCGGCGGCGGCAGCCGCATCGATCTCCGCCTCGGGGCCGGCCATGTAGAGGCGGCCGAACGCGCCGTACGGCGTGACGTTGACGAGATACACGTGGGCGGCCTTCTCGGCCTCGTTCGCGGCGAGCACCGCGTAGCCGGCGGGCTCGCACTCGAAGATGAACAGCGACTGGCCCGGCAGCACCATCATGCCCGCCGAGCTGCGGTTGATGATCTGCGTCTGGTAGGCCTCGACGCCGCGGATGATCTGGTTCGTGAGCACGCGCGGCTTGAGCCGCTGGTTCTCCTCGACCCCGAGGTGCTTCAAGATCGTCGCGCCCGCGCTGAGCACTTCACCCTTGTCGTGGTGGTGCACCTCGAGCAGACCGTACGCGCGCTCGACGACCTGCACGGCCGGCTGCACGCTCGTCGCCTTGAGCGCGGCGTCGGTGACCTGGTTGATCGCGATCCCCGGCGCGATCTCGACCCACAGCGAGGCCTGATACGGCACCGGCAAGAATCCGCGAGCGGTCTTGCCGATGAACGTCGCCTGCTGCGGCTGGAGCGCGTCGAGGAAACAGTACGTACGAAGGACCGTCGCGGCCATCCCTAGGGGAGGCACGCTAACACGGTGCCCGGCGCGAAAGCCACGGACGTACCTAGAAACGTCGCAGGGCGTCGCACGCGGTCGCACGGTGCGCGCAAGATCCGCTTGTGCCACAGTGGCCGCAGCGATGCGACGGGTGCTGTTCGCGTTGATCCTGGCGACGCCTGCCGTGGCGCACGCCGACCTGTGGACGCGTGCCGTTCCGCAGGGCCCGGGCGGCGGTGGTGCGGGAAGCGGCAGCGCGGCGGCGTCGGCGGACGATGCCGATCTGATCGCGTGGGCCGGCGAGCCGAGGGCAATCTCGCTCGGCGAGCTGCTCCAGCTCGCGGTGCGCCAGGCGCCGGCGCTGCAGAGCGCGCGGATCGACATCGAGGTCGCCGAGGCGCAGATCACCGAGACGTTCGCCCGCCACGACTGGACCGTCGCCGCGCAGGCGACCGGCAGCGAGACGCATGGCTTCTTCAGCGGCCTGACGTACACGTCGCGCGCGTATGGCCTCTCCGCCGACGTGTCGCGCGTGCTGCCGACGGGCGGCACGATCGACCTCCACGTCTCGTCGCAGTATCAGAAGAGCGAGTCCGCGATGTTCGGCACGTCGAAGGACTGGATCGACACCGTCAGCGGCTCGATCAACCAGCCGCTGCTCAAGGGGCGCGGCGCCGAGCTGTACAACGCGACCGAGCGCAAGCTGTCGATCGTTCGCGACTCCGCGGTGCTCGCGCGCCGGCTCGCCGCGATCAACACGATCCAGAACGTGGTGTCGGCGTACTGGGATCTCGTCCTCGCCGAGCGCCAGGTCGCGATCACCGAGCAGTCGCTCGCGCTCGCGCGCGAACGGTTGCGCGTCACGCAGATCGGCGCGAGCGGCGGCAAGATCGCGCAGGCCGAGATTCCCGCCGTGCAGCAGATCATCGCGACG
>JAFAOG010000262.1 GCA_019237945.1 Deltaproteobacteria bacterium | reverse complement strand
CCTCACGCGGGTTTTCGCGAAGCCGCGACGGGCGAATCGCCGGCTTGGCGACGACGGGCTCCGCGCAGCTCTTCGGCAGCGGCAGGTCGCAGAGGAGCTTGACCGCGATCGACGCCATCGTCATGCCGAACACGCTTGGCACGAATGCAATCGAGCCCTCGACGCGGTTCTTGTGCTCGCAGTCGTTGACGCCGTTCATGCCGCCGGGACACACGCAGCGAAACGCGCCGTCGTCATACGCGAGCGACTGCGGCGCCAGCGGCGGCTCCTCGCTGTACACCGCCCACACCCCGACGCGCTGGCTGCAATCGAGCCCGTGCTTGCGCCGCAAGTTGCGCCGCAGATCGCGCGCGAACGGATCGACTTTCGTCTCGCTGAGATCGGCGACGCGCACCTGCGTCGGATCGAGCCGCGCCGCCGCGCCCATCGCCGACACGCAGCGCAGCTTCTCGCGCGCGCACGTCGCGATCAGGTGCATCTTCGCCGCGATGTTGTCGATCGCGTCGATCACGACATCGGGCTCGGGCACGAGCAGCCGCGCCGACGTCTCCGCGTTGTAGAACTCGCCGCGCGCCTCGATCACCGCATCGGGGTTGATCAGCCGCAGCCGCTCCGCCATCACCTCGACCTTCGGCTTGCCGAGCGTCCCCTTCATCGCGTGCAGCTGGCGGTTGACGTTCGTCACGCAGATCCGATCGTAGTCGACGAGGATCACGCGCCCGACGCCGCTGCGCACGAGCGCCTCCGCCGCGAACGACCCGACGCCGCCGACGCCGAACACGGTCACCGTTGCCGCGCCGAGCTTCGCGATGCCCCCGTCGCCGAGCAGGCGGGCGGCGCGGTCGAACCGACGATGCGTGGTCATCGCGGCATTATGGCGGAAAGCCGAACAGCCGGCACGCGTTCTTCGTCGTCAGCGCGGCCATCTCCTCGACGCTGACGCCGCGCGCCGCCGCAAGCGCCCGGATCACATCTGCGACAAATGCCGGCTCGCTCCGCCCGCCGCGACTCGACTGATCCGGCGCATCGGTCTCCGCCAGCAGGAGCTCCGCGGGCACCAGCCGCGCCGCCTCGAGTGGCTTGCGCGCATTGCTGTACGTGACGGGGCCGGCGAACGAGATGTGCAGCCCGAGCTCTGTATAGACGGGCACGAGATCCGCGCCGCCCGAGTAGCTGTGCATCACGCCGCCAACCTCGTGCACGCGCTCCTCGCGCAGGATCCGCGGCGCCGCGTCGTGCGCGCGCAGCACGTGAAGGACGACCGGCTTCTTCGTCGCGCGCGCGGCCCGCACGTGCGCCCGCAGCAGCTGCTCCTGCAGCTCGCGCGCGCCGGTCGCTCCGTCGAGCCCGCACTCGCCGACCGCGCACGCGTGGTGCTGCTCGACGGCCTTCGCGATCGCATCCGCATCGAGAATCTCCTCGGCCTCGAGCTCCGGCACGACCTGCGGATGGATGCCGAGCGCGACCCGCACCGGCCCCCGCTGCATCGCCACCAGCGCCGCCCACGTCCGAGGCCGGATCGCGGGCACCAGCATCCCGACCACGCCGGCCGCCGTCGCGCGCGCGATCACCTCGGCGCGGTCCGCGTCGAAGGCGGCGGTATCGAGGTGGCAATGCGTGTCGATCACTCCTGTATGATCGCACGGCATGCGCTTCTGGCGAGGCTGGCAGCACTGGTGGCGCACCAGTGATTCGCTCAACGCACGCTGGCTGCGCGCTGCCCACGAGGCCCTCCTGGGCGAGATGCCGATCCTCGCCGCCGGCACCTCGCTGTTCGCGATCCTCGCGGTCGTCCCCCTCCTCGCCGCCGTCGTCTCGATCTACGGCCTGGTCTCCGACCCGTTCCAGATCCACCAGCACCTCCGCGGCCTCGAGCAGGTCATCCCCGCCGAGATCGTCGACTTCCTGGGCGATCAGCTCGAGCGTCAAGCCAAGCGCTCCTCCTCGACCCTCGGTCTCCAGCTCGCCGGCTCGATCCTGGTCGCCCTGATCTCGGCCCGCTCCTCCGCGCGCGCCCTGGTCGACGCGCTCAACCGCGCCTACCGCGTCCGCGAAAAGCGATCCGGCCTGGTCCGCCTCGCCCTCTCGCTCGCGATGGGCCTGGGCACGCTGGCCGGCCTGATGATCCTGCTCGGCATCGTCGTCGCCCTCCCCGCGATCGTCGCGACCCTCAACCTCCACGGCTTTCACCTCGTCCGCTATCTCCGCTGGCCGCTCCTGCTCGGCCTCGTCTTCCTCACGCTCCTCGCGCTCTACCGCTGGGCCCCATCCCCACGCCCGCTCGGCACCGAGCGCCATGTCTGGCCAGGCGCCGCACTCGCGACGGTCCTCCTCGTGATCGTCTCGTTCCTGCTCT
>JAFAOG010000125.1 GCA_019237945.1 Deltaproteobacteria bacterium | reverse complement strand
CGGCGCCCTGATCGAGCAGTCGGTGCGTCGCGAGTCGTACGGGACGAGCACACAGCCGCAGCCGCTTCGGTTCGTCGAGAATGTCGTGCTCGGCGACGCACGCCGGCGCGGGGAGACGCACCAGTGGATGTACGATCGCATCAATCTCCCGGTGCTACTCGAGGAGCACGGCTTCCGCGACGTACAGATCCGCGATCATCGCAGCAGCTACGTTGCTCACTGGGATGAGCTCGGTCTCGATCGCAACGAGACTGGCGACGAGTACAAGCCCGGCTCGCTGTACGTCGAGTGCCTGCGATGACCGCAAAGGTGATGCAGGTCATCACGCACCTCGCCGTCGGGGGGGCCGAGAACGTCGCGATGGCCGTAATGCGCGGTCTGCGGGACGCATTCGAGTTCTCGGTGTTCTTGCCGTGTGGCGTCGAGGACAGCGCCGTCGGCACAGCGATGCAGGCCGAGCTCACCGCGCTGGGCATTCCAGCTCACTGCGGGACACGCAAGCCGATCAAGCGGGGCGGGCTCGCGCTCGCTGCGGCGCGAATGATCGCGGCCGTGCGTCGCGTCGAACCTGACGTGCTTCACATCCACACCGAGATTCCGGAAGCGACATATGCTGCGGCGGCGCTGGTGTGGCCCGGGTTGCGACGCATTCCGCTCGCGCAGACAATCCACAACAGCGTGTACTGGACCCCACGCCGGCGATTCGGCCGCTGGTGTGCGCGCGCACTTCGCGAAGCCTCGGTGGTCGCCGTTTCGAACGGTGCACGCGATGCATATCAAGCGTTGCAACGCGACGCCGGGCTCGCGCGGCCGCTTCCGCCACTGATCGCGAACGGCATCACACCGCCTCGATCGCGGGGCGACCGGAATCCGGGGGGCGTCGTGCGCGCGCTATTTGCGGGACGGTTCGAGCCCCAGAAGGGCGCAGACCTGCTCGCCGTGGCCGTGCGCGAGAGCCGGTTGCCCGCCGGGGTCCTTGTCGAGCTCGACATCATCGGATCCGGTGCGCTCGAGCCGGAGCTGCACGTTCTCGCCGAGCGCCCGCCGCCGAGGTGGACGATCCGTGTGTCGCCGCCGGTTCCTGGTCTGGCCGACAAGCTCGCTGACTACGATGTCGTCCTGATGCCCTCGCGATTCGAAGGCTTGAGTATCCTGGCGATGGAAGCCGCGATGGCTGGTGTGACCGTGATCGCAACCGATGCGCCCGGATTGCGGGAAGGCTTTCCGCCGGGGTACCCGTGGCTTGCGCCCGCCGGAGATGGTGCAGCGTTCGGCCACATGGTCGCCGATGTCCTCGCACGCCCCGGCGAGTGGGGTCGGATTGCGCACGGCGCCCAGCAGTTTGCTATACGTCACTTCTCGTCGGAGACGATGTGCAGCGCCTACGGGGAGCTGTATGCGCGTCTGGCGGATGGACGATGGAACGCGGAGTGGACGCAGCAATCACCGGCAACCAAGTAGCGCGTCGCGGCTTCGCGCTGACGGTGCTGAGCGCCCACGTCTTGCTGGTCGCGGCGCTCGGCGGCTACTACGCGAAGCTCAAGCTTCCGATCGGGCTGTACCCGACGGAGGTCGTCGTGATCGCGTGCGCGATCTTCGGACTCTCGTCGATCGCCGACCTGCGGTTAGATCGGATGAGCCGGCTCGTTGTCGCGTTCGTCGCGATCGGTACGGCGTGGGTGGTCATCGGCGGCCTCGGTGGAATGCAGGGCGCTGGCGCCAAGGCGTTCTCGTTCTTCGTGTACTCGATCTTCTACTTCGTCATTCGCGCGCAGGCTCGAAGCGAGGAAGCGCGGCGTTTCATCCTGAACCTGTTCGCGATCGCAGCGTTCGGCGGAGTCGCGCTCGGTCTGTGGGAGATCGAGTTCGGTGAGGGCTTTCCGACGTCGACCGGAAGCTTGCGCTGGCTCTCCGGCGAGTTCTCCATCTACTGCTTGTTTGCGGCGATGGTCGCAGCGGTGCCCGCGATTCTTCGCCGCAAGCTCGATGCGCGCTCGGGCGTAGTGCTCGGAGCTGCCGTCGCCGAGCTGATCCTCGCGCAGCATCGCTCCGCGTTCGTCGCGTTTGGTGTCGCGCTCGGTGCGACCGCCGGGCTGCTTGCGGGCTCCGCACAAGCACTTCGCGGAGTGTTTAAGGTGCTCGCGCTCGCGGTCGCTGGTGTGCTTGCGTTCACCGTGCTGTGGGGCAGCGGCTACATCGACGAGACCATGCGCCGGATCAGCGAGACGACGGACTTCAGCGACGGCACCGTCGCCTGGCGGCTGCTGAGCTGGTACGAGGTCGGCAGCGGGGTCCTCGATGCACCGTGGGGGCATGGCTTCGCGCATTGGGACTTCACGTTCAATTACAGCGATCCGCTGCTCGGCTCGCACAACGCGTTCCTCGACTTGACGTATCGTATCGGCGTTGAAGGCGTGCTCGTATTACTCGCGATGCCCGTGTCACTCATCGTGCGGGCACGTCGTCTCGTGCAGCGCGATGGCGTGCAGCGCCACATCCAGCTGGTGACCGCATGCGCATGTCTCCTCTCGTTCGTAGTGTTCGCGTCGTTCAACATGGCGCTCGAAGCGCCGTACATGTCGATCATGTTCTGGGTCGCACTCGGAGTTGGCGCGGGAGCGCTCGAGGAGGCGTCGCCATGATCGAGTCGACGTCGGATCTCCTCGGGCTCGACATTTCGCGCCTTGGACTCGACGAGGCGGTCGCCGTGTGCCGCGCGAGGATCAAGCACCAGCGCGGTGGCTACGCGTGCTTCGTCAACGCTCACACCGCAACGCTCGCGATCGAGGACTCCAGCGTTCGCGCGGCGCTCAACGACGCCACGTTTCGGTTCGCGGACGGCATGCCTCTGCTGTGGCTCGCGAAGCTGAAGCGGACGCCGGTAACGACGCGCGTGGCGGGACCGGACTTCATGCGCTGCATGCTCGAGAGCGAGCCGCGGATCACGCACGGGTTCATCGGTGGAGAACCGGGACGCGGCGAGGCAATCGCGAGGCGCTTCGGCGTGCACGCGGTGTCATACAGCCCGCCAATGCGCGAGTTCAGCGAGGCGAACGCGCTCGAAGATTGGCGCAAGCTGACGGCGAGCTGCGCGGATGGCTGTCCTCCCGCGATCGTATGGGTCGGACTCGGTGCCCCCAAGCAGGAGCGGTGGGCGCATGCGATCGCCGCGCGCGCGCCGCAGACGATGTTCTTCGCGGTGGGTGCAGCGTTTGAGTTTCTGTCGGGCAACATCGCTCGCGCGCCCGCCGTGATGCAGCGGAATGGCCTCGAGTGGGCCTACCGGCTGGCGATCGAGCCGCGGCGGCTATGGCGCCGCTACCTGTCGACGAATACACGCTTCGTCGCGCTCGCGATCCGCGATCTCTGGCGCTGACCTCAGCGGTTCCGCACGAGCTGCGCCACGCGAAACGAGAGCATATTCCGGATCGCGTACGGTAGCCCGGCGAGCGCGTGGCGCAAGTGCAGGTGCTTCGGGTCGGTCGCCTCGAGCCACTTGCGTGGATGCACGCGCGCGAGGGTGGGGTCTGCACGGTCGGCGATGGCCCCATGCAGCGCGGAAAGGGATGCCAGCCGTTCCGGCGCGACAAACAGCAGCGTGTTCTGCGCGTAGTAGTACGCGACGTCGGCATCGTTCCAGATCCGTGGGCGCAACCAGTCGACCGTTCGATAGCCGGCATCTTCGAACCGCGCTGACCAGTAGTCGGGCCACTGCTCGTTGACGTGATGGTCGCCACCTTGCCGCGGAATCGCTGCCGAAAACACGACGACGGGGGCGAGCGACACCAGCCGCGCTACGAACGTCTCTGCGTGCTCGGCGTGCAGGTGTTCGGCGACCTCGAGCGAGATAGCGATGTCGAACTGCGATGGGGCGGTCACGGGCAGCACGAATCCCCGCGCGAGGTCCGCCGATACGAAGCGGTCTGCTGGGATCCTCAGCTGGCTGTGGTCGACATACGAGCCATCGACGCCGAAAACGTTCGTCACGCCGAGCTCTCGAAATACCGAAAGCCACGTGCCGATGCCACAGCCGACGTCGATGACGCTGCTCGGTGCCAGCGCCTCGATCAGCCACGGAATGACGCGCCGGGCGGAACGCGCGGATTCATCGGCGTACTGATCGTAGAAGGCGCGCGAATACCTGGGCATGTCAGCTCCTTGAAATGACGTTGTAGCCGACGACCGTCGCCCCCGGCGGCACGTCTTTGGTCACCACCGCATTCGCCCCGATCCGCGCGCCGTCGCCGACGGTGATGTCGCCGAGGACCTTGGCGCCTGCGCCGATGTAGACGTTGTCTCCGATTCGCGGAGCCGCGGCGGTGCTATCGAGCGTGCGCTCTCCGATCGTGACCTGATGAAGGATCACGACATTGCGCCCGATCTTCGCGCCCGCATGAATGACGATCCCGAAGGGGTGTCCGATGCGCGTGTCCTTCGGGAGCTCGCAGCCGATGTCGCAGTTGAGCACCGTCTGCAGTACGCGATGGACGACCGGGACCCGGTGGTGCGTCATCGCGATCAGGACGCGCGATACGAATGGATTGGTTCGCCGGCTGGTCATCGTGCGCTGATGCTCGGCCTGCGTCGTCGCCACCAGACCGGCAGCACGATCCACACGCACGCGAGTCCTGCGCCCGCCCCCGCCGCGAGCGCGACCGCACGTTTCTTGCGAGGCCGCGACGGGAACGTTGGCAGCGTCGGACTGTCAAGGATCTGGAACGTCGACGTGTCGCGGGCTTCGTCGATCTTCGCCATCTCGTAGCGCTGCGTGACCATCGCGAAGACGGTGTCCTTCACCTTCTGCTCGCGGAGGAGCCGCTCGAGCTCGAACCGGAGGCTCGGTACGTTCATCGCCCCGGGGAAGAACGCGGCGGAGCCGCTGCCGGTAGCGGCGCTGCCGACGCCTGAGCTCGCGCGTTCGGCCTCGAGGTCTTGCAGCTTGCTCCGGAGCGCCGCGATCTGCTGTCGCAGCTGTACGACGCTCGCTTCGGTTCGCGACGAGAAGTTGCTCAAGTAGGAGAGCTCGAGCTGCTTCGAGACAAGCTCGCCTTCCATCGTCGCCATCGCGCCGATCACGGCCTTGCTCTGCTCCGGCAAGTCGATGATCTTGTGCTCCTCCTGGAACGCGCGGAGCTGGCGCGATGCTTCGTCGACGTCAGAGCGCGCCTTGTCGACCTGCGCCTCGAGAAACTTGCGCTCCTCGCGCGCAGAGGACGCGTTGACACGACCGAATACCTGATTTCCCACCTCACCGTAGTACGCCGCCATCTGCATCGCCTGCTCCGGGACCTTGTCCTCGCAGCTCAGCGACACCACGCCCGACTGCCGATCGACGCTGGTTGTGCACAGCTTGCCGAGCGTCTCGCGCGCCTGCTCGATATGGGACACGCCGTAGCGCTCGAGGAGGTGAAACTTTGCGATCACCGCATCGGCAACGGATGCACTCGCGAGGACGGCCTGGATACGCTGCACGTCGGTGGGCATCGAGTCGAGACCACCCGGCAGCTTGGCGACGATGCCGAGCGCGCTGGAGTCGCGGGGCCGCTGTGACGGAACGACCGTCAAGGTCGCTCGATACCACGGTGCGGCGAGCAAGGCATACGCAACCCCCGCCGCGGCGCCGAGCAAGAATCCGACGAGGATCGTGCGCCAGCGGCCAGCGAGGACCCCGAGTGGATCGAGGGGTGCGGAGGTGGTTGGTGCGTCGTTCACTTGGTCGCCTCGATTCTGCCAGAAGCGCGGCTCTCATCCTCGCCGGGAACCGTCGAGAGCTCGCTATCGAGTCTCGCGCGCAAAAGGTCGCGTAAACGGCCGAAGTCTTGGCCGGTTGCCGGTGTATCGCGATCGAGGCTCGTCTGCTCGTAGCTGTCGTCGTCGATGTTCCAGATCAACTTCCCGCTCGCATCAATGACCGCGACCATGTCGCGACTGACCCACGAGTGGTCTCGAATCAGCTCGCTGAGCACCGCGCCATGTGGCGACACGTCATGCTCGACCGCGTCCGCAAGCGATCGGCCGTTCATGCCCGATGGGACGGACATCCCGACGAGATCGAGCAACGTCGGCGCGATGTCGACGAGGCTGACCGGAGCGTCGATGACACGTCCGGCGCCACCCGGGACCGCGATCAGCAGCGGAACGCGAATTTGATCGTCGTAGAGGCTTCGCCCGTGGAAGTAGTAGCCGTGCTCGCCGAAGCCCTCACCGTGATCGGAGGCGATGACCACGATCGTATGGGCGAGCTGTCCAGACGCGTCGAGCTCGCGCAGAAGCCGCCCGATCTGCGTGTCGAGGCTCGCGATCTCGGAGTCGTATCGGTCTTCGTCGCGGTCGCCGAAGTCGGGCGCGCCGGCGGGGCGCAGATACGGTCCGTGGGGGTCGAAATAGTGTACCCAGGTGAAGCTCTGTTGGCCGCAGCTCGCAGCGGTCGCGTACGCGGCCAGTGCCGCGTTCGTGACGTCGGTCGCATTGTCGATCGAGTTCGAGTTGCCGACGGTCTGCGTCGCTGCGAAGCCATCGAGCCATGACGCCTCGAGAATGCCCGGAACGGACATGACCACACGCGTCTGGTAGCCGGCCGCCGCAAACAGTGTCGGCAGGCTGGGCAGCCGGTTGCGTCGAAGCGTGGGTGCGTCGTTCTTGTTGTCGAACGGGAGCGTCGTGGCGTACCTGCCATAGAGCAGAGCGGGGAGGGCGCGGCGAGTCAGCGGCGACGGCGAATACGCATGCGCGAAGCGAGTTGCCTTGCGAGCAAACGCATCGAGCAGCGGTGTCGTGGGATGCACTGCACCGTAGCTACCGACATGATCGGCGCGCAGCGTGTCGATCGTGATCAGAAGGACGTCGAGCGACTGGCGCGAGCGACTCGCGGGGTGACCGCCGCGCGCGGGCTCCGGTACCGCGTCAGCGCCGCTACAGTTCTGGTCGACGCCGTCGCCGGGGATATCGCGCGCGAGCGGCGAGATCGCCGGATCGTCATCGTTACAGTCGGCTCCGATCAGTGCGCCGGGAATTCCGTCGCCGTCGCGATCTGCAAGTGCGTACAGCTGCTGCAGGATGGCGCGCGAGGGAGTGTTATTCCAGGCAAGCTCCGCTCGGGCCTGCGGGACGAGCGCCGCGACATACAGCGCGAGTCCGATCACGGCGACGGCCAGGAAGGCCATCGCGCGGACCGCAGGATTAACGCGGATCCGGTCGCGCACGACCATCGCGCTCGCGACCGCGCTTGCGAGCGATGCTACGCCGACGTAGCCAAGCGTCGGATCTGACGGCGCGAGGAACGACGCGATCACGCGCACGGCCGCGAGAAGGATGAGGACTCCGAGCACGTACGCGGTGAGCGCGATCGGCCAGCCGCGCAATGTGCGGGCGAGACGTTCGCTCTGCGCGGCACGCCGCGCGGCGTACGGCACCGCCCACATGAACGCGACGATCAGCACGAGCCCCTCCGCCGCTATCGCCGCGAGCGCGATCACGAGTGAGACCTTCGCGTTGTTGTGGAACGTTTGGAGCGAGCGCAGCAACGTCTCGTTCGCGCCAACTGCGAAGAGAACGAGCAGGGTACCGATCACTGCGATCGTCGCAACGGCGCCCGCCCTCGTCGCGCCCGGCTGCTCGAGGCGCTGCCAAAACGCGCGCGCGGTGGGGTTCCGCGATGCTGCCGCTATCAG
This sequence comes from Deltaproteobacteria bacterium, assembly GCA_019237945.1. Lineage (GTDB taxonomy): Bacteria > Myxococcota_A > Polyangia > Haliangiales > Haliangiaceae > JABFXX01. Next base: position 12,213 of record JAFAOG010000125.1, on the reverse strand, counting down.
CAAGAACGCGGGAAGCCACAGCACGAGCGCGAAGACGATGTTGAAACCGATGCCGAGAATCCAGGTTGCAGGCCGCTGATGGTGCGCGATCGGGATCTCTGCAAGTCCGACCGCCATGCCGGTCAACACGCTCCGCAGGAGCGCGGTCTCGACCACGCGGCACACTGTCATCGCGTCGCTGCAATCGTGATGGCGACGCCGCTCAACACCAAACCGACGCCGGCGAGGACGAGCTGCGCGACCTCGGCACGGCTGAAGTTACGCTCGGGCACGAGGATCGCGTCACCCGGCGCGGGGCGGAGATCGCCGCGATAGTCGTGGGTCGTGCCGTTCGCGTCGATCAGCTTGACCTCGTCGAGATCGCGCGCGGTGCGTGAGCGACCGCCGGCGTGCGCGATGTATTCGGCGATGCCGAACGTGGGATTGTAGTTGTAGAGGCCGCTGCGGCCGACCGCGCCCTCGACGAGCACGCTGTACTGCATCGGCGGGATCACGATCGTGTCGCCCATCTCGATCTTCTTGTCCGCGGAGAAGTCGCGGCGCACGAGAAGCGCGTCGAGGTCGAGTGGCAGCAGCTCCGGCGTCTTGCCGGCGCGCGGACGCGAGATGTACGAGCGACGGAGGTCGCCAGGGGCCTTGATGCCACCGGCGCGCTCGATCAGCGAGAGGACCGTGTCACCCTCGACAAAAGCGAGGCGCTTGCTTGTCGTCGCCGCGTCCAGCGGGTCGGCTCCGACGACCGCGCCGATCAGCAAGATCGTCCGCTGGACCTCGTCGGTGCCGCGCACGTACACGCGATCGTCGTCGTGTAGCGAAGCGTTCGGCGCCGCGTTGCCTGCGAACGCGAGCTCCATCGCAGTCTGCTGCTGCCTGTCGTTGTGGCGCACGACCTGGATCGGCAACGTGCGTGACACGCCGTTCGTGAATCCGCCGGCCAGCTCGAGGAGCTCGGTCAGGTCCTTCGACTTGATCAGCTCGTACGTTCCGGGTCGTCGCACCGCACCCGCAATCGCGACGACCGGGTCGGCGAACGGAACGCTGACGACGTCCCCATCGAGCAGGTACGGGTTGTAGCCTGTGTCGCCGGTCAGCTCGTAGAGCACGAGGTCAGCCGTGGCTGTCTTGCCGCCGCGATGGCGCACCTCGATACGGCGCCGCGACCCGTTCGGAAGCGTGCCGGCCTTCGAGAGCACCGTCGAGACGCGCTCGAGCGGATGCGTCGTGAACGTCCCTGGCGCCTTCACGTTATCGACGACGTGCACGAGGAACGTGCGCGGTGCGACAAGCGTGAGATCGAAGTTCAAGCCCGGGTACTGGCCGCGTACCTTCGACTTGATCGCGGTGCGCACCGCGGAGAGCGTCTTGCCCGCGACCGCGACGTACCCGACCTTCGAGATGAACGTGCGGCCTTCGAGATCGACGGCGATCTTGAGCCGGAAGTTCTGCGCGCCCCAGAAGTTGAGATCGAAGACGTCCCCCGGGCCACAGATGTATTGATCTGGATCGATCGGCTGCTCGATCGCGATCGGAGCGGGAGTGGACGTCGCGCCGGTCGTCTCGGCGGCCATCACCTCGGTCGCACCGGGCCCCGTCACGGGAATCTTGGCGTCGCCGCCACCCCCCATGATGCGCGGATCCGCGGCGGCCGGATCGGGGAGAGGCTGCGCGGCGACCAGCGCGGTCATCGCGACCAGCGCAGCGGCGGTCCTGCGTACCCCTGGCATCGCGCGCGAACCTATCGCAACCCTCACCGGGCCGCTACTCGCGCGTCCCCCGCCCGGCGCAAAACGTTCGTTCCCGGAGTTGTGATCCAAGTGGCACGAGGGCTACGATTTTTGTGGGGGAATCATGCGCACTCTCGTGCTGACGACGTTGGCTGTTCCGATGCTGGTGGGGATCGCGGCGGCGGATGATGGGGTCGCCGTCTCCACATCCGCGTCGGAGCCGGGACCGGGGAAGACCGAGGCCGGCGTCTACATGGGAGGGTTCATCTCGAACTACTTCCATCAGTTCTACGACGAGTCGCTGTATCCCAACGGCGGCCGCCCCGAGCTCGAGACCCTGTCGCCCGAGCTGGGCGCGCGGTTCGCGTACTTCTTCAGCGACTACGTCGGCGTCGAGGGCGAGGGCGAGCTGATCCTGACCAGCACGAAGGGCTCGGGAGACGGTGCGCAGATCTACGGGCTCGGCGCGCAGCTGATCGCGCAGTACCCCGGGCGTGTGACGCCGTTTGTCGCGCTCGGCATCGACATGATGCACATCTCGAGCGACATGAGCGTGCTCGGCAGCGATACCGATTACCCGATTCATATCGGTGGTGGCGTGCGCGTGTTCGTGACGCCCAGTGTCGCGCTGCGTGCGGACGCGCGGTTCATTCGCGGGCCGTCGGAGCAGGATCCCTACACGCTCAATGCAAGCTACGGCGAGTTCTCGCTTGGCGTGTCGTTCGTGCCGGGGGCGCGGCCGATCGAGGTCGTCGCGCCGCCGCCCGATCCCGATCCGGATCATGACGGCGTGGTCGGGGCGGCCGATGCGTGCCCGAACGAGCCGGGGAACGGCAGTCCCGACGGCTGTCCTGTGAAGGACCGGGACGGCGACGGGATCATGGACGACAAGGACAAGTGTCCGGATCAGCCCGAGACGATCAACGGGTATCAGGATGACGATGGCTGCCCGGATACGATTCCGGATAGCGACGGCGACGGCATCAACGACGCGCAGGACAAGTGCAAGGATCAGCCGGAGGACAAGGACGGCTTCCAGGACGAGGACGGCTGCCCGGATCCGGATAATGACAATGATGGCGTGCTCGACGCGCGCGACAAGTGCCCGAACGTCGCGGGTCCGATCGAGAACGGCGGGTGTCCGGATACGGATACGGACAAGGACGGGATTGTCGACCGGCTGGATAACTGTCCCGACGAGCCGGGGACGGCCGCGAACCATGGGTGCAAGGCGAAGCAGCTGGTCGTGATCACGAAGGACCAGCTGAAGATCCTCGATCAGGTGCACTTCGTCACGGGGAGCGCGAAGCTGGCGAAGACAAGCAACGCGCTGCTCGACAATGTCGCGCGCGTGATGCTGGCGCACCTCGAGATCTGGAAGGTGAAGGTCGAGGGGCATACCGACAACGTCGGCAACCCCGAGAAGAACCAGAAGCTCAGCGAGGACCGCGCGCAGTCGGTTGTCGATTACCTCGTGAAGAAGGGCGTCGCGCCGGAGCGCCTGCAGGCGATCGGGCACGGGCAGGATAGTCCGATCGATGACAACAAGACGGCGAAGGGCCGCGCGGCGAACCGGCGCGTCGAGTTCAACATCGTCACCGATGATTCGGCGGTCGCGCCCGCGCCGCAGCAAGCACCGCCGGCAGCACCCGCGCCGCAGGGCCCGGTGACGGCGCCTCCGAAGCAATAGTGCGCGGCAGAAGCGCGTTCTTGGGGTAGGGCGTGCTACGCACGCAGGTGCGGTATGGACAAGATCGTCGTCGAAGGCGGTGCACGCCTCTCCGGCAAGATCCCGATCAGCGGTGCGAAGAACGCGGCGCTGCCGCTGCTGGCGGCGGCACTGCTGCCGAGCGGAACGTCGACGTTCAAGAACGTCCCGCAGCTCGCCGACGTGCGAACGATGGCGAAGCTGTTGCGCATGCTCGGCTGGGACGTCGAGGGCGATAGCGCGCTCACGATCGCGGCGCCGACGGGAAAGAAGAAGCCCAAGCTCGAGGCGCCGTACGAGCTGGTCAAGACGATGCGCGCGAGCGTGCTCGTGCTCGGACCGCTGGTCGCGCGCTACGGGCGGGCTCGCGTGTCGCTGCCTGGCGGGTGTGCGATCGGCGCGCGGCCGATCGATCAGCACCTCAAGGGCCTCGAGGCGATGGGCGCCAAAGTCACGCTCGACCATGGCTACGTCGATGTCGAGGCGAAGCGCCTGCGCGGCGCGACGATCGTGCTCGACATGCCGACGGTGACCGGCTGCGAGAACATCATGATGGCGGCGGCGCTCGCGAAGGGGCGCACGGTGATCGAGAACGCCGCGCGCGAGCCGGAGGTCGAGGAGCTCGCGCTCGTGCTCAACAAGATGGGCGCGAAGATCCAGGGGGCGGGGACCGCGATCATCACGATCGAGGGCGTCGACGAGCTCGCGCCGATCGAGCACGCGATCATTCCGGATCGGATCGAAGCGGGGACGTTCGCGGTCGCGGCGGCGATGACGAAGGGCGACGTGCTGCTCGAGGGCGCGCGGCCCGAGCACATGGACGCGATCATCGCGAAGCTGCGCGCGATGGGCGCGACGGTGTCGGCGGAGGCGGGCGGGCTGCGCGTCAAGGGCGGCGACATCAAGCCCGCCGACATCACGACGCAGCCGCACCCCGGCTTTCCGACGGACATGCAGGCGCAGTTCATGGTGCTCGCGTGTCTCGCGAAGGGCCAGAGCGTGATCAAGGAGATGATCTTCGAGAACCGGTACATGCACGTGCCGGAGCTCGGGCGCATGGGCGCGGACATCCAGGTCAGCGGGCGCGTCGCGGTGATTCGCGGCGGGCAGAAGCTGACGGGTGCGAACGTGATGGCGACCGACCTGCGCGCGAGTGCGAGTCTCGTGCTCGCGGGGCTCGTTGCGGGCGGGAAGACGGAAGTCTTGCGCGTCTATCACCTCGACCGCGGGTACGAGGCGATCGAGAAGAAGCTCAAGGGCGTCGGCGCGAAGATCAAGCGGGCGAAGGACGCGTGAGCATGTCGCGGCCGATCATCCTCGCGCTGCCGAAGGGGCGCATCCTCGAGGAGGCGGCCGCGCGGTTCGCGAAGGCGAGCTACGACCTGTCGCCGGTGCTCGGCGATACGCGCAAGCTCGTGATCGATTGCGGCGCGATTCGCGTGCTCGTGCTGCGCAACAGCGACGTGCCGACGTACGTGGCGCATGGCGCGGCGGATGTCGGCGTTGTCGGCAGCGATGTGCTCGACGAGGAAGGGCTCGAGCTGTACGAGCCGCTCGACCTCGGCATCGGGCGGTGCCGGATGATCGTCGCGCAGCGCGCGGATGCGAAGACCGACGAGCTCGCGCACCTGCGGATCGCGACGAAGTATCCGCGCACGACGAAGGCGTACCTCGCGCGCAAGGGCATCACCGCGGAGGTGATCAAGCTCTCCGGTGCGATCGAGCTCGGGCCGCTGACCGGGCTGTGCGAGCGGATCGTCGACATCACGCAGACCGGCGAGACGTTGCGGCAGAACGGGCTCGTCGAGATCGATACGGTCGCGCAGGTGTCGAGCCGGCTCGTGGTCAATCCGGCGCGGCTCAAGCTCGATGGCGACCGTCTCGGTGCCCTGATCGACTCGCTCGAGCGCGCTGTCTGATACTATCGACGCGACGTGTCGTCTGACCTGCGCCCGTTCGTGGCCGAGGAGATCCGGCTTCATCCCCGGGTCGCCTACCAGGGACTGCTCTCCGAGGAGGGCGCGGCCACGCGGGTGGCGGCTGCGCTGCCGCCGCTATCGCGGTTCCGGCACGACTACGCGGGCGCGATCTCGATCGTCGACTGGGACCACCGGTTGCCGTCGCAGAACCTGATCCTCCGGGTCTACGGCTACTACTCCGACGACACGCTCGATGCCGGCTACGAGGCGTTCGACGACCGGCTCGAGATGATCGCCGACCGTGACAAATACCCCGAGTTCGATGTCCCCGACTTCGACGGCCTGGCCGCCGACGAGGCCTACGAGATCGAGCTGTCTCCCTCGGGGCAGATCGGGCGCTGCCGGCTGACCTCGGCCTGGCGACGCACTGTGGCAAGCAAGGATGCCCAGGCCGCCGTGACCCTGGTGCAGGGCTGCGAGGAGTACCAGAAGCTCGTCGCGGCCTCGCCGTCGCGGCCGACGTATCTGGGCGACCTCGAAGCGGTCTCGTGGACCCCGCCCTGCGAGAGCGACCACGTGAGGTGGACCCTCGACGTCTGGTACCTGCTCGCGTTCGACGGCCGCATCGGGTCTGGTCGGTCCTTTCTCGCCGACCTCGAGACCAAGCAGATCATCTCGGCTCGGGACTTCTCGGTCCGTACCGGGTAGCGCAACATCCCCACACCTCAGCTGCAGATAGCGGCTGTCATCGCCCTGTTGCGAGCGAATCCGCTTATGCTGCCCGCGGGAGGCTCGCCCCATGCGCTCGCTCGTCATTTGTACGCTGTGCTTGTTGTTCGCCGCGTGCGGACCTTCGACCCGCGATAACTGTTCCGGTGCGTCGTGCACCGGCGGATCGTGCAACCCCGGGGATAGCCGCGCTTGCTACACGGGCCAGATGGCGACGCAGGATGTCGGGCCATGCCACGGCGGCATGCAGTCGTGCACGTCGGCCGGATCGTGGGGCGATTGCCAGGGGCAGGTCGTGCCGAGCGCCGAGATCTGCGGCGACAACATCGACAACAACTGCAACGGCATGACCGACGAGAACACCGACAACGACCATGACGGTTTCACGACGTGTCAGGGCGACTGCTGCGACTCGACGGAGTGCTCGAACCCCGCCGAGGTCAATCCTGGCGCGTTCGATGTGCCGGGTGATGGCGTCGATAACGACTGCGACGGCATGGTCGACAACACGCAGCTGCTCTGCGATCAGGGCCTGATGTCGAACTCGTCGAACGCGATGGACTACGCGAAGGCGATCGACATCTGCCAGACCGCGACGATGATGGACAAGAAGTGGGGCGTGATCGACGCGAAGCTGACGCTCGTCGACGGCACCGGCACCCCCGATCCGAACTCGCGCTCGATCCGTCCGCACTACGGCAGCGGCGTGCAGCCGCAGGGCGGCGTCAGCCTGATGGAAATCTCGTCGGGCGCGGCCGCCGCGGTCGGCGAGACGAATCCGAACTACGTCGACCTGCAGTCGAGCCTCGGCGGCACCACGAGCTCCGCGTTCCCGGCGGACTTCCTGCAGGCGAACGGCGGCAAGCTGCCGAACGCGCCGGGCTGCCCGGAGCCGATCGGCAACACGGCGAACGACCCGGTCATGCTGACGCTGACGATCCGCGTTCCGACGAACGCGAAGTCGTTCTCGCTCAAGTCGAACTTCTTCAGCTCGGAGTTCCCCGAGTACACCTGCTCGCCCTACAACGACTTCTTCGTGATCCTGCTCGACTCGACGTACAACGGCATGCCGGCGAACCCCGCCGACAAGAACCTCGCCTTCTATCAGAACGCGCAGATGCAGAACTATCCGGTCGGCGTGAACCTCGCGCACGGCAACACCGGCCTGTTCACCCAGTGCGTCAACGGCACGACCGGCTGCGACGGCACCGCCGGCTCGATCAGCACGTGCATGAGCACCGCGGAGCTCGCGGGCACCGGCCTCGACACCCCGATGCCGGGCGCCTGTGATAGCAACGCGCTCGAGGGCGGCGGCACCGGCTGGCTGACGACGACGGGTAACGTCGCCCCCGGCGAGATCATGAAGCTGCGCATCGGCATCTGGGACACCAGCGATCACGTCCTCGACTCGCTCGCGGTCATCGACGGCTTCGCGTGGTCGGCCGACACGTCGCAGCCCGGCACCGTCATCCTCAAGACGGATCAGCCGAACAACCCGATCGCCGTCGACTCGACGCTGCCGGTCTCGAAGCTCTAAGCGGCGCGACCGAGCGCGCGGCCGAGCTCCTCGACGAGCACGGCCTTGACCGCGGCCGGATCGATCTCGGCGAGCCGCTCGAGCGACGTCATCACCGTCGCCTCGAAGCCGCACGGGTTGATCCGCGCGAAGTACGACAGGTCCGTGGTCACGTTGAGCGCGAGCCCGTGAAACGTGACCCACTTGCGGCACGCGATGCCCATCGAGCACAGCTTCTTGCGCCCCGCATCGGTCGTCGTCCACACGCCGGTCTTGCCGGGCTCGCGATCGGCGGTGATGCCGCTGCGCGCGCACGTCTCGATCACCGCCTGCTCGAGGTTGCGCAAGAACGCGTGCAGGTCGCGCTCGTCGTCTTCGAGCAGCAGGATGGGGTAGGCGACGAGCTGCCCGGGGCCGTGATACGTGACGTCGCCGCCGCGCTCGATCTCGAGCACCTCGACGTCGCCGGGCGCGAGCACGTTCTGCTTCGCCTCGCGCCGCCGCCCGAGCGTGAACACGTGCGGATGCTCGACGACGAGCAGCGTATCGGGGACCTGGCCGATCTGGCGCTGCTCGACGAGCGCCAGCTGCTGCGCCCACACCTCGCGGTACGGCTTCGTACCGAGATCGAGGACCTGCCACCGGCGCATGGGGAGCGTGTAGCACGCTTCAGCGCGGCGTGACGGTCAGGTCGACGGCGTAGGTCGCGCCCTTGCTGCGCACGCGCACGCGAAACGGCGTCTTGTGGACCTGCACGTACAGCGCGGCCGCATCCGCGTTCGGGCCGGTCGCGTCGATGCCGTCGACGGCGAGCAGCTCGTCGCCGTTCGCGATGCCGGCCGTCGCGGCGGGACCGTCGGGCTCGACATTCGCGAACACGCCGTGCACGACGTCGGCGCCGATCCGGTGCGCATCGGCATCGGTATCGCCGCTGACGATCGCGAGTCGCACGGTGTGGGCGGCACGCGGATCGACCTTGACGGTCGTGCGGCCGACGACGTCGTGCCCGCGGATGCACACGATCTCCTCGTCGCCTGCAGGCAGCTGGTCGAGCATCGTCTCTCCGTGCTCGTCGGTCGTCGCGCGCGCGACCCCGTGCTTCGCGCCGCACACGATGCCCGCGACCGGTGCGCTGTCGCCGAAGCTCGTCGCGACGATCCGGACGCTGCCGGTCGTGCCCGCGTGCAGGTGCACGGTCGTCGTCTCGCCGGGACGCAGCTCGGTCTCGGCGGTCGCGATCGGGTTGCCGTTGGGCACGCTCGCGACGATGCGGTAATGGCCCGGCGGCGCGTCGACCTCGAAGTGGCCGTCCTTCGCCATCGTCGGGACCGTGCGCTTGCCACCTTCGAGATGAATCGAGATGAAGTCAGGCGCGTCGACGGTGCCCTCGACGTGGCCGTTGCGCGGGATCGTCAGCACGAGGTCGCGCGTACCGGCGTCGACGTTCTGATGGGCGAGGTCGGGCATCCCGCCCGCGGTCACCGCGTACGTGCCGGCGAGCAAGCGCTCGAACCGGAAGCGGCCCGCGCGGTCGGTCTTCTTGTCGCTCGACGCGCCCGCGTGCAGCGACACCTCGATGTCGCCGATCCCGACGCCGCGATCGTCGACGACGCGGCCTTCGATCGCGAGGCCACCGCGCACGTCGAATGCGATCCGCACGCGTTGCGTGTCTTCTCGCGCGAGCAAGTTCTCGCTGACGGTGCGCCCGCCGGCGACCGCGATCACGGTCACGGGACCCGTCGTCACGCCGAGTCGATCGATGCGGCCGTCCTTGTCGGTCTCCATGCGCTTCGTCGCGAAGTAGCTCGCGGCCGCACCTTCGCCGGTGAGGGCGACGAGCGCGCCGCCGACCGGTGCTCCATCGGAATCGACAACCTCGATCTCCAGCTTGCCCGTCGGCGCGAGCTCGAGGTTGACCTCTGCGTCGTTTCCGGCCGCCACCGTCACCTCGTGCACTGCGCGCCGGCCCGTCGTGCGGTCCTCGGCGATGACGACGTGACGGCCGGGGAGCACGCCCTCGATCCGGAACTCGCCCGCCTCGTCGGTGAAGTCGGCCGCGAACTGCTCGCGCACGCCGACCTCGAACTTCGGCACCGGCTTGCCGCGCTCGGTCAACCGGCCGTGGATCGCCGCCGGCGTCTCGACGGGCGCGACGACCGCCGCCGCATCGGCGAGCCGTGGGGCAGGGCTGCGTTGCGCGACCGCGGCATCGCGCGGCATCGGCGCGCGCGGCGTCTCGGGCTTCTCGCGCATCAGCCACAGCAGCGTGCCCGCCGCGACGAGCACCGCAACAGCGGCGAGCGCGAGTGCGCGGCTCACCGGTTGATGATGTGCACGGCCTCGCCGAGCGCGGCGGCAGCGGCTTCCATCACGCCTTCCGACAGCGTGGGGTGCGGGTGGATCGTCAGGCGCAGGTCATCGGCGACCGCACCCATCTCGATCGCGAGCGCGCCCTCGGAGATCAGGTCGCTCGCGCCGTTGCCGACGATGTGCAGGCCGAGCAGCTCGCCCGTCTTGCCGTCGGCGACGACCTTGCAGAAGCCCTCGGTGTCGTTGACGGAGAGCGCGCGGCCGAGCGCGGCGAACGGGAACTTGCCGACCTTGAGCGTCGCGTGGCCCTTGGCCTTGGCCTCGTCCTCGGTGAGGCCGGTCGAGGCGATCTCGGGGTCGGTGAAGACGACGGCGGGGATCGTGCGGACGTCGAACGCGGCCTTGTGGCCGGCGATGATCTCGGCGACGACCTCGCCTTCCTTCGTTGCCTTGTGGGCGAGCATCATGCCGCCGATCAGATCGCCGATCGCGTAGATGCCGCCGATGTTCGTGCGCAGGTGATCGTCGGCGATCACGAAGCCGCGCTTGTCGACGGCGACGCCGGCCGCTTCGAGACCGAGGTTCTCGCTGTTCGGACGACGGCCGACGGAGACGAGGATCTTGTCGGCGTCGATCGTGGCGGTCTTGCCGTCCTGCAGCTCGACGGTGAGGACCGCGCGGTCTCCCTTGTCCTCCCACGACTTCGCCTTCGTGTTGGCCATCACCTCGATGCCCATCTTGCGCAGCTTGCGCTCGACGACAGCGACGCAGTCCTTGTCCATCGACGCGAGCACGCGCGGCAGCGCCTCGACGACGGTGACCTTGCTGCCGAACTTCGCGTAGACCATGCCGAGCTCGAGGCCGATGTAGCCGCCGCCGATGACGACCATGCGCTGCGGGACCTCGTCGAGCGCGAGCGCGCCGGTCGAGTCGATGATGCGCTTTTGGTCGAGCTTGAACCCGGGGATCTCGAACGGGCGCGAGCCGGTCGCGAGCACGATGTTCTTCGCGATGATCGTCTGCGCGCCGGACTTGGTCTGGACCGTGATGCGGTGGCCGTCGGGGCCGCTCTTCTCGAGCTTCGCCGTGCCGTCGATCACCTCGACGCCGTTGCCCTTGAGCAGCGTACGCACGCCGCTCGTCAGCTTGTTGACGACGCCGCCCTTCCACGTCTGCAGCTTCTTCATGTCGAGCGAGGGCTTGCCCGGCAGCGAGATGCCGAGCTCGTCGGCGTGGCCCATCTTCTCGTACATCTTGGCCGCGTGAATGACGGCCTTGGACGGGATGCAGCCGACGTTGAGGCACACGCCGCCCATGTACTCGCGCTCGATGATGGCGGTCTTGACCTTGAGCTGGCCGAGCCGGATCGCGGCAGGATAGCCGCCAGGTCCGGCACCGATCACGACGGCATCGAAACGTTGCTCGGGCATGCGCGCGTCATACCATGGCTTATCGCTTCGTCAGCGTGCGCACGTCGGCCAGCTTGAGGTCCGCGAGCTGGTTTGAGAACTTGACGCGAGCGAGCATCAGTTGCTCCTGGGTGTCGACGATGTCGATCGTCGCCTTCTGGATGAAGTTCGTGACGTCGACGAGCCGGTTCTTGAGCGTCTGCATCAGCTCGCCGCCGCTCTTGACCGCCTTCAGCGTGACGATCTGCGCGTGCAGCTCGCCCTGGCGCACGCGCAGCTCGGCGAGCTGATCGCGCAGCGTCTCGATCTTGTCGCGCAGATCCATCGCGGCCTTGTGCGTATCGAGCAGCGTGGCGATCTGCCGCTGCAGCTCGGGCGTCGGATGCTCTTCCTGCAAGTAGAGCTTCATCATGTCGAGCGCCTGGTCGCTCGACAGCTCCATCGAGCGCTCGAGCGGCGTCGCCTCGGCGATCATCACGGTGCGGGTCTCGCCGGGCTTCAGGTCGACGCGGAACAGCTGCGAGTCGCCGACCTTCGTGTAGCTCGACGGCGCCTCCAGCAGATCGTAGCCGGCCTCGAGCCGATGTCGCAGATAGACCGTGCTCGGGAAGTGCATCCGGCTCGTGACGACGAACGTGGTTTGCCGGCGATGCTGGACCTCGGCGGTCACGATCCCGCGCTGCACCGTGACGAGCTTCGCGATCCGATCGCTCTCTGCACCCGAGCGCTCCACGACGATCTGCTTGTCGAGCGCGAACGGCACCACGACCGAGGCCTGCGGCGGCACCGGCTCGGTGATGCCCTCGCCGATGAACTTGCCGTCGCCGTAGACGGTGACCGGCCCGGGCTCGAGCGTGTCCTTCGTCGGGTTGTCGAGCCGCACCGAGCGGAACGCGAA
>JAFAOG010000246.1 GCA_019237945.1 Deltaproteobacteria bacterium | reverse complement strand
GAGCGGGATCAGCACGAGCTCGCGCGCCGCGATCAGCGCGACGAGGCCCCACGGCGCCGGATCGTGGAACTGGATCGCGCCGAGCACGCCGACGACGAAGATCTTGTCGGCGAGCGGATCGAGCCACTCGCCGGCGGTGGCGCGCGTCGAGCCATGTAGTGCCCACCGCGCGACCGTGCCATCGAGCGCGTCGGTCACGGCCGCGAGCACGACGAGCGCGACCGACCACCGCAGATCGCCGTACGTCAGCCAGAACGCCGCGGCGAGCGGGATCCGTGACAGCGTCAGGGCGTTGGCGAGCCAGAGCACGCTGTAAGTAGAGCAAACCCCGCGCCACTACGCCGCAGCCGGCAATTCGTGCAATTCCTACGCGGATCTGGCAAACACCCTTCGTGCCCGTCCCCGGTCGCAAGCTGCTGCTCGGCATGGTCGCGATCATCGTCATCGCGATCATCCCGGTCGCGCTCGTGCTCGCGCGGCGGCCGCACGATCCGAACCTCGAAGACCTCGGCATGGTGACGCCGTTCGAGCTCGTCGACGACCGCGGCCAGCCGATCACGCAGGACGTGTTCCGCGGTCACCCGACGGTCGTCAGCTTCCTGTTCACCCGCTGCGACACGATCTGCCCCGTCACGACGATGAAGATGGCGCGGATCCAGGAGAAGACGTTCGACAAGGCCGACCAGATCAAGCTCGTGTCGATCTCCGTCGATCCCACGTACGACACGCCCGAGCGCCTCGCCGAGTACGCGAAGCACTACAACGCCGACCCGACGCGCTGGCGCTTCATCACCGGCGACCACGACACGATCTACCGGCTCGTCGAGGGTCCGTTCATGAGCTCGATGATGCGCGAGCCCGACAAGGCGAACGGCGTCCCCAACATCGCGCACGGCGGCTACTTCATCCTCGTCGACGGCAACCTGCACCTGCGCGGCACGTACGACTCCGGCGACATCCACCGACTCGACGAATTGATCCGCGACGCCCGCTACCTCGCACGCAAGGGCACGTAAGATAAGCGGGCGTGGTCCCGATCTTCCCGGTCGTCAAGCTGCTCGTCGGCATCGCCATCCTGTACTGGGGCGCCGAGTGGCTGATCCGCGGCTCGGCGGGCATCGCGCGCGGCTTCGGCGTCAAGCCGCTGGTCGTCGGGCTGACCGTCGTCGCGTACGGCACGAGCGCCCCCGAGCTCGCGGTCGCGACGAAGACCGCGCTCGAGCACGCGCAGCCGATCGCGCTCGGCACCGTGATCGGCTCGTGCGCCGCGAACATCTCGCTGATCCTCGGGCTGACCGCACTGATCGCGCCGCCGACCGTCGACGGGCGCATCATCCGGCGCGAGGTCCCCGTGCTCGTCGGCTCGGCGATCGCGGTGCCGATCCTGTTTCGCGACGGCGTGCTGTCGCGCGTCGAGGGCGCCCTGCTCGTGATCTGCGCCGTGATCTTCACGATCGCGACGCTGACGGTGTCGGCGCGGATCGCGCCCGACGATCTCGACGCCGACGATGTCGAGGCCGCCGCGCGCAGCGGCGAGGCGGAGCTCGCGGGCGCATCGATCGGCGGCAAGGCCCACGCGCGCAGCTCGCCGACGATGTCCGCACTGATGTCGGCGCTCGGCCTCGTGCTGCTGCTCGCCGGCAGCTACCTGTTCGTCGAGGGCGGCCGCAAGATCGGCGAGTCGGTCGGCATGAGCGAGCGCATGCTCGGCCTCACCGTGATCGCGATCGGCACCGCGCTGCCGGAGCTGATCGGCTCGCTCGTCGCCGCCAGCCGGGGTCACTCCGCGCTCGCGGTTGGCTCGGTGATCGGGTCAAACCTGCTCAACGTGTTCCTCGTCCTCGGCGTGACGGCGTGTTTGCAGCCGATCCGGCTGGGCGAACGGATGCACCTGGTAGATCTCGTGGGGCTGGTCGTGATCACGCTCCTGGGGGTCGTCGTGTTGCGCGGATCGCGCAAGATCACCCGGTTAGAAGGTGCTTTACTTGTGGCAGCTTACGTCGCGTTTATCGTGTGCGCGGCACTGCTGTAGCAAGTCGCGACCGCGCGCCTCGCATCGACAAGAACAAGACAGCGGATCCGAGATTCGCAGCGCCTCCGGCTTGCCCTACAACTTGCGGCCATGAAGGCATTCCTCGCCGCGACCACGCTCTTGACGGTGGCCCTGGGCAGCGCTGCTCACGCCGACACCAAGCGCGCCACGTACCGCTGGACCGATCCGGGACGGATCGGCGCCACGTATGCGGCTCCGGAACCGGCGACCGTCTCCCACGTCATCTATCTCAACCGCTGCGTCGGCGGCTGCACGCTGCACGCGGGCAACGACAACTCGCTGACCGATACGTCGAGCATCCCGAACGGCACGTCGGTCGTGTCGCAGTACTCGGGCACGGACGCGCAGTGGACGCAGATCGTCAACTGCGTCAAGGCGACGTACGCGCCGTTCGACGTCCAGATCGTCACGACGCGTCCGACGTCGGGAAACTTCCACGAGGCGATCGTCGCGGGTCACGCGGCCGATGTCGGCGAGGGCCAGGGCGTCCTCGGCGTGTCGCCGTTCTCGTGCGGCTACATCTCGAACTCGATCTCGTTCTCGTTCGCGAACGAGGAGCCGACGAACATCAACGACATCTGCTGGACGGTCTCGCAGGAGACCGCGCACTCGTGGGGCCTCGACCACAAGTACGACAACCGCGATCCGATGACGTACCTGTCCTCGGGCCCGGCCGTGAAGTCGTTCCAGAACCAGGCCGGCTCGTGCGGCGAGTACAGCGCGCGCCAGTGCAGCTGCACGTATCAGGGCACCGGCTCCTCGGCGATGAACAGCTACGCGCTGATCATGGCGACGTTCGGCTCGAGCGCGCCCGACACCGTCGCGCCGACCGTCCACATCACCTCGCCGGCGAACGGCGCGGTCGTGATGCCCGGCTTCCCGATCAACGCCGACGCGATGGATGACCGCGTCGTCGACCACGTCCAGCTCAAGATCGACGGTCAGAACGTCGGCAACGCGCTGACCGGCGCGCCGTTCGTGTGGAACGCGCCGATGACGCTGACCGGCAACATGCACCACGTCGAGGTCGACGCGTTCGACTCGGCCGGCAACATGGGCTCCGCGGCGATCGACGTGTCGTTCCCGCAGGGCTGCATGCACGACACCGACTGCAACATGGGCCAGGTCTGCTCGAACAGCCAGTGTGTTGCGGGCCCGGGCATGGCGGGCGGTCTCGGCTCGACGTGCACGATGAACAGCGACTGCGCGTCGAACTCGTGCGCGGATGACGGCATGGGCCACCAGTACTGCGTCGATGCCTGCGACCCGGCGCACAGCAGCTGCCCCGCGCACTTTTCGTGCGTCGACACCGGCGGCGGCCACGGCGTCTGCTGGCCGGGCGGCGACAACGGCGGCGGCGGTGGTGGAGGCACGGGTGGTTGCAACGCCGGCGGCGGCAACGCCCCGATGCTGCTCGGCCTGGGCTTCGCTGCGATGCTGATCACGCGGCGCCGTCGCCGCTAGCTCTGCGCGCTACGGGTTAGTCGCAGCTAGCCTTCGCCAGCGCTTTCCCTCTGGCCGGCGGCCCGCCGGCCGGGATAAAACCGAGGTCCATGCGCAGTCTTGCAGCTGTTGCGGTGGTCCTCGGTTTCGCCGTTTCGGCGCATGCAGAGCCACTCGATATCCGGGTCTCCGGTCACCTCGCGCTCCATCCGATGGCGCCGCCCGCGGCTCCGACGCCGAACCTGGTCAACACGCACACGCTGTACCTGAACCGGTGCGTCGGCAACTGCCAGGTCCATCAAGGGAACACGGACTCGACCACGCACACGTCCGACATCGCGGGCGGCAACGTCACGCTGACCGCGTTCAACGGCGGCGATGCGAAGTGGGGCCAGATCAAGGACTGCGTCACGCAGATCATGGCGCCGTTCAACATCACGGTGACCGACGTCGATCCGGGCACCGCGCCGCACTTCGAGGTGATGATCGCAGGCACCGCGGGCCAGCTGAACAGCCAGCTCAACGGCCAGGGCATCCTCGGCATCGCCGACTACACGTGCCAGTCGCCCGGTGGCTGCTCGCAGCCGTTCATCCCGAACGGCCTCGTGTTCGACTTCGCCGACGATCCGCTGTTCGGCGGCAGCGTCCTCGAGATGTGCGGCACGGCGGCCCAGGAGATCGCGCACGCGTGGACGCTCGATCACGCGACGCCGCGCAGCGATCCGATGACCTACAACCCGTACACGAACCCGCTGAGCTTCCAGAACAACGTCACGTGCGGCAGCGACTGCGGCAACTACAACGGCTGCGGCAGCTGCAACGCCTTCGGCCAGCCGTGCTCGGGCAACACGCACACGTGCATGTCGAGCGGCCAGTCGACGCAGAACGAGGTGACGATCATCCAGAACCTGTTCGGCGCGAAGAACGCGCCGCTGCCGACGGTGTCGTTCAAGACGCCCGCGAACGGCTCCGCGCAGAAGCAGGGCTTCACCGCCGAGGTCAACTGCACGTCGAGCGACGGCGTCGCCGAGGTCGATATCTACGTCGACGGTGCGCTCGCCGTCGCGCTGCCGTCGGCGCCGTACACGTACCCGACGCCGATGGCGCTGACGAAGGGCCCGCACCACATGGAAGCGGTCTGCGGCGGCACCGGCCACAACTCGGCGATCGCGAAGTCGGACTTTCTGATCGGCGACCCGTGCATGACCGACACCGACTGCATGACGGGCTACATCTGCTACGGCAACGCGTGCGTCGCGGGCCCGATGGCGACCGGTGGCCTCGGCTCGACGTGCAAGAACAACAGCGACTGCCAGAGCGGCGAGTGCGCGAGCGACGGCACGAACAGCTACTGCGTGATCCCGTGCGATCCGGCGGCCTCGCACTGTCCGAGCGGCTTTGGCTGCCTGGCGTCGAACGCGGGCGGCGTGTGCTGGCTCGGCCTCGACAACGGCGGCGGTGGTGGCTGCTGCGACACCGGCGGACACAACGCCGCGGGCTCGATCCTGCTCGGCCTGGGCTTCGCTGCGACGCTGGTCACGCGACGTAAGCGTAAGTAAGCGCGCCGCATTTCTCGCAGGCGATTCCCCCTTCTAGTGGGGAGCGCGGCGCGATACACGTAGAAGTCCATGAGCCGCAGTCTCGGTGGTCTTGCCCTCGTGTGTGTGTTGTCGGCGCCTGCGCTTGCCGAGCCGGTGCGCGATCAGATGTTCATCGAGACGCCGGCGGCGCCGCCGGTGCTCACGCCCGCGGGCTCGATCCCGTACAACACGCTGTTCATCAACCGCTGCACCGGCGGTTGCACGGTGCGTGCGGGCACGACCGACTCGCGCAGCGATCACAGCTCGCTCGCCGGCGGCACGGCCGTCATCCAGCAGTTCAAGGGCACCGACGCGCAGTGGCAGACGATCATGGGATGCATCAAGGACACGTTCAGCGTGTTCAACGTCAACGTCACCGACGTCGACCCCGGCGCCGCCGACCACTTCGAGATCATGGTCGCGGGCTACTCGTCGAACCTCCAGAACAGCCAGATCGGCGCGAACACGTACGGCGTGTCGCCGTATCCGTGCGGCGGCCCGTACATCCCCGATGCGCTGGTGTTCGACTTCGCGAACCAGTTCATCGACAACCCGAACGCGTTCGGCAACAACTCGGTCGAGGAAGAGATCTGCGCGACGGCGGCGCAGGAGATCGCGCACGCGTGGACGCTCGACCACGTGATCATCCCGGCCGACCCGATGACGTACTTCCAGTACACCGGGCGCCGCTACTACACGAACGGCCCCGCGCAGTGCGGCAGTGACTGCGTCGGCGGCAGAGGCCCGTTCGGCCAGACCTGCACCGGCAACAGCCACGTGTGCGCGTGCAGCGGTCAGCAGACGCAGAACTCGGTCGCGACGATCACGGGCCTGTTCGGCGCCGGCCCCGGCACGCCGCCGATCGTCACGATCACGAACCCGAAGACCGGCGACAACGTGTCGCCCGGCTTCCCGGTCGGCGCGACCGCGACCGACGATCCAGCGGGCGTCGCGAAGGTCGAGCTGCGCATCGACGGCACGCTCGTCGACATGCTGACGCGCGGCCCGTACGCGTTCAACTCGCCGTCGACGCTCGGCAACGGCACGCACAAGGTCGAGGTCACCGCCTACGACATGCAGGGCACGCCGGGCAAGGCGACGGTCGAGGTCGTGATCGGCCCGCCGTGCCAGAAGCCGTCGGACTGCTCGAACTCGACCGACACGTGCATCGGCGGCCGCTGCGTGCCGGGCCCCGGCGTGCAGGGCGGCCTCGGCATGCCGTGCGGCGCGGGCACCGACTGCTCGTCGGGCCAGTGCGGCAACGACGGCAAGAACATGTACTGCGTCGAGCAGTGCACGAAGGGTCAGTGCCCGTCGAACTTTGGCTGCCTCGAGACCACGCCCGGCAGCGGCATGGGCGTGTGCTGGCCGG
>JAFAOG010000218.1 GCA_019237945.1 Deltaproteobacteria bacterium | reverse complement strand
GAAGTCACCGGCGTCGTCGTCAATGAAACTGGCGCTCCCGTGCCAGGCGTGTACATGCGCCTCGACCTCGCAGACGGCAGCGGCGACATGTGCGAATCGATCACCGATGCGAACGGTCAGTTCGACTGCGCACTCCTGATCGGCGGCGAGTACCGCGTCACGGTCACGCCCTCCCCCGGCGCTCGGCAAGGCTTCGCGCCCGCGATCGGCGCGCACTTCAATACGATTCAAGTGCCGCGAGACGGCGTCGTCACCGGCGTGCAGCTCGCGATCAAGGACGAGCGGTTTGCGATCCGCGGCACGGTCGTCGACGACACGGGCTCCCCGATGGCGGATGTGCACGTCATGGCGATGGCCCCCGGCGAGTCCACGATGGACTTTCCGTCGACGCTGACCGACGCCGCCGGCCGCTTCGAGATCGCCGACCTCGCGCGCGGCGCCTACAGCCTGAGCGCGCACGCCGGCGACGGCAGTGATGGCCTCGTCTCCGATGTGGCGGCGGGAACCAACGCGGTGTCGATCAAGCTGGCGCGTGCGGGGTCGATCGAAGGAACGCTGACGGGCTTCTCGACTGCCCCGACGGTGTTCTACTGGTCCACGACGGGCCAAGAGCACAGCGGCCGCGCGCTCGTCGAAGGTACGACGTTCTCGAGAGTCGGAGTCACGCCGGGGCAGTACACGGTCGAGGCGATCGGCGCAGACGCCGACGCCGTCACCGTCGATGTTCGCGCAGGCGAGACCGCGCATGTAGATTTGCGAAGCCGAGGTGTCGGAACGGTCGAAGGAATTGTGTCCGAGCTGACGACGCACAAGCCGCTCCCCGCGATGCGCTGCGACGCGAAGCCATCGACGGACGGCCGCACGACCCCGGTACCGCCCGATGTTTCGTTCCAGGGGTTCAGCGATGCGGAAGGCCACTTCAAGGTCAGCGCGCCGGTCGGTCGGGTGCGGATCTTCTGCTTTCCCCCGAACGGCGGACCGCTCAGCGCGGCCGGTACGGACGTTGACGTCGCGAGCGCAGGGAGCGCGAAGGTGAACGTCTTCAGCGTGAAAGCACCAGCGTCACCGAGCGATGCCGGGTTCATGTTCGATCCCGACATGCTGCCAGTCACAGTCGGCAGCGTCGTTCCGAACGGCCCGGCTGCGACCGCCGGCCTTGCCCCCGGCGACCAGGTGGTCACGATCGACGGCATCTCGCTTCAGGGCGTGCTACCGCAGGGCGCCATGTTCCTCGTCATGAGTCACCGGCCCGGTACGACGGCGAAACTCGGGGTCCTCCGAGGCGGCGCAGCGCAGACGATCAAGGTTGCAGTCGTTGGCGGTGGTGCGGCTCAGTGACTTCCACTGGCACCGAAGACCCGCGCGCCTACCAATCCCAACCACGATCGCGTTCGAGCACGCCAGGGGCGCCACGGTTGCCGCCGTAGTTTCAGTGCGATCGGGGGGACTCGAACCCCCACGGTGTTACCCACTGGCACCTGAGACCAGCGCGTCTACCAATTCCGCCACGATCGCGTCGGGGGACAGGTTCTGCCACAAGGCGGCCGGCGACACAAGAGGAAGCGCCGTCCGCGGCCGTTTTTCCCGTGTTAGGGCGCGGAGTTGACACCCGGGTGGCTTTACTCGGCCGGGGCAGACACGTAGCATCGAAACGAGCGGTCTTTCGAGCGTCACCGATGGCCAAGCTGATCGTCATTTCTGGGGAAGAGCGGCAGGAGTTCGAGCTTGCCGCCTTCAACACGATCGGGCGGCATCCGGACAACACGATCCAGATCCTCGATCGCATCATCAGCAAAGAGCACGCGCAGATTCAGAGGAGCGCGGACGGCCGGTACTTGCTGCGTGATCTGCGGTCTCTGAATGGGACGTTTCTGCGCGGCGAGCGCATCAGCGATCATTATCTGGGCGATGGGGACGAGTTCACGATGGGCTCGACGCGCATCGTGTTCGTCGACAAGCCGAAGGCCGACGATGCGCTCCAGCGCGTGACGATCGCGCCCGGCCTGACCGAGAGCCACATTCGCGGCCGCATTCAGGCCAACACCGGCGACTTCATGCCGGAGCGCCAGATCGCGGACGACAAGATCCTGCGCCGCGACTACGAGCGCTTGCGCATCGGTCACGAGCTGGCTCGCGCGGTCGGATCCGAGCTCGACCTCGACAAGCTGCTGCCGAAGATCCTCGACAAGGCGTTCGAGCTGGTCGGCGCCGACCGCGGCGTGATCCTGCTTGCCGACGAGAAGGGCGATCTGAAGCCCGCGTTCGTCAAGACGCGCTCGGGCAAGAGCGATCCGAACATCGTGCTGTCGAACACGGTGATGGCCGAGGTGAAGAACAACAAGGCGGCCGTGCTGTCGAGCGACGCGACGATGGACGCCCGCTTCAGCGGCGCGCACTCGATCATCATGCAGGGCATCCGCTCGACGATGACGCTGCCGCTGCTCTACGCGAACGAGCTGCTCGGCATCATGCACCTCGACTCGCTGTTCACGAGCAACGCGTTCACCGAGAAGGACCTGCAGGTCTGCACCGGCATGGCGCAGCAGGCCGCGATCTCGATCCAGAACGCGCGCCTCGCGAGCCGCATCGAGCGCGAGGCTCAGACGCGCGCCCAGATCTCGCGCCTGATTCCGGCGAGCGTCGTCGAGCAGGTCGTCAAGGGCGAGCTCGTGATCGAGAAGGGCGGCCGGCTGACCGAGTGCACGATGCTGTTCTCGGATATCCGCGGCTTCACGACGATGTCCGACGGTCGCCCCGCGCAGGAGATCGTCAACACGCTCAACGAGTACTTCGAGGTGATGGTCGACATCCTCTTCAAGTACAGCGGCACGCTCGACAAGTTCGTCGGCGACGAGATCATCGGCCTGTTCGGCGCGCCGATCGCGATCGAGGACGCGCCGTTCAAGGCGGTCGCGTGCGCGCTCGCGATGCTCCAGGCCCTCGAGGAGTTCAACCGCACGCGCGCTGCCGAGAATCAGTCGCCGATTCGCATCGGCATCGGCATCAACACCGGCAACGTCATTACCGGGTCGATCGGCTCGACGCGCGCGCTCCAGTACACCGCGATCGGCGACGCGATGAACGTCGCGAGCCGCCTGGTCAACGTCGCGGCGAGCGGCGAGATCATCGTCTCCGAGTCGACGTACCGCCAGGTCGCGGGTCGCGTCGAGGCCGCCGCGCTGCCGCCGGTCAAGGTGAAGGGCAAGGCGGAGGAGCTCAAGGTCTACCGCGTGACTGGCCTTCGCTCCGTGGCGACGCCGCTGCCGGGCGAGTGGTCCGGTCCGACGAACGCGTAGCGCGCATGCGCGGCGCGGCGATGGCCGTCCTGACGTGCCTCGCCGGTTGCGAACATGCGCAGTCCGCGGCGAGCGCGACGCCGGAGCCGCCATGCCTGGCGGACTCGTTGCCAGCGCTGCGTCTTGGTTGGGACAATCGCGTGAAGGAATGCAGCGCCGCCAACCAGCAATGCACGCGGAAATGCGCGGCCGGCGATGCGGACGCGTGCCAGTCCCGTGGGATCGCGATCGAGCGCTCGCCCGACACTGAGCTCGAAGCCCAAGGGCTGTTCGAGCGCGCGTGCAAGCTCGGCCTCGCGACGGGCTGCACGAACTGGGCGGCGACGGTCTGGGCGATCGAAGACCACCCGCCCGCGCGTTGCTTGCTGCGGACGTTCGAGAAAACGTGTGCCGCGGATGATCACTTCGGGTGCGCAATGGC
>JAFAOG010000572.1 GCA_019237945.1 Deltaproteobacteria bacterium | reverse complement strand
GACGATGTATTTGCGCGCTCCCCCCGCGAGGCCGAGTTCCGTGCCGCGCTCGGACTCCCGAGCCATCGCCGGTACTCCGGTGGTTCCGATGTGGGGGCCGCCTGTGGTCAACTCGTCGCCGATGCATCCGCTGCACGACATCGAGATCCCCGCTGACATCGCGGCGTTCGTCCCGGCGGTGATCGAGATCCCGCGCGGCTCGCACCTCAAGTACGAGGTCGACAAGCCGACCGGCCTGTTGCGCCTCGACCGCGTGCTGTACAGCGCCGTGTTCTATCCGGCGAACTACGGCTTCATCCCGCGCACGCACGCCGACGACGGCGATCCGCTCGACATCCTCGTGCTGATGCAGGAGCCCGTCGAGCCGCTGACGATCGTGCGCGCGCGTGCGCTCGGCGGCCTCCGCATGAGCGACGACAAGGGCGGCGACGACAAGATCATCGCGGTGTGCATCGACGACCCCGCGTACGACTCGTACACGTCGCTGCAGCAGCTGCCGCCACACATCATGAAGGAGCTCGACCGCTTCTTCCGCGACTACAAGATCCTCGAGGACAAGCGCGTCGACATCGAGGACTTCTACGGCCTCGAGAAGGCGCTCGAGATCATGGCCGCGTCGCGCGCCGCCTACGAGCGCGGCGAGTGGAAATAGCTAGGCCTTCGTCGACGGGCGCTCGCTGACGCGCTGGTGCCAGGCGGCGAGGGCGGGGTGCGTCGCGGCGTCGATGCGGATCGAGGCGACCTTGCCGAAGTCGATCGCGCAGAGCGCCGTGATGTCGGCGACGCTGAACCGGTTGCCGGCGAGGTACGGGCGCTGCGCGAGCTCGTGCTCGAGCCAGTCGAAGCGACCGGCGACCAGCTCGCGCATGATCGAGCCGAAGTCGGGCGCCTGCTTGATCTTGCCCTCCCAGAACTTGTTCGTGTTGCGGAACACCTGGGAGATCGGGATCAGCAGCTCGAGCTCGGCGTGGCGGTTCCACATCTCGATCTGGGCGCGTTCCCACGCGTCGGCGCCGAACAGATTCGGCTCGGGGTGAAGTTCTTCGATGTAGCGGCAGATCGCGATCGACTCGCGGAGCACGCGGCCGTCATCGAGCTCGAGCACCGGCAGCAGCGCGAGCGGGTTCTTGCGCCGGAATTCGGCAGTTTGGTGCGCCGATGCCGCGATCAGGACCTCGATCGTGTCGTACGCCACGTTCTTCTCGGCCAGGAAGATGCGCACCCGGCGCGGATTCGGCGCGCGAGGGTCGTGATACAGCAGCATGCGGCGACTGTAGTACAATTGCCGAGTATGCGCCTCGTGGGGATCCTGGCCTTGCTGCTGTGTCTCGTCGCGTCCGGGTGCAAGAGCAAGCAGGATGCGGATGCCGCACCCGATCCTGCCGCGATCAAGGCCCAGCAGGAGCTGGTCGCCAGGCGCGATGCGCTGCTCAAGAAGCGGCAGGAGCTGCAGAGCAAGGCCGATAACCTCGACCAGCAGATCAAGGATGCGCAGGCCGCGGGCAGCGATGCGACCGAGCTCGTCAAGCAGAAGACCGAGATCGAGAAGCAGATCGAGACGCAGCAGACCGATTTCTCGGAGCTGTCGACCAAGCTCGATCAGATCAAGGTCAGCGGCGACAAGGCGGCGCAGATCGCGTCCCGCGAGGCCGAGATCGGCAGCCGCGAGCGCACGCTCGCCGAGCGCGAAGCCGGGCTGGCCGCGCGCGAGAAGGCACTCGCGCAGCGCGAGGTCGAAGCGGCGCAGCGCTGGAAGGACAGCTGCTCGATCGCCGCGCCCGCCGCGCCGGTCGTGATCACGAAGCCCGACGGCAAGTACACGAAGAAGGACGTCACCGACCTCGTCGCCCGCGCGCGCGCGGCGATGAACAAGAAGGGCCTGCTCGCCGCCGACCTCGGCAGCAACGCGAACCTCGAGCAGGAAGCGAGCAAGGCGCTCAACGACAACGACGTGACGACCGCCTACTTCGCGGCGACGCACCTGATCGCGGCCGTCGACGGCGTCCACATCGACCGCCAGTTCATCCAGCAGAAGTACAACCGGCTCTCCGCGCAGGTGAAGACGGCGAAGCTCGACGACAACAAGCAGCTCGCCGACATCCTCGGCGACGTCATGCAGAAGTACAACGACGGCAAGTTCGAAGCCGCGAACGCGCGGCTGAACCAGCTCGCCGGCATGATGCACTGACGGCCGATCGGACCCGGATTAACGCGAAAACACGAAAACGCGAAGTTCCGGAGCAGAAAGTCAGAAGCCCAGACGGCGGCTCGGCGAACTGGCGAAGCGCCAGTTCACCTCGCCCACTGCTTTCACGATTCGCACGGCGGCGCGCCTGGGCCGAGGTCCGGTGGCGTCTTCGCCAGCGGACCGAGGCGTCTGAGCTTCGCGTTGGTCTTTTTCGCGTTTTCGCGTTTTCGCGTTAACTCTGGCTCTCGTCCGACTAGGGCGAGCACATCCCGCCGCCGACCTTGCACTTCGCATCGGCGTCCGGGAGGTGATTCAGGTAGCTGAGCGCGACGCCGGTGCCGATCGCGAGCACGAGCACCGCGGGTCCCGTCACGTACCAGCGGCGCCACAGCGGCGGATCGACGTACGTCACGTGGTCGAGCATCGTCGGCTTGCCCTTGATGTCGTGCTCGATCGTGCCGAAGTTCTGCATCGACACCGGCACCTCGGTCTTGCCGCCGTAGGTGACATCGACGAACCGCACCCAGTCGCGATACTGCGGATGCGTCACGCGGACGGCCTGCGTGCCTACGGGCAGCGCGACCTCGCCGTTGACGAGCGGCAACTTCGCGCCGTTGACGTAGACGGTGGCGCCCGGCGCGTCGATCGTGAAGTGGACCGTGCCCTTGTAGCGATCGGGATCGAGCAGGCGCACCGCGGCGCTCGCCGGCGAGTCCTTCGCGCCGACCGCGAGCGTGGTCGAGCGGAGCTCCTTCGCGGCACCGACGTCGGTCGCGCCGAGGTAGACGACGCGCGAGTCGCCGAGGCCACCGACCTCACCGGTGACGACGACGTTCGCGCCGACGAGCTTGCCGAGCTCGGCCACGCATGCCTCGTCGCCCTCGCACGCGCGCAGCTGCGGCTTCTTCGCCTTCGCGATCGCGTCGGCGACCTGCTGCGCGGTGACGACCTTCGTGCCGGGCAACGTGCCGATCGCCTGCTCGATCTGCCCGAGCAGCTTCTTGGTGCCGGCGGACTTGTCCTCGGCGCCGAGCGTCGAGAACGGCGCGATCGCGACGACGCGGTCGGCCCACGCCATCTGCGCGACGAGCAAAAGCGCAACGACGCGCTTCAGCATCCGGGCACCAGCATGCCGTTCTTGAACGTGTTGCAGGTCGGCTTCGTCGCCTCGTAGCCGATGATGCCGCCGAGCGCGATCGCACCGACGCCGACGGCGACGATGAACCACGGCCGCGAGTAGATCGGGTCGCGCTCGATCGTGATGTTCTTGCCGGTGCCGATCACCTGATCCGACGGCAGCAGCTTCACGAGCACCGGCGACACCTTCTGGAAGTGGATCTCGAGGTCCTGCTCGAACACGTCGTAGCCCTTGCTCTCGACGCGCAGGTGGTGCTTGCCGAGCGCGAGCCGCGGAAGCACGCCCTGGTTCGGCAGCGGCGTCTTGCCGACGTCCTTGCCGTCGAGCGCGACCTGCGCCCCGACGAGGTCGCTCTGGATCTGCACGGCGCCGTGCAGCTGGTCGGGCGCGAGCAGCTTGTACGCCGCGACGCGCACGCCCTCGATCAGATCGTCGGGGCTGCCGCGCAGCGGATCGGACTGCATCTTCTGCGACTTGCCGGTCGCGACCTCGACGACCTTGATGTTGAGCACGTAGTTGTCGCCGAGCGAGCCGACGGTGCCCGTGACGACGAGGTCGACGCCGAGCCGCTTGCCGATCGCGGCCAGGCACTTCTCCTCGCCGGTGCAGTTCTGCTCGGCGGGCGTGATCGTCTTCTCGACGGCGGTGCGCGAGGGCAGGGGCTGCTTGTCGAGGCGGTCGAGCTCCATGCGGAACAACGTCTCGAGGCGCTGCACGATCTCGGGATCGATGCCGAGCGCGTCGAACCGCCAGACCGCGATCTTCTTGTTGAGCACCTCGGCCGGATCGATGACCGAGTCGTCGGGCGCGGGCGCGGGCGGCGCCGGCTGCGCGTGTGCCGTCACCGCGAGTGCGGCGAGCACGACCGAGGCGACCCTCCAAGCCACGATGTGCCGATCCTATCACCGCTCGTGTTAGCCTGCGCGCATGTCCCGGCTGTGGACGTTGCTCGTGTGTGCGGCGTGCGCGTGCTCGTCCGTGCAGACCGTGCGGATCCAGGGTGAGAACGTCTACGCGGGGCAGCACTTGCGTCCGATCGCGATCGTCCATGCCCAGGTGACCAGCGCGTATGTGCTGTTTCTCGCGCTGCCCGGTCACGTTGATCTCGATCACGTGGTCAACCGCATGCTCCTGCCCGCGGCGAAGATGCTCGGCGCCGACAAGGTCGTCGACATCAAGGTCGACATCACACCCGACTCCGGCGTGTGGGTGCTGCGCAAGCTGATCGGCTGGCGCACCGCGGAGGCGAGCGGCGTCGCCGTGGTCGTCGAACCCGAGCCCGAAGCGCCTGCTCCCGCCGCGCCCCCGGCCGCCAAGTAGGCTATACACCCGCCGTGGATGTATCCGAGCGTCGCCTGATCCTGGTCGTCGGCAAGGGTGGCGTCGGCCGCTCGACCGTGGCGGCCTCGATCGCGGGCAACCTCGCGGCGCGCGGCAAGAAGGTCCTGCTGTTCGAGACGAACGCGAACGACCGCTTCGGTAGCTACTTCGATAAGCCGCCGGTCGGCGAGTCCGTCACGCAGCTCGCCCAGAACCTGTGGGCGGTCAATGCCACGCCGGCGTCGGCGCTCGCCGAGTACGGCCTGATGATCCTCAAGTTCAAGAGCGTCTACGAGATGGTGTTCGAGAACCGCGTCACGCGCGCGTTCCTGCGCGCCATCCCGGGCCTCGACGACTACGCGCTGCTCGGCAAGGCGTGGTTCCACACGCAGGAAGAGAAGCGCGGGCGGCCGGTGTGGGACACCGTCGTGTTCGACATGCCGGCGAGCGGTCACTCGATCTCGATGCTCAAGATCCCGTGGGTGATCGTCGACACCGTGCCCGAGGGTCCGCTGACGCGCGACGCGCGTACGGTCAAGGCGCTGCTCTGCGATCCGAAGCGCACGGCGACCGTGCTCGTCACGCTCGCCGAGGACATGCCGGTCAACGAGGCGATGGAGCTCGAGACCAAGCTCTCCGCGCTCGGCATCGTGCCGCAGCACATCGTCTGCAATCAGCTCTATCCGAATCACTTCCCGCCGGGCGCGCCGGTGACGAAGGTGCTCGACACGCTCGCGTCGGCGGGGCCGCTGCCGTCGCCGCTCGCGGAGGTCACGCAGCACGCGACGCTGTCGCGCGATCGCCGCACGCTCAACGAGCGCTACCTCGCCGAGCTGCGCAAGCGCGCGAAGGCGCCGGTGCACGAGCTGCCGATCATCTTCATTCCTGCATTGACCGCCGCGCACATCAAGATCCTCGGCGACGATCTCGCGAGGGGCTGAGCTGCTTATTCGCCGGTCGCGCGCATCGGGAACAGCGGCTCGCCGTGGATCTCGAGGCGATAGACGCTGTTCTCCGTCTCGACGTAGATCATCTTGCCGCCGGGCTCGCCGAGCACGCGCTTGACCGGCGTCGTGATCATGCGGTGGCCATGCGGATCGCGAAAGATCACCATGCCGCGCCCGATATACGGGTACGAGATCAAATAGCCCGTGTAGATGCGGCCATTTGCTCCGCCCGGCCGCTCGCTACCGAGCTCGCGAATCTTCCGTGCAGTGACGCTGACCATGGAAGCGCTTACCAATAGTCTAAGAGATGCTAGTGAAGCCGTCACCCTCTTTGCGGGATAGCCGTGGGTCACTCGAGCATTGACGACGTGTACGAACAGGTGCGCAAGACGCTCCCCGCGTCGGCGCATGACGCGCCGCGAACGCTCGCGCCGGTTGCGCCGGGGATTCGCGTGCTTGCGCTCAAAACCCCCACGCTCCCGCCCGCAGCACACACGAACGTGTACGTGGTCGGACCCGACGCTGACGGTCCGGTCTACGTGGTCGATCCCGGCTCGCCGTACCCCGATCAGCAGCAAATCCTCGTCGAGGCGCTCGCCGGCCAGCCCGTCGCCGCCGTGCTGCTGACCCATCACCACGGCGACCACGTCGGCGGCGCGGCCGCGCTCGGCGCACCGGTGTGGGCACACGCGGCGACCGCGCGCCGATTGCGCGTCCCGATCGCGCGCGAGCTGGCCGACGGCCACACGTTCGACGGCATCACGTGCGTGTTCACGCCAGGCCACGCCGAAGGGCACCTGTGCTTCGAGACGGCCGGCGCGACGATCGCAGGCGACATGGTCGCCGGCCTCGGCACGATCCTGATCGATCCAGACGAGGGCGACATGGCGCTGTACCTCGCGTCGCTGCAGACGCTGCTCGCGCGCGGCACGCAGCTGCTGTTGCCGGCGCACGGTCCGGCAATCGCGGATGGCCCGGCGAAGCTGCGCGAGTACATCGCGCACCGCATGATGCGCGAGGAACGGATCGTTGCGGCGCTCGCACGCGGCGAGGCGTCGACCGACGAGCTGGTCGCCAGCGTCTACGCCGATACGCCTCGCATCCTCTGGCCGCTCGCCGAGCGGTCGCTGCGTGCGCACCTCGCCAAGCTCGTCAGAGAACACCGCGCTTTCGAGCACGTGCCGGGGCGATGGACGTCGACGGGTAGTTCGCTATAGTGGGCCCCTGGTGGCTGTGACCTTCGACTCGTTGCCCGAGGTGATCCTCGCGCGTGACTTGCTCCGCCGCTGGTGGGGTCTCGAGCTCGGGCTCGCCGCCGCCGATGGCAGCGGATACGAGCGCGTCTCGCACGCGACGTGCGCCACGCTCCGCGCGCAACCGGGCAGCGCCTGCGCAGGCTCGATGCGCGAGATCGCATCGATGGTCGCCAAGGATCGCGGCGTCGTCGTGCAGCGCTGCCACGCGGGTCTCGCGATCGTCGCGGCGGGCGTGCGCGGAGGAACGGGTCTCGTTGGCATCGTCTACGCGAGCGGCGGTCGCGCCGGGGACCTCGGTGATGTCGAGTCCGCGATCGCGAAGGGGCTCGGCGCGGCGGAGGCGCCGGCGCTCGCGGCCGTTGCGCCTGCGCTCGGCGAATCGGACCTCGCGCGGATCAAGGATCTGGTCGGCGTGGCCGCGGCCGCGGTCGAGCGCGCGCAGCCGGCGACCATTCCGCCGACGACGTTCACGCACCCGTTCTCGGAGATCGTCGGCGATGCGCCGGCGGTGCGCGACGTCGTCAAGCTGCTCGGCAAGGTCGTCAAGTCCGAGGCGACGGTGCTCGTGCACGGCGAGTCCGGCACCGGCAAGGAGCTGATCGCACGCGCGATCCACTATCACGGCCCGCGCGCGAAGAAGCCGTTCGTCGTGCAGAACTGCTCCGCGTTCAACGACAACCTGCTCGAGAGCGCGCTGTTCGGTCACGTGCGCGGCGCGTTCACGGGTGCCGTGAAGGATCAGCCGGGCCTGTTCCAGGTCGCGGACGGCGGCACGTTCTTCCTCGACGAGATCGGCGACATGTCCGCGGCGCTCCAGGTGAAGCTGCTGCGCGTGCTGCAAGAAGGCACGCTGACGCCGGTCGGCGGCACGAAGCCGATCAAGGTCGACGTCCGCATCATCGCCGCCTCGCACAAGGACCTCGCGGCGATGGTCGAGAAGAAGCAGTTCCGCGAGGACCTCTTCTATCGCGTGAACGTCTTGAAGATCACCGTGCCGCCGCTGCGCGAGCGCGTCGCCGACATCCCGCGATTGGCGCAGCACTTCGTCAACAAGCACTGGCGCAACCCGGGCAAGGCTCCCGGCCTCTCCGCGGGCGCGCTCGCTCGCCTCGTCGCGTACCCGTGGCCAGGCAACATCCGCGAGCTCGAGAACGAGATCGAGCGCATGCTCGTCCTCGCGGGCGATGCGCAGGAGCTGACCGCGTCGATGGTCTCCTCGCGCGTCTCGGGCGGCTCGGGCACCACGCCGCGCGCGCTGCGCGATGTCGTCGACACCGCCGAGGCCGACGCGATCGTCGCCGCCCTCGGCCGCCACGTCGGCGATCGCGAAGCCGCCGCGGCCGACCTCGGTATCTCGCGCAGCTACCTCGACGCCCGCGTCAACGCGCTCGGACTATGACGACGACGGCGCGCTGCCCGACCTGCCGAGCCGTCTCGCACAAGGACGGCAACAAGCTGTTCCCGTTCTGCAGCGAGCGCTGTCACCTCGTCGACCTCGGCCGCTGGCTCAACGAGGACTATCGCATCCCGGATCAGCCCGACACGTCCGGTGGCGGCGCCGACTCGGCCGTGCCGCAGAAGCCTGACGAGTCCTAGGGACAGCCGGTCGCGGGCTCGAGCGCGTCGAGTGCCATCCAGCCGAACCGCTTGACGCCGTCACCGACGACGAAGCCGTAGACGAACCGCATCGAGCCGCTGCGCACGATGTAGCGCCCGGCGCCGTTCGCGACCCACAGCGGGATCGAGATCGACGGATGCCCGCTGCTCGTCGGGACCTCGACGCGCCGGAACTTCGTGCCCGCGGCAAAGTGATCGGTCGTCGCGCCGCCGAGCCCGAACCCCGGCACGCTGAAGATCAGGTTCGCGCTGCGCTTGCCGTTCGCGCGCACGAGCGGCAGGTAGTCGCCGGCGCGCTCGTGACCGGTCGGCCCGACCTTGCTGTCGTACACGACCTTCTTCGCAGCGAGCGCCTGGTCGTCGCTGGCGCGGATCTGATAGCAGCCCGTGCGCGCGCCGCCGGTGTCCTTTGCATCGACGTTGCCGACGTCGTTGCGAAACGACGCCTCGCTGACGATGTGGTCGAACGGGTACCAGCCGGCGCTCGAGTTGCTCGTCGTCAGCGCGAGCGCGTGCGCCTTGCCGGCCAGACTGCGAGTCTGCCCGAAGTTGAACGTCAGCTTCGTGCCGCTCTCGACCGCCAGCACGTTGCCATCGCCGTCGCGCACGCTCGCGCCGGGCACGATCGCCCAGCCGTCGTCCCCGGCCGCATCGAGCACGCGCGAGTCACCCGCATGAAACCGGCAGTTGTACGGGCTGGCGGTGCACGCGTCGCTGTTGACGCCGGGCTTGGTCGCGAACGCGGTGATCGCGGAGCTGGTGTCGACGAGGTCCTCGTCGCCAACGTCATCGGGGTCGTCGCCGACCATGCAGCCGGCGAGGCCGGCGACCGCGAGCGCGGTGAGCGCCGTGAAGGCGCGCGAGACAGCTGCGTGCATCGCGCGGGCGGAATTGCAGCGCGCGTGCCGCCGCCGGCCATGCGAGCGGATCGCCGTTCGCGCGGCTAACCAGCGATTGCTGCGCAACGTTTGAGGCCTCGCCGTGCTGCGTAGCGCCTGGCGCGGTGCGCCGTGCCCACGTCCGTTCGCAGCCGGGCCCCCGGGATGCGACGGCGTCCGACTAGAATGCGCGCATGCGTGCGTATCGCGACCTGCTCTCCGATGACCCGGCATGGCCCGGAATCGCCGCCTTGGTCGCGGAGGCGCGTACGCCGACCGTCGTGCTCCCGCCGACGCCAGACGCTGCTCGCGCGTGCCTCGAGGGACTGCAGGTCACGACGCGCTCGACGCTCGGCGCGATCGCGCATGAAACCGGCGGCATGCTCGTCGACCACGGCTGGCTGCGCATCCTGGGCTGCGGACACCCAACGTTCACGCGACGCATCGGGCAGTGGAACGCCGACCTCGGCGTGCCGTTCGGGCAGCTGCTGATCGTCGCCGACGACGTCGTCGGCGGCGTGTTCGCGATCAACGCCGGCGCGCTCGGTCCCGCGCGCGGCAACGTCTTCTACTTCGCGCCGGATACGCTGCGCTGGGAAGACACGGAGCGCGGACACAGCGCGTGGCTTCACTGGGTGCTTGCCGGAGACGTCGCGCTCTACTACCAGGACATGCGCTGGCCGGGCTGGGAGTCGGAGATCGCGCAGCTGCGCGCCGATCGCGCGCTGTCGCTCTATCCGTTCCCGTGGACGGTCGAGGGGCAGGATATCGCGCGCGTGTCGCGGCGCTCTGTTCCGGCCGCGGAGCTCTGGCGCTTTCAGATGGACATGGCGGCGAAGCTCGACCCCCGATCGTGAGGCGCGTGCTCTAGCCTGGCCGTTCGTCGAAGCGGAGCAGCCCATGACGCTTCCACCCCGTGGCGAGCAACCACGTCTCGGGCGGTGCCGTCGGCGGCGGCAGCGCGAGCAGCTCGCGCTTCCACGGCTCGTCGCCGCGGATCGGCTGCGCCCAGCCGGTGAACCACGGCGCGCTCGAGCACGCGTCGATCCAGAATCGGCCGAAGCGCTGCGCGGCCGTGTGGTGCTTGCGGTTGAGCAGGACGTACCGGAGCGCGTTGCGCACCTCGCGCGGCGTCCGCAACGCGCGCGCGTGATAGCGCTGTGGGAACAATTTGCCGCGGCGGCCCAGCGCGGCGTTCACACGGCGTGCGACGCGGATCTCGAGGCCGGCGACCCCAGACGCGAGCGCGTCCTTGCTTGCGGCCTCGACGATCAGGTGCAGGTGGTTGCCGAGCACGTTGAACTCGACGACGCGGAATCCGCCCCGCGACGCAAGCTCGCTTGTCTCGCCGTGGTCGGCGCTCACCCCACGACGAGTGAGCTCGCGCGTCACGTTGTGGTCGGCAGCCGCTGCACGATGCGCGCGCCGGCCTTGCGTTGCCTGCGGTGCGCCGCGCTGCGAATCGCGAATCGCGGCGCGGACGATCTTCATCAAGCCCTCGCGGGCGAGCGACGGCGCGCCCTCGGCGATTCGCAGCGTGACGTGCTGCGGAAAGCGGGCCGGTTCGGCGGGACGCGTCGCATGCGAGATCGAGCCCGCCTTCGGTTTGCGCCCCGCGTGCGGTCGCCAGCCGCCGTGCCGCCCATCGGGCTTGCGAGCCTGATCCAGGGTGAGCTGCACGTGGCGTTTGCGGGGTCGGCGAGACATGGAATTAGCGGGGCGCGATTCAGGGATCTTGATTTCGGCACCTATGCTCGCACGGCCCTCTGACAGTCTTTGGCCTCGGCGGGATCCATGCGGGTCACTATCCACGAGCTCGAGCGAGCGCTCTGCAGAGCATGTCGTGGCGCGGTGGACTTGTGACCGGCCGCGTACGTTCGCAGCGCAACCATACGCGCCCGCTCACAGGGTCCCCCGCGCCCGACCCGCGAGGGTCGAGCGAGCGCTCCCTTTCGGAGATCAAAAAAAGGGGAGAGAAGAAGAAGCGCGCACGCGCGCAACGACTCCAAGAGCGCGAGCGTTCCTCGAAGAGCTATCGCGAACGTAAGCGCATCGAGCTCGCGTCGCGCTTCATTCGCGAATGCTCGTTCCCGCACGCCGCGCACTGTTCTGTGCAGGCGCACGCGCGATACACCGTGCGTGCGCGACGTCGGCCGCGTCAGCTCGGGACGATCGTCTGGCCCGTGGCCGTGCCTTCGAGCGCGGCGACGTACGTCCTGGCGACGTGGGCGGCGGGGAGGGCGCCTGGCTGCGGTGGCATGTGGAGGGCCGCGACCGTTTCGGCGATCCACGGCGGGCTGATCGCGTTGATGCGGAGGTGCGGGGCTTCGAGGGCCGCGGCGCGCGTGAAGGCTTCGAGGGCGCCGTTGGCGAGCGAGAATGTTGCGCCGCCTGGCATCGGGCGGGCGCCGAGGATGCCGGTCGTGATGAGGATCGCGCCGTTGGGGCGGAGGCGGGGGAGGGCGCAGCGGATCACGTTGACCTGGCCCATCAGCTTGTTGCTGAGGGCGGTCGTGAAGTCGGCGTCTGTGAGGTCGGCGAGCGGCTTGAAGACGGCGTCG
Source organism: Deltaproteobacteria bacterium (assembly GCA_019237945.1). Classification (GTDB taxonomy): domain Bacteria; phylum Myxococcota_A; class Polyangia; order Haliangiales; family Haliangiaceae; genus JABFXX01. The sequence goes on along the minus strand of JAFAOG010000572.1, from coordinate 8,223 downwards.
CCGGCGGCGCAGATCACGGCGTCGGTGTGTGGGTTTGCGTCGAGGAGGGCGGCGATCGAGCGGGAGTCCAGGATGTCGACCTTGTGCTCGCTGTGGCGCGAGGCGGGGATGACCGTGTGGTTCGGGCGCAGGGCGGCCGCGATCGCGGCGCCGATCGTGCCGGTGGCGCCGATGACGATGACGTTCATGACGTGGGTGTAGCGCCGCGCGGGGGCGGTGTCACGGGTCCGGGTCGGCCGAGCGTGGGGCGAGCGGCGTGTGGGGGATGAGCTCGATGCGCAGGAGGTAGGTCGTCGGGAAGGCGACGCGCGTCGCGAAGCCGGCGAGGGCGGCGCGGACGGCGGTGCGCGTGCGCAGCGGAAGCGGGTGGTAGCGATCGGCGAAGACGGTGCCCGAGCGCGCGAGGGTGCGGTTGAGCGCGCGGGCCGCGGCCACCTGGAAGCCCTGCATGCCGCGCGCGAGGGCGAGCGCGCTGTCGGCCTCGACGACGAGGACGACGCGGCGCGCGTGGACCGTGAACGCGATGATGCGGAAGTCGGCGCGCGCGAGCGACCGTGTGAACGCGTAGGTGACGGCGGCCCACGCGGCGCGGCCGCGAGTCGACCCGGGGGCGTTCGTGCGCGTCGACCCGGCGTTCGTGCGCGTCGCCCCGGGGGCGTTCGTGCGTCCGCGGAGGCGGGGCAACGTGCGCGCGACGACGAGCACCGGGTGCGTGGGCGTGAGCTCGGGGCGGCGGCGGTGCGGTTGCGACGCGATCGGTCCGCGCGCCGGACGACCGGCGTTCGCGCGTGCGCCACCCCATTGGCCCATCGATCGGATCGGGTACCTCCGGACGACGCGCGGGGAAAGTTGTTTGCGCCGAGATCTCTTCGCGAATGAAAAATGAACGTCGTACTTGCGTCACTTATGGAAGATGTTCTACAAGAATTTCAAGGGAACTCGGGCGGAGCGATAGCGTGGTGGACGAGCAGCGGGACTCTGGTGGGAGTCCGCTCGCGCGCGCGGCCGCATGGCCCGAGGTCCGTCAACCACTCGTCACAGGAGACGCATGCAGGACAGCGAGGGCGACTTCGAGGATGAGGTGACGATCGAGATCGAGCCGGTGGCGGGGGCGGTGCCGGAGGTCAGCAAGAAGGTGCGGCCTCGATCGAAGCGAACGCGGCCGCGCAGCAAGACGATCGCGCTGAAGCGATTGACGCGCGCGGAGCTCGCGGCCGGCGCGGCGGAGTTTCCGCCGGTCGACGATAGTGATCGGCCGCGGACGCGCGCCGAGTGTGCGGGCGGTCAGCGGCCGTGCCCGTGGGTGGCGTGCAAGCACCACCTGTACCTCGACATCAACCCGCGGACCGGCTCGATCAAGATCAACTTTCCCGATCTCGAGCCGTGGGAGCTGCCGCACACGTGCGCGCTCGACGTCGCGGATGCGGGTGCGTTGACGCTCGAGGAGATCGGCGCGGTGACGAACTTGACGCGCGAGCGCGTGCGCCAGCTCGAGGTGCGCGGCTTGTTGCAGCTGCACGGCCGTAGCCGCGCGCTGCGGTAGGCGCAGGCGGGGGCGCGGGCGAGCAAGCTCAGCCCGGGCGGAGGACCATCACCGGCTTGCGCGTCGCGCGGATCAGCTTGTCCGCGACGGATCCGACGAGCGCGCGCGAGATGCCGGAGCGACCGTGCGAGGCGATGCAGATCGCGTCGACGCCGAGGCGCGCCGCCGTCTGGGCGATCGCGTGGGCGGAGTCGTCGCCGCGCACGACGTGCGGCTCGAGCGACTTGCCCGTCGGGGCGAGCGAGAGGATCTGGTTGCGGAGGTCGGCCTCGTCGATCTCGGCGTCGTCGTCGACGACGTGGGCGACGTGGATCTCGGAGCCGATCGAGAACGCGTAGGGGACGGCGCGGTTCGCGAACGGCGACAGGTCGGTCGCGACGAGGATGTTCGCGATCTGCGGGACGCGCATCGTCGGGATGTTCGCGGTGGGCGGGACGCAGATGACGGACTGGCGGGCGTCGTGAACGATGATCGAGGACACCGACCCGAGGCGGTCGAGGCCGGTCTTCTGCCCGGTGCCGACGACGATCGCGTCGACCTTCTCCTCGTTCGCGAGCTCGACGACGTGATCGCCGATGCGTCCGAGGCCGCGGCGCGTGCGCGCGACGACGTTCTGGGTGTCGCCGAAGCGGTGCATCAGGTCGCGCGCGAGCAGGCGCTCGATCTCGGGATCGCGGTCGACGAGCGCGCGGGCGTGGAGGCCGTAGTGGTGGGCCGCGTCGTCGGGGTAGTAGATCGCGCCGAGCACGACCTCGACCGGGCCGCGGGTGCGCAAGGCGTGCGTCCACTGGATGCCGAGCTCGCAGGCGACCGAGTCGTCGATGCCGAGCAGCAGGCGCAGCTGGCGCTCGCCGCGCGCGAAGCGCAGCCACGGCGCGGGGTCGCGGACGACGAGCACCGGGACCCGGGTCAGCGCGATCACGCGCTCGGCGGTCGTGCCGAGGCGCAGCAGCGAGCCGGGCTTGCTGCTCGACGCGATCACGATCAGGTCGCTGGCCTCGGTGTCGGCGAACGACACGAGCGTCTCGTCCGCTGCGCCGACGACCAGCTCGGGGAGGATCGTCGGGCCGGGCCCGGCCGATGCCACTTGGGCGTCGAGCTTGGCGCGCGCGGCGTCGACGGCGCCTTCGTCCTCGATCACGTAGACGAGGATCACGTCGGCGTCTCCGCGCTGCGCGGCGAGCGCACGAGCGACCTCGAGCGCGCCGGCCGACGCGGCCGAGAGATCAGTCCCGCAGATGATCGACATCAGGTGAGATAGGCAAAGCGACGGACGAGCTCGAGCAGGCGATCGCGAACATCATCATCGAGATCGACGAAGCGAATGCCCATGCCCGGGTGCAGGTTGTCGGGCGCGCCCGGGCGGTACGGGTTGACCCAGATCACCTCGCCCTCGATCTCGATCTGCGGGCTCGCATCATCGGGACGGAAGCGCAGGTTCAGGCGGCAGCCGGGCTGCTCGGGCGTGGTCGTGCGAACGAAGATGCCGGTCTCGGAGATATCGGTGATGTACGCGAAGAGGTAGTTCTCCTCGCTCGCGTAGTCGACCTCGAGGTCGACGAGCACACGTGGTGCTTGCCGGCGCTCGCTCGCGTCGACGACCGGGACCTCCGCGGTACCCCCCTTGGCCTTGACCATCGGGGTCGTCATACCGCCGGGATCAAAGCGGCGTCAATCGCTAGCGATCAGTCGACGGTGATCGTCGTGATCTTCACGCGATCCGTGGGCGGATCGTCGCGCATATCAGGGGGGGCTTCCGAGATTGGCATGTTGCGCCAGTTCGGATTGCTTCCCGTGAAGAAGCCGGTCCACACCGTGTACTGACCCGCCGGGAACGCGGGCGCGAGGCCCTGCACCGTGAAGTGATCGACGATGTAGTCGCCGGGCTGCCAGGTCGACGTCTCGCACCGCTTGTCGATCGGCCAGTGGTCCCCGTTGCCCGCGCGGCCCGCCTGCCCGTCGAAGTGCATCAGCACCTGCCACGAGCCGCCGACCGGCTGCAGCACCTTGAAGTAGAGCGTGACGTCGAACTTGCTGCCGCGGCCGACGACTTTCGGCATGTCCCAGCCGATCAGCTCGACGCGCGAATCGAACACGACGCGCGCCTTCGGCTTGGCCCCCATCTGCGCGGGCGGCGCGTGCAGGATCATCCGGCGCAGCGGGTTCTTGTCGGTCGTGCCGTCGACCTTGTTCGACAGCAGCGCCGCCTTCGTGAAGTCGTCATCGAGCACGAAGTACGGCTTGCCGCCCATCTCGCGATGGAGCTGACACAGCTCGGTCGCCGGCGTCACCGCGAACACGCGCTGCGGGCGGCCGAGCGCCTGCACGAGCTGCTCGCGCGCCGTCAGCACCTCGGGCTTGGCGTCGGGCGCGTAGTCGTGCGGCGCGTCGCCGTAGTCGCCGAGGATGACGAGCTGGTCGCCCGACTTGCGCAGATCGAGGTACGTCTCGAACAGCCCCTTGCTCGACAGATGGCGCGCGAGCACCGGCTGCCAGCCGAACGCCCAGAACGCGGCGGCGAGCGCGGTGCCGGCGAGCGCGACGGTGAGGGCAGGGCCGCGGGCGCGCGCGGGCGCCGCCATCACGACGACGAAGCCGCCGGCGACGAGCAGGCCGAGCAGCAGGATCCACAGCTTCGCGGGCAAGAAGAGGATGTGCGCGGCGGTCGGGTACGTGATCTGATCGCCGCCGACGAGCAGCGACGAGATCTTCACGGCGCCCAGATACTGGCCCGGCTCGCCGAGCATCAGCATGTCCTTGCCGAGATCGACGACCGCGACCAGCACGAACAACCCGACGAGCTTGGCGCCGGCAGGCAGTCGTCGCTCGGCGAGCACGCTGTCGAGCCACACGCCGATCGCGAGCGCGAGCGCCGGGAAGCCCGCCCAGATCGTGAATCCGACCTTGCGCTGGAACACCTCCGACGCGATCCACGCGCCGGCCGCCCACGCGAGCGACAGCGCACCGATGCGACGCCGCTCGGGATCCTCGCCGTTGATCAGCGCCATCATCGCGATCGGCGCGAGCACGCCCCACGGGAACGTGCCGTACGCGATCTGCTCGAACGTCGAGTCCCAGATGTAGCGGAGATCGTCGTCGGGGCGCCACATGCCGCCGAGCGCGCTCGACCAGCAGCCCGTCGGTACGATCGCGTGATCGAGCACCTCGCGCTGCGGCGGCGTCACCCACGGCTGCGGCTGCTTCAACGAGAACAGCTGATACGCGAGCACGCCGAGCACGCCGATCGCGGCGAGCGTCGCGACGAGCGCGGCTGCATTGCCGCCGCGATAGACACACGGCGTGCGGCCGATCGCGCCGCGCGGCCACACGACGCGCAGGACGCGCAACCCGCCGTTGCGCACGGCGCGGCCCGCATCCGCGATCGCGGTCGCCCCGAAGCTGCCCGCCGCCGCAAACGCGAGCAGCGGCACGCACAGCCCGAGCAGCGCACCACCGCCGGTGAACGCGACGACGAGCCCGACGACGAGCGCGAGCCCGGCAACCGCGAGATCGCCGATCGCGACGATCGATCGCGGCACGCGCAGCGCGAGCAGTCCATACAAGATGAGCGCGCTGCCCGCCGCCGTTCCGATCTCGCTCGTCAGCTGACGCGACTGCAGCACGAGCAGCGGCATCGACAACAGGACGAGCGCCGTCAACACGCCGGCGCGCCCGCCGCTCGTGCGCAGCGCCATGCCCGCGGTTGCGAGCACCGTCAACACGCCGAGCAGCGCGAGCGGCAGCCGGCGGCCGGTATCGCTGTCGTCGATCGCGTCGCGTCCCCACGCCGCGGCCCGCGCCGTCAGCGAGCGCGCGACGGCCCCCGGCGGCGTCTGCTTCGGGCATGTCTCGACGGGAAGCTCGGCCTTGTTGATGACGGCCTGCACCGTGGGCTCGACGATCGAGCGCAGCTCGGCGACCGTGCCGATCCGCCGCGGCGCGACGCGATCCGCGACCTGGCGCTCCTGCGCTTCCCACATGCCGAAGCTGCCGAGGCCGGGCAGCAGCACCACGAACGCCAGCACGAGCACGGCGGCGAGCGCGACTGGCCACCGGGCGAGCTGGCGGGCGAGGAACTGCACGGCCGTGGTTTACCACTGTTAGACTGCCGTTCGTGTCGACTGCGCGCGCCGGGGAGCTCGCGAACCTCCACCGGAACATCCCGGTCGAGCGCTATCGCAGCCTCGTCGGGCACTGGATCTCGCGGTGGTTCCGCGCGCCGCGTCCGGCCCAGCACGACGAGCCGCCGAGGGTCGAGGCCGGCCAGGTCAACGTGACGTTCGGCGGCCACGCGACGGTGCTCGCGCGCTACTCCAAGCTCGCCGTCGCGTTCGATCCGATGCTCGGGCGGTGGATCGGCGGCGTGCGCCGCGCGGTCGAGCCCGGGCTCGCGCCGATCGACTTCGACGGCGTCGGCCTCATCTTGATCTCGCATCGCCATGCCGATCACCTGCACCTGCCGACGCTCAAGAAGCTGCCGCGTGCGTGCACGGTCGTCGTCCCCGCCGGCGCCGCCGCGACCGTCTCGGGCTTGGGCTTCGCGCGCGTCGTCGAGCTGCAGCCCGGCGCCGATCTCGAGCTGCGCGGCGTGCAGGTCGTCGCATGCGCGACCAGTCATGGCGATGGCGAGCTCGCGCGCGGCCTGTCCTATGTCGTGCGCGGCGACGGCCCCACGATCTATCTGTGCGGCGACAGCGGCTACTTCTCGGGGTTCGCCGACGTCGGCCGCCGCCACGCGCCCGACATCGCGATGCTGCCGATCGGAGGATTTCTGCCCGGGTCGTTCCGGAGCCGTCACATGTCGCCGCTCGATGCGCTGTACGCGTTCGAGGACCTCCGCGCGCGGCTACTGGTTCCGATTCACCACGGCGCGTTCCCGCTGTCGTACGAGCGCCTCGACGAGCCGGTGCGCTGGCTGACCGAGCTCGCGACGCAACGTGGTGTGCGCGATCACGTCGAGGTGCTCGCGGCCGGACAAACCCAGCGCTTCACGTAATAATGGCGCGGCCGATGCCCGACGTCTCGATCGTCATCCCCGTCTACAACGAAGAAGGGATCCTGCGCGAGGCGATCACCGAGCTGCTCGACGGCTACGACACCGTGCGCGTTGCGCTCGATTGGCCGGAGCTGACGGTCGAGGTGATCGTCGCCGAAAATGGCTCGCGCGATCGCACCGTCGAGCTTGCCGAGCACCTCGCGGCCGAACGCCCCGAGATTCGCAGCTTCTCGCTCGGCGAGCCGAACTACGGCAAGGCGCTCAAGCGCGGCATCTCCGAGGCGCGAGGCACGTGGGTGATCTGCGAGGAGATCGATCTCTGCGATCTCGACTTTCACCGGCGCGCGCTCGAGCACCTGCGCCACCGCGACGCCGACATGGTCGTCGGCTCCAAGGCGATGAAGGGCGCGAGCGATGCACGCCCGGTGTTCCGCCGCGTCGCGACGCGCGTCCTCAACGGCATGCTGCGCGTCGCGCTCGACTTCCACGGCACCGACACGCACGGGCTCAAGGCGTTTCACCGCACGACGCTCGCGCCGATCGTCGAGCAGTGCGTGATCGACAAGGACCTGTTCGCGAGCGAGTTCGTCATTCGCACCGGGCGCGCCGGTCTCCGCGTGATCGAGATCCCGATCCGCCTCCACGAGAAGCGGCCGCCCGCGATCAACCTCGTCAAGCGCGTGCCGAACGTGCTGCGCGGGATGGCGAAGCTGACGCGCGTGATCCGCTTCGGCGGAAAGCCCTGACGCGTCATGCGGCACGCCGCGGTCTCGATCGATCTCGACGGCCTTGGCTGCTACTACCGCATCCACGCGCTCGGGACGCCGCCCGCCGAGCTCGAGCACGTGATCCTCGAGCGCGCGCTGCCTCGCGCCGCCGCGCTGTTCGCGTCGAGGAAGCTACACGTGACGTGGTTCGTGATCGCGCGCGATATCGAGCACGCGCCGAACGCCGAGCGCATGAAGACGCTCGCGACCGCGGGCGACGAGCTCGGCAACCACAGCTACTCGCACCCGTACGAGCTCGCACGCCTGTCGGCGCCGCAGGTCGACAACGAGATCACGCGCGCCCACCAGCTGCTGAGCAAGCTCGCGCCGATCCGCGGCTTCCGCGCGCCCGGCTATGACGTGTCGCCCGCGATGCTCGATACGCTCGCGCGCCTCGGCTATCGCTACGACTCGTCGGTGTTCCCCGCGCCCGGCTACTACGCCGCGAAGGCCGCCGTGATGGCAGGGCTCGCCGCGCTCGGCCGCCCCAGCGGCGCCGTGCTGACCAATCCGCGCGCGCTCGCCGCGCCCGCCGATCCATATCGCCCGTCGATGACCGCGCCGTGGCGCCGCGGCCAGGCGCCGATGGTCGAGCTGCCCGTCGCCGTGACCCCGTGGACGCGCGTGCCTGCGATCGGCACCTCGCTGCTCGTCGCACCGGCGTGGCTGCGCACGCGCCTCGTTGCCGCGATGGGCAAGCGCGAATTCTTCAACCTCGAGCTGCACGGGATCGACTTTGCCGATGCCGAGAAGGACGGCATTCCCGGCGAGCTCGTCGAGCGCCAGCCGGATCTGCGCATTCCGATCGACGACAAGCTCGACCGCCTCGACCGCGTGCTCGACGACGTCGCGCAGCGCTGGCCATTCGCGACGCTCGGTGAGGTCGCCGCCGAGGTCCAGCGCGAGCGTTAGCGCCC
>JAFAOG010000140.1 GCA_019237945.1 Deltaproteobacteria bacterium | reverse complement strand
TCGCGCGCGCGCGCCTGATACAGCTTGCGGATGAACCGCTCGTAGTTCGGGCGCAGCTTGTCGGGGACGAGGTCATCGACCTCCCCGACGATGCCGATGCTCTCGTCGACGAGGTGCCGGCTCTTGTCGCGCGCGAGATCCGCGACGAGCGACAGCGCAGTGCCGGTCTGCAGATCGCCGCTCGTCACGAGCGCGTTGACGTCGCCGACGAGGCCGACGCGCTCCGCGAGCGTCAGGTCCTTGGTGTGCGCGAGCAGGTGATCGCGCAGGTCGCCCTTCGGCAGCGGCCGGTAGTAGCCGATCTCGCCCTCGTTCGGCAGCACATACGCCGGGCAGGTCTTCGCCGACAGCGCGAGCGTGCCGGTCTTCGTCGTCAGCGTCGTGCAGTCGCGGCCGGTCGTCTTGCCCGAGCCCCACTTCACGCACACCGGGATCGACCACGTGCGCTCGGGATCGATCTGCGAGCCCATCGGCTTGTAGCGCTGCTGCGACATCGCGAGCGTCGGCGGCGCATCCTTGCTGCAGCTCAGCTCGAACGACACCAGCGGCACGCCCGACTGCTTGACGAAGCTGTCGAACATCGGGTGGAGGTCGCTGCCGGCGGCCTCGCTCATCGTCGAGACGAAGTCGTCGTACGTCGCGTTGCCGAACGCGTGCTTCGCGAGGTACGCGCGGACGCCCTTCTGGAACGTATCGGCGCCGATCGTGCGCTCGATCCAGCGCAGCACGACCTCGCCCTTGCCGTACGTGATGCCGTCGAACGACGACTCGATATCGCCGGCGTCCTTGATCGGTTGATGGATTGCGCGCGCGGTGTCGAGGCTGTCCTCGTGCATCACGCCGGACTTCGTCGAGACGGCGCCGATGTCGAGATCCCACTCCGGCTTCCAGTCCGCGACGATCTTGCTCTCCATCCAGCTCGCGAACGATTCGTTGAGCCAGGTGTCATCCCACCACGCGAGCGTGACGTAGTCGCCGAACCACTGGTGCGCCATCTCGTGCGTCGCCGTGATCGCGTAGCCTTCCTGGCGGCCCTGCGTCAGCTCGTCGGGCTTGGTCAGCAGCAGCTCCTGGCGGAACGTGATCAGGCCCGGATTCTCCATCGCGCCCGCGTTGAACACGCTGACCGCGAGCAGATCGAGCTTGGGATACGGATACGGCGTGCCGAAGTAGTGCTCGAGGCGCTCGAGCAGCTCGCCGGTGACCTTCGCCGGATACGTCGCGTCGGCCGCGCGGCCGTGCGGGAACACGACGCGGATCGGCGCGCCCGTCGAGGTCTTGCCCGCATCGAGCGTCTCGAACGGCCCGACCGCGAATGCGACCAGGTAGCTCGGCAGCGGCTTGGTCTCGGCGAACGTGACCGCCTTCATGCCGTTCGCCTCGGGCTTCTCGCTCGTCACCGGCGTGTTCGCGAGCGCGACGAGTGCCTGCTTCGTGTGGAGCGTCAGCTGCCACGGCACCTTGAACGACGGCTCGTCGAACGTCGGGAACGCCTGCCGCGCGTCGGTCGCCTCGAACTGCGTGAACGCGTACCAGTCGCCCGCTTCCTGCGCGCGGTAGATGCCGTCGCCGTCGTCGACGTGGGCCTTGCCGGCGTACGCGATCGTCATCGTCGCCGCGCCCGCCGGCAGCGGCCGCGCGAACGTCAGCGCGATGAAGTCCTTCTTCGGATAGCTCACGGTCGCGACCTGATCGCCGACCGTCGCCTTGCTGATCGTGATCTCGTTGCCGTTGAGCCAGATCACGTCGGCCGGCTGCGCGATCGATAGCTCGCTCGTGATCGTGCCCGTGAAGTCCTCCTTCGCCGGATCGAGCGTCAGGTCGACCGTGTTGCGCGTCGGTCGCACGTTCGTCGGCAGCCGCAGCTCCGGCGGCGTCGGCGCGGGCTTCGCGGCAGGCGGCGCGGCGACCGGCGAGCCCGCGGTGGCGACAGGCGAGGGCGCCTTCGGCGACGGCGCGGAGGATCCACTACAGGCGACAATGAAGACCAGCGCAGGGAGGCGTCTCATCGCGGCGACGATAACGAAGCGCCGCGTCGACGGCGCCCGGCCGCGTGCTCACATGCGCTGGCTCGCTGTCACGTCGGCGACGCGAGACAGGTGCGACAGCGGGGTGTCGCGGTATCGTGCCCGCATGGACGAGGCTCAACGCCGGGTGATGACGCAATTCGCGCAGGCGATCATCGAGGGGAATACGACCGCTGCCCACCGGCTGCTCGCGCCGTGGCTGCAGCGCGCCGTCACGCCCGACGAGCTGGCCGCCGTGTTCGAGCGCGGCCGCATCGCTGACGCCCCCGCGCCGGCCCGCATCTTCGACCTCGGCCTCAGCTCGGCGGTCGACTACGCAACGCTGACCGAGGCCTCCGGTCCGCACGCATCGCTGGCGAGCTACGCTCACGGCGACGAGCTCGATCCCGAGATCGGCATGGAAGGCCCGCCGTGCTTCGCGCTGGACCCCGCGCTCGATGACGACAACTTCCGCGGCTGGGGCGTGCTCGACCTTGGCCCGCCCGACGGCGACGAGTGCGGCCTCGACTTCGTGCTGCGGCTTTCGATCGCGCTCGCCGAGGTCGACGGCAAGCTCTGCATCGGCCACGTCGAGCCGGAGCTGACCTAGTTCAGCAGCGGTGGCTCGTCGGGCGGGCGCTGCGCGGCGGCCCGCTCGGCCTCGAGCCGCGCGATCATCTCGTCGTACGCGCGCTCGTCGCGCTCCCACTGCGCCATGCGGACCCGGTTCTGCCGGCGGCGGCGGCGCCACGCGAGCGCGAGCAGGATCGCGCACAGCACCCAGACGGCGAGCCCGAGCAGGCCGATAGGCGCGAGCAGGTAGCGGTTCGACAGCGTCTCGCGCCACTCCTCGAACAGGACGTGGAGCGGCCGGCCGTACGCCTTCGTCGCCGCGGCATCGAGGTCGCCGGTCTGGGCGACGCCCGCGAGGAACGCGCGGAACGGCTCGCGGTCGCCGTCGTCGGCGGTGTCCTCGTAACGCCCGCGGCGCGACAGGTAGCCGACGAAGTCATACGCCTCGGCGTACGCGCGGTTCGCGGGCGCCTCCTCCGCGGGGAACGATCGGTCGAGGTCGTCGAGCGGCACGATGCTGTGGAACCACGCCATGCCGGCGAGCGTCTCCATGCGATCGAACGAGAAGTCCGACGAGTGCTGGTACGCGAAGCCCTCGTGCAGCCAGTGCGGCGCGTGATCGCCGAGCGCGGCGCCGAGGGCGATGTGGGCGAGCTCGTGGCGCAGCGTCTGCGTCGGATCGACGAGCTGGCCGCCCTTGCGCGTTGCGACCGTGATCACGCCGAGGTCCGGATACGCGACGCCGATCGCATACGTTGGCGCGCCACGTCCATCCGGCGCCACGCTCGCGATCGACGCGGCATCGCGCACGACCTGCAGCCGGATCGTCCGCGGCTCCGGCAGGCCTTCGAGGTCCTTGTGGATCTCGCGCAGTGCGTCCTCGGCGCGGTCCTGCAGCTCGAGCGCGGTCGTCTCGAGGCCGGGCTCCGCGCTCGTCTCGACGTGGCCGCGCGATCCGACGTGCACGAGCGGCACCGCGCCGGCGATCGCGGACCACAGCAGCAAGAAGATGAGCAGCAACCGTCTCACGGGTAGTGCAGCTCCACGCGCTGGGTGTCAGAGGCCGACTCGTGGGCATAGATCACGATCGCGCCTGCGAGCAGAGCGCCACCGATCGTCGCGTAGACCCACCATTTCGTCGGCTCCTGTCCCTCCGCGACTTTCTTCGCGGCGCGTGAGTGCACATCCTCGACGAGCAACGGCTGGTCGGGATCGGGTGCGTGATCGTTCCAGGCCTGGACGCGGTCGGCGGCCAAGAGGGCCAGCCGATCGACCTCTCCGATCGGGCGCGAGCCGTCGTCGCCACCGAGCCGGCGCACCGGATCGGCGAGGCCCGCACGTCCCCACGCCTCGACGGTGTCGCCATGGCGTACGAGCGCGACTCGCGCGTGCACGTCCTTGAGTACGGCGGCGAGCTCGGCCGCCGACGGCAGCTGGCCCTTCCATGCTGCGACGCGCGCCGCGAGCGCTCCGTTCTCGCCCGCCTGATCCGGCATCGGGATCGCGACCTGCTTCTGCGACGGCACCGCCGGTCCCGCGACGTAGCCGCGCCGCGTGCCCTTGGCCGCCGCGATCACGTGCTCGCCCGCCTCGATCACGACGTGCGTGCCGCTCGCCGGTGCGAAGTCGATGAACACGGTCGCGTCCGCGAGCGCGGGCTGGATCTCGAGCTCGAACATCTCGCGGCCCGCGGTCGTATCCATCTCCGGATAGCGCGCCATCAGCGTCGCATCGATATCGGTCGAGCCACCGAGCGCGCGCAGCCGGCTCGCCGCGATCCGCGCCTGGTTCGCATCGCCGTTCTTGTCCGCGCACAGCAGCACGTACGCGAGCGCGTGCGTCAGCTCGGGCACCGGCAGGCCGGCCGCCTGACGCGCCGCCGCGAGGCCGATCGCGAGCTTCGCCGCCTTCACTGCATCCTTGCAGTCGAGCCGCCCAAACGCGTGCTCGGCATCCTGCATCGCGGCCGCGAGCATCAGGCCGTCGCGATCGATCGCCTGACCGGCGAGCGCCTGATCGAGACCACCGTCGAGGATCGGCTCGAAGCCCGCATCGACGGCCGCCTCGAGGATCTGCTTGTGCGCCTGATCATCGGCGGGGCCGAGATCGATCACGGCGACGCGCTCGTGGAGCTTGGGCGCCGTGCCTCTCCAGCCGCTGCCAGCGAGCGCCGGCGACGCGATCAGGAGAGCGCAGGCAGCTGTTCGAAGTACTTGTTGAGCGCCCATACGTCACGCGCCCGCAAGCCGTCGAACTGGATACCCGTCGCCTTGTCGTCGGACCAGCGCACGGTCGCGCCGACCTCGATCGCTTCGTCCATTGTCGGGACGTTGAAGGCGATGCTCACGCGCTGCCCCATCGGCAGCTTGGGCCCCGCCGTCAGCAGCGCACCACCGAGCGAGAGGTTCATCACCGTGCACGGTCGCTGCGCTCCATCGACTGCGAGCTTGCCCGCGATCGAGACGGCATGTCGGGTCGAGGTACGACGGTTATCGGCCACGGACCCATTGTATCCAAAAGATGGATCCGAAACGGGCCGACGCACCTGCCCAAACGGCGGTCCGCGTCGCTTACTGAAGCTTGATATCGATGTAAGCCTTCTTGCGTAGCTCTTCGGTCCAGGTCTGGGTCTGCTTGTCGAGCTCGCGCCGGCGCAGCTCGCGCTGCAGCTGGTCCTTCATCTGGTCGTAGCCCTTGAGCTCCGACTGCTTGATGTCGGTCACGTAGAACACGTGCAGGCCCTGCGGACCGGTCACCGGGCCCCGCATGTCGCCCTTGTTCATCGAGAACACGATCTGCTCCCAGTCCGGGTTGATGCTGCCGCGCTGGAACCAGCCGAGCTCCCCGCCGTTCCCCGACGTGCTCGGATCCTCGGAGACTTGCTTGGCGACCGCCGCGAATGCCTCGCCGTTCTTGACGCGATCCATCGCCTGGGCCGCCTTCTCCTTCGCCTCGGCGAGCTGCTGCTCGGTGGGATGTTCGGGCAGCTTGATGAGGATGTGGGAGAGCTGCACCGCCGACACCGCCTCCGACCGCCGCTGCATCTGATCGTACCGGGCGTGGATGTCCTCCTCGGTGACCTGGACCTTCGGGGCGACGAGCTGGTTGACGGCGCGCAGCCGGAGCAGCTGGCGGCGGAGATCGGCCTTGTAGCCCTGGAGCGTGTAGCCCTGCTGGGCGAGCGCCTGCTGGAGGCCGGCGTCGTCGAGGTTGTTCTGCTGCTTGATCTCGTCGAGCGCGGCCTGGACCTCGCCGCTGTCGACCTCGATCTTCGCCTGCTCGGCGGCCTGTACGATCAGCTCCTCGCTGACCATCTCGTCGAGGACCTGGCTCGCGAGCTTCGCCATCCGGCGGCGGCGCTCGACGGGGTCCGCGATCTGCTGCGCCTCCTGGAGCACCGGCACCATGCGCGCATCGAGCTCGCTCTGCAGGATGATCGAGTCGTTGACGACGGCGACCACGCGCTCGAGGTGCTCTTTCTTGCCGGCGTTTGGCGACTTGTCCGCCCACGCAACCGTCGACAACACCAGCAGAAGAACGAGAACGCGCATGACCATGAGACTTTCCGGTTACGGGATCGGTTGCTCGGCGCCGGACCCTAGCACCGGAGGGGGAGGCGGCGATACGGCCCCACCCATCGGCGGCGGGGGCAGGGCGGCGCCGGTTCCGTCGTCGCCACGCGTCGACGTGTCGATTCGCACCTTCGCGAGGTTGGCCTCGTTGATCTCGATCTTCGCCTGGTTCTTCAGGTTGTCGATGAAGTCCTTCTGCGCCTGCAGCCGCTTCTCGCGGAACAGCTTGTTACGGATCTGCGGCTTGGCGTCGTCGAACGTCTTCGTCATCGCCTTGCGCCGGCCGGTCTGCTTGAGGATGAACAACTGGCCGTTGCCAGCGTCGACGACACCGCTCACATCGCCGGTGTTGATCAGCGTGAACGCCGCCTTGACGACGGGCGCCGGCAGCTCCTTGTTCGTCTGATCGACGTAGCGCAGGTCGCCGCCGCGCAGCTTGGTCTCCTCGTCGGTCGAGTACTTCGTGACGAGGTCGCGGAAGCCCTTGTTCGTCTTGCCGGGATCGCCCTTGGCCTCGAGCAGCACGCGCTCGGCCTGCGCCTTGTTCTTGAGGATGATCGCCGAGACGCGGACCTCCTCGGGCTTGACGTAATCGGCGACGTTCGCGTCGTAGTACGTCTTCATCTCGGCGTCGCTGACGCTGTCCGCGGTGACCTTCGCGTCGAACTCGTCGCGCATCAGCTTCTGGATCATCACCTGCTTCATCGTGCGGATGACTTCCGGATCCTTGTCGTAGCCGCGGCGATACGCTTCCTTCGCGAGGATCTCGAAGCGCACGAGCGAGTCGAGGAATTCTTTTTTCTGCTCGAGCGACGTGTAGCGCGCGCGGATGTACGGCGACTGGCGGTTGATGCGCTCCTGGAACTCGCCGAGGGTGATCGTGACGTCGTCGATCTTCGCGAGCGGCGCCTTCAGCTCCTCCGCGCTCTGCGGCGGCGAGCTCGGGCTGCCGGCCGGCGCGCCCTTGCCACCGGGAGCCGCGCTCGACTCGTCCTTCTTCTGGCACCCCACGGCGAGCCCGTAGCCGATCACGATCCCCACCAGTGCCGTGAGCGCGGTTCTCATGTGTTTACGAGGTGGTAGCACGGCCGGCGAGCGCCAACAACGCTGGCCTCGCGGGCGGCGGAGCGGCGTAACGACCGTCGGGCAAGCGTCGCCATGGGGCGGCCGGCGGCACGTGACCGGGCGGCAGTGCGATCGCGACGCGCGCGGCCGAGATCTCGAGCGCGAGCACGCCGATGCGCCGCGCGAGCGCCTTGATGCCCATCAGCTCGCCGAGCAGGATGACCTCGCCGGGCGGCGGACCGTAGCGATCCGCGATCTCGGTCATCACCGTGCCGAGCTCGTCGTCGTCGACGACGGCGCTGAGCCGCTTGTAGAGCTCGAGGCGCTGGCCCGGATCGGGGACGTAGTCGTCGGGGATGAAGCCGGGCGTCTCGATCGCGAGCTCGGGATCGACCTCGCTGTGGATCGGCTCGCCGAGCAGCTCGGCGACCGCGGCCTCGAGCCTCTTGACGTACTGATCGAAGCCGACCGCCGCGATCGATCCCGACTGCTTGGCGCCGAGCAGCTCGCCACCGCCGCGGATCTCGAGGTCCTGCGATGCGATCTGGAAGCCAGCGCCGAGCTCCGTGAACCGCTGCAGCGCCTCGAGCCGGCGGCGCGCCTCGTCGGTGATGTGCTCGGGCTCCGGCACGAGCAGATAGCAGTACGCGCGTTCCTTGCTGCGGCCGATGCGACCGCGCAGCTGGTAGAGCTGGGCGAGGCCGAACGCATCGGCGCGCGCGACGAACATCGTGTTGGCGCGCGGGATGTCGAGGCCGGACTCGACGATCGTCGTCGCGACGAGGATGTCGAGCTCGCCGTCGACGAACTGCACCATCACCTTCTCGAGCTGATCGGCCGTCAGCGAGCCGTGGCCGATGCCGATGCGCGCCTTCGGAACGAGCGACTGGAGATACTCGGCCCACTCGTCGATCGTGCGGTCGTCGTCGCGCGGCTTCGTCTTGCGCTGCGGGCGCACCTCGTTCGGCAGGCGGTGGTCGGCCTCCTGCTTGCCCATCTGGCCGATCGTCGGCGTGATGAAGAAGATCTGGCCGCCGCGCGCGAGCTCGCGCTCGATCGCTTCCTTGATCGTCGCGTCCTCGACGCGCGACACGAACGTGCGGACCGCGCGGCGATCGGCGGGCGGCGTCGCGATGATCGACAGGTCGCGCATCCCCGCCATCGCGAGGTGCAGCGTGCGCGGGATCGGCGTCGCGGTCAGCGTCAGCACGTCGACCTGCGTCCTCGTCTTCTTGATCCGCTCCTTGTGCGCGACGCCGAAGCGCTGCTCCTCGTCGATCACGAGCAGCCCGAGATCCTTGAAGCGAACATCGGCGCTGAGCAATCGATGCGTGCCGACGACGACGTCGAGCTTGCCCTCGGTCAGCTTCGTCACCGTGCCGACCTGATCCTTCTTCGACTGGAAGCGCGACAGCTTCCCGACCTCGACGCCGAAGCCCTTGAAGCGCTCGGTCAGCGATCGGTAGTGCTGCTCGACGAGCACGGTCGTCGGCGCGAGCAGACACGCCTGCTTGCCGCCCTGGATGCAGCGGAAGATCGCGCGCATCGCGACCTCGGTCTTGCCGTAGCCGACGTCGCCGCACACCAGGCGATCCATCGCCTTTCCCGCTTCCATGTCGGCGAGCACGGCCTCGATCGCCTCCTGCTGATCGGGCGTCTCGTCGAACGGGAACGTCGCCTCGAGCTCGCGGAACTGATCGTCGGCGGGCGGGAAGCGATGGCCGGGCAGCGACGCGCGCTGCGCATAGATCTGCAGCAGCTCCTCGGCGAGCGCGCGGACGTGGCGCTTGACCTTGCTCGTCGTCGCTTCCCACGTGACGCCGCCGAGCTTGTCGATCTTCGGCGCGTGGCCCTCGGCGCCGACGTAGCGCTGCACCTCGCCGAGCCGGTAGACGGGCAGATAGAGCGTTCCGCCGTCGTACTCGAGCTTGAGCGCATCGATCTGGACGTCCTTGAGCTGCAGGCGCTCGAGGCCTTTGTAGCGGCCGACGCCGTGTTTCTGGTGGACGAGGAAGTCGCCGGCCGCGAGCTGGCTCCAGTCGGCGACGCCGCCGAGCAGCGCGTCCTTCGCGCGCTTCTTCTTCGCGCTGGGGCGGTGCGTGCGCTCGCCGAAGATATCGGCCGCCGTGACGACCGCGATGCCGTCCTTGAGCGACGCGAACGAGTGCGACAGCTGGCCGGCGACCAGCTGAAAGCCGGTGACGCCGCGCGCCGCGAGCACGCCCTGCAGGCGATCGATGCGGCTCTGCGAGTCGCAGACGAGGGTGGCGGCGATGCC
>JAFAOG010000548.1 GCA_019237945.1 Deltaproteobacteria bacterium | reverse complement strand
CGAACAGCGTGCCGTCGGCCGTGTACGCGTAGTCGGGATCCCAGATGCCGCCGTAGCCGACGGCCTTCTCGCACATCCAGTGCCACGTCGCGCCGCCATCGTGCGAGAACAGCGCGCCGAACGTCGCGCCCGCCGCGATCTCCTTCGGATCGCCGGGCTTGAAGTTGATCGTGCTGATGCCGTCGGGACGGCCGTTCGCCGCCGCAACACCCGCCAGCACCATCACCAGCCCGAGCGCTCTCATCCGCGCAGCATGCCGGCGGTCAGACGCGCAGCCGGGCGGCCTTCGCTAACTTCTGCTCGCGCGGCAGCGACTTGATCGCGTGCTCGAGTCGCAGCGCCCTGCCCTTCGTCCGCGTGCGGCGGATGAACACCAGCTCGAGCGGCCCCCGCCCGCGCGTGTACTTCGCGCCGCGGCCGGCCTCGTGGGCGGCGAGCCGGGCGGGCAAGTCATTCGTGATCCCGCAGTACAGCGAGTCATCCGCGCAGCGGACGACGTACACGGTCCACATCACCCAACCTTGTGCTCGATCTCCGGCGGCGAAGCAAAGAAACGGTTGCGCTTGGGGTCGTTGAACCGCTTGTAGTCGATCAGCCACGGCGTGACCTGCGCGGTGCCGCCCTCGAGCCGGATCGTCGCCGCCATCGGTGTCACCGTGCGGTACGACGAGTCGGCGGGCAGGTCGAAGTTGTCGGCGCCGCCCGACGAGAACAGCGACAGCAGCGACGCGACGTCGCCGTACATCGTCTTGAAGCCGGCGTCGATCTTCTCGTGGCCGCGCACCATCATCGAGCAGCCGAGCCGCGCCATGAACGCCTCGAACTGGCGCTTGCCGAACGGGAACCGCGCGTTCTGGGCCTGCAGATCGTCGGGGATGTGATCCGCCGTCGACGGATCGCTCCACAGCATCTGGAACCGCAGCTCGGGATCGTTGAGCGAGCTCATGTCCTTGAGGCGCGCCTTGATGTCGGCGTCGCGCGGGATGCCGGCGTGCACGAACATGAGGTCGTCGAAGAACAGCATGTTCGGCAGCTGCTCGAACATCTGCATGTACTCCTGGAACACCTCGCCCGGGATGTGGCCGATCAGCGTGTTGATCGCCTCCGCCGGCTTCACGCCGCCGTAAATGCGGCCGCGGTACTCGATGTAGTACTCGTGATTGCCGCGCAGCGGGAACACGTGCTCGGGCGCCGCGAGATACAGCTGCATCACCGTGCGCAGCACGCCGTTGTAGCTGAACATGCCGCGATCGATGTAGTCACCGAGCAGCACGAGCTTGGGCTCGGGCTTGCGCGTATCGAGCTTCCACGCCTCTAGCTTCGCGAAGAAGTCGGCCTGCAGCAGCGCGCCCTTGAGGCACGAGTAGCAGCCGTGCAGATCGCCGAGGACCGTGATCTCGTAGACGCGATCCGGCTTCGCGGGGTGCACGTAGACGTGGCCGTCGAGGAACGGCTCGGTGCCGGCGAAGTCGGCGACCGTCTGCTTGCCGTTGAGGCGGCCCGCGCCTGCAGTGCGCTGCAGCTGCAGCTGCTGGACGAACCGATGCATCAGATCGAGGTCGGCGGCGACCTGCTGGCGGATCCGCTCGGGGTCCGCGGAGTAGTGCTGCTCGGACTTCTGGAAGAACGGGTGATCGTCGCGCTTGACCGGCGGCGCGGCCTTCGGCTGCGTGATCTCGACCTGCTTCTGCGGGACGACCTCGATGTCGGCATCGCCGAGCGTCTCGACCTGCTTGTCGAGCAGCGCCTCGATCTCCTCGCGGAACTTCTTCTCCGACGGATGAACGCTGCCGTCGGCGTAGATCAGCTCGTCGATCGTCGACAGCAGCTCGTTCTGGTTGTCGCGATCGAAGCTCTGAAAGATCTCGTAGCTGCGCAGCTTGAGCTTCGCGTAGACGAACTTCTCGACGTCCTCGCCATCGGCGACCGCCTCGTCGAACAGCCCCTTCACGCCGTGATCGATCTGCTCGAACACCTCGTGAAAGTGCGCCGTGAACTTGTTGACGACCTCGTCGCGCGTCTTCGGATCGGCGTCGGGCATCGCCATCTTCGCGCGAGCGGTGACGAGCTGGCGGATGTAGATCCGCACGAACGTCTTCTCGGTGAAGTCGAACTCGCCATCGATGTACCCGAACGCGGTCAGGTAGAAGATGATCGCGTTCATCTGCTGTTCGGCGACTTCAGGGTTCGTGCTGAACGTCAGCATGCCGACTAGCGTGCCCCAATTTGCGTTTCACCGTCCGCGCTGCGCTATGATTTCTTTCGTGCGGTGGGGGGTCATCGTCGCGCTTGTCGCCGTAGCTGCGCCTACAAGTGCGGATCCGCTGCAATGGACCGCGTTTTTCGGAGCGGACAAGCTCCCGACGACCATCGCGCTCGGCGGCGCCACGCAGCCCGAGCAGCGCCCGCTGACCGGCCCGCTCGTCGGCGGCCGCATCGCCTGGCTGCACGGCAATCACTGGGCGGCGCTGGGCGTCGAGGCCGAGCTGACGCTGACGCCGACCTGGACCGGCTATGGCTTCGACTCACGCCGCCCGTCCTACTTCGCGCCGGTCGCCGGCTACCGCGCCGCCGTGATCCTGCGCCTCGTGCCCGAGTGGCCGGTACAACCGCACGTGCTCGGCGGCGGCGGCGGTGCAACGCTGCTCGGCAGCTACTCGCCGTACATCCACGCCGAGACGGCGGGCGTCACGTTCTGGGGCGCCGGCATCACCGTGCCCGCGAACCGGTGGCTCGTCCGCATCGACGGCCGCGAGGTGTGGGTGCCGGTGATCGGCGGCTCGCACGAGGCGAGCTGGGAGATCCAGATCGGCGTCGGCCGTGCGTTCGGCGGATCGTCGCGCGTGATCGAGCTGCCGCCGCGGCCGCTCGACGACGTGTGTCCGCAGGACTGCGGTCCGCAACCTGCGCCGACGACGGCGCCGACCACTGCACCGACGACCACGCCGACGACGACCGCGCCGCCTCCCGACGACGACCACCCCGACATCGAGATGCCGACCGCGGCGCCACCCTCGAGGGTGCCCCTCGCGGCCGCCACTGCATTCGCGACCGCCAGCGCGGTGGACTTCGAGCCCGGCAAGGCGCGGATCACCGATGCCGGCAAGCTGTCGCTCGAGAAGCTCGCGCAGGTGCTGCGCGACTATCCCTATCTGAAGATCACGGTCACCGGCCACGACGCCGACGCCGACCTCGCGAAGAAGCGCGCCGAGGCCGTGAAGTGGAACCTCGTCGATCAGGGCGTCGCGCAGGATCAGATCGAGACCGCCAGCGGCGAGCCGGCAAAGACCGCGATCACGGTCGCTCCGCAATAGTCCGCGCCGACTACCCGCGCCGCACGAGCGTCCGCGCGCCGAGCACGACCCACGCACCCAGCTCGCGCACGACCCAGCGGCGCTGCCTCGCGCGATCGCGATACTGCAGGCTGTCGGCGATGTGCCAGACGCGCGGCTCGAGGCCGGCGCGGCGAAACAGCAACGCGGCGCGGCGCCCGTGAAACGGCTGCGTCACGAGCCACACGCGGCGGACGCCGAGCGGCGCGAGCAGCTGCGCGGTGAAGCGCGCGTTGTCGGCCGTCGTGCGCGCGCGGTCCTCGACGATCACATCCGGCACGCCCACCGCGCGCAGTGCCTCGGCGATCGCGACCGCCTCGGCGCGCGGTGCGCCATGCGTGACGCCGCCGGTCGCGACGACATGCGTCCCGCCGCCCATCCGGTACAGCGCCGCCGCGGCCGCGACGCGCTCCTCGAGGATCGGAGTCAGCGCGCCATCGGCAGCGAGCGGTGCGCCGAGCACGACGATCGCGTCGAGAGTCTCGAACGGCGCACGCGGTGCTTCGACGAGCCGCGCGATCACTGATCCAGGCGCTCGGGCGCGTCGGCCGCGATGTACGCGAGCACGGCGACCGCCGCGACGTCGTCGGCGAGCTGCGCGGGATCGACCTTGTCGAGCGTGTCGGCCTCGGTGTGGTGGATGTCGAAGTACGTGCGGTTGTCGACGTCGAGGCCGACCTGCGGCACGCCGAGCGGCTCCATCGGGCCGATGTCGGAGCCGCCGTGGCCGTCGCCGACCTTGCGCACGCCGATCGCGCGGAGCAGCGTCGCGATGTCGGTGACGTGCGCGCGCAGATGCTTGGCCGCCTCCGGATCCTTCGCGCCGGTATCGAAGCCGACCGGCGAGAACCCACCGCTGTCGGATTCGACGGCGAGCACCGTCTTGCTCATCTCGCTCGCGTGCTGCTGCGCGTAGCCCTTGCCGCCGCGCAGGCCGTTCTCCTCGTTCGTGAACAGCACGACGCGGATCGTACGCCGCGGCGCAAGGCCGAGCTTCTTGATCAGCGCGAGCGCCTGCATCATCGTCACGCAGCCGGCGCCGTCGTCGTGCGCGCCCTGCCCGACGTCCCACGAGTCGATGTGGCCGCCGATCACGACGATCTCGTCGGGCTTCTCGCGACCGCGCAGCTCGCCGATCACGTTCGCGCTCTCGACGTCGGGCAGTACCTGATCGTCGACGCGCAGGTGCACGGTCGTCGAGCCACGCTGCGCGAGCCGGTCGAGCAGCTCGGCATCCTCGACGGTGACCGCGGCGGCCGGGATCTTCGGTGCATCGTCGGCGTAGCCCATCGCGCCGGTGTGCGGCGTGCGCAGGCTGTGGGCGGTCACGCTGCGCACGAGGACGGCAACGGCGCCGTGCTTCGCGGCCGCCGACGCGCCGCCGAACCGATACGCGACGGCCTCGCCGTAGCCCGAGCCGTGCTCTTCGGTCCACTTCGGCATCGCCGCGTTGTAGACGACGATCGCGCCCTTGACCGCATCGCCCTTCGCCTCGAGCTCCTTGAAGTCGTGGACGACGACGATCGGCGCGGTGATGCCGCCCTTCGGCGTCGCGACCGTGCCGCCGAGCCCGATGATGTGCATCGGCCGCGTGATCGGCCCGACGATGTCGGCATCCTCCGCGCCGCGCTGCCAGTGCGGGACCATCACCTTCTCGGTGTGCGAGTCGAGGCCGTCGTTCTTCATCGTCTCGGCCGCCCATGCGATCGCCTTGTCGAGCGATGGCTCGCCGGCGAGCCGGTGGCCGATCGTGTCGGTCAGCTGCGCGAGCTTGTCGTACGCGCCGCGATCGCCGCGCGTCGCCGCGAGGATCTTCTGCGCGACCGGCCGGTACCGATCCGCGAGCGTCGCCGTCGCGGCCACGGCGCTGCTGCCGCTACCGCTGCCGAACGTCGACGTGTCCGCGACCCACGCCGGCGGCTTCGCTTCGTAGACGGGGGCGGCGCAGGCGGCGAAGAGAACGAGGCAGAGGCGCTTCACGAGAGCTCCGTGGGTTCGGCGTCGAAGTCGGTCGAGGTCGACGACTCCGGTCGTACACCACGGGTGGCAAGCTCGACCAGTAGCTCGACGACCGCAACGAGCCGATCCGCGGTGACCGGGCGACCGAGCGCGAGATCGGAGAGCGGCATCGGATGATCGAGCGGCGCGCCGCGGCCGGGATAGACGCGGTAGCGCACGCTCTCGTTCTCCCAGTACGCGAGCCATCCGTCGAGCGTGGCGGCGGTGCGCGCGCGCAGACCCTCGTCGAACAGCTTGTTGAATGCCATCGTGCTGCCGCGCACCTTGAAGCGCTCGTCGAGCTGCTTGTCGCCCGCCTTGAACAGCGGCGCCGCGGGCGGGCCGGCCGGATTGACACCGAGCGTGCGCGGCGGGATCGCCCACAGCGTCAACGTCGCGGCGCGAACCTCGTCCGTCTCCCGGCCGAGCACGACATCGAGCGCCACGACGCTGCCCTCGACGCGCTCGATCCGCACGCGCACCGGGATGCCATCGCGCTCGCCCATGATCAGCGACGACACGACACCCTGCTCGCCGCGCATCGACAGGCTCTGCAGCCCGCTCAACGTCTTCTCGAGCCCGCGCCGCACCGCCGCGATGTACGACTGCCACGCCGGATCGCCGATCGCCGGCGTCTCGGTCGCGATCGGCAGCTGGTCGAGCTCCTCGTCACGTACGTGGCGCGCCGCATCGGCGACGAACGCGAGCCCGACGAGCGGCAGCAGGTAATGATGCGGCCAGCGGAAGCCGTAGCCGCCGAGCACGAGCAGCGCGATGCCGGCGCCGATCTGACGGCGCGCGCCGCTCTCGGCGACCGCGCACGAGGTCAGCGTCCAGATCAGCGTCGCGATCGCGAGCAGGTAGAGCGCGAGGCGCGGATCGGCCTGCGTCGTCGTCAGCTCGACGCCGATCGCGAGCGACGCCGCCTTCGCGACGGTCAGGTACCACTTGCGCGCGAGCACCGCGCCCGTCGCCGCGATCACCATCGCGACGAGCACCGGCCCCGGCCGCGTCACCGCGCGCGAGAACGGACGCGGCGCGAACAGGTACGGCGACACGAGCG
>JAFAOG010000431.1 GCA_019237945.1 Deltaproteobacteria bacterium | reverse complement strand
ACGATGAGGGTGCGAGTCATCCGCCGCGAGCGATCCGCTGCAGACGTCCGAGCGACGCATTCACCGAGACGCTCTTCGCCTGGCCCGCCTCGATCCGAGCGATGCGGCGCTCGATCTCGACAGCCCACTGGGTCTCGGAGTCGGCATCGACGGCGCCATCCAGGCTAGCCAGCAACTTCTCGACGATGGTAGCGCGCTGTTCTTCCGGCAGCGCGAGCGCTGCCTCCAAGACCTCAGCGGCTGACCGGCTCATACGTCCAGGATAGCACTCTGGACAGCATCCAGAGGCGAGCTTCCGCAACCGCGCAATCGGCCCATTTTCCCTAGCGGTCCAGCGGCACCACGAGCTTGGGGCGCGGCGGCGTCGCCTGGCGACGCGGATCTCCGGCGGGCAGCGGCGCGATCGCGGTGCCCAGCGCGCGGAACTCGACGATCGGCGGCCCCGACGCGCCCGAGCCGCCGTAGACCGACTCGTCGACCGTCATGCCGACGATGCCGCTCGGGTGATCGGCGGAGCCCGGTGGAAAGCGGCGGAAGAGGTCCTGCTGCAGGCGCTCCATCGCGGTCTCGCGCGCGTCGAAGAACGCCTGGGTTACGGGCGTGATCTCCTCGTCGCGATCGCGGTAGTGGCGCAGCACGCGTGGGTCGATGCCGTAGACGCAGTTGCCCATCGCGACCGTGAGCGGGCGATAGCCGGCCGCGAGCAGCGTGACGAAGTCGCCGCCCGAGAGGTCGCTGTCGAACGGGTGGCCGTTGCGGAGCCGGAGGCTCGGCGCGTCGCGCAGGTGCGGCGGAGCGTGATCGCGATCGAAGACGACCGCGGTGCCGACCGCGACGCACTTTGCGACCTGGCGCGCGCCGCGCCACAGGTGATGCTCGATCTCGAGCCGCACGTCGACGACGCCCTCGGCGCCGAGCTGGTGGGCCTGGGCGCGCATGTCGTCGATCGCGATGCGGCGGGCGTCCTCCATCGCGGAGGACAGCGTCTTGATCTCCGCCGTCGCGACGCGCCAGTCGTACTGCGTGCCCGCGGAGAACACACAGGAGCCGATCACCAGGCCGCGCGGCAGGAAGCCGACGCGCGCGAGCGTCAGGAACTCGGTGACGCCGAGCTCGGAGAGCGCCGCCGTCATTCGGTCTTCTCCTTGACGATCGGATCGTTCGCGGAGAGCACGAGGATCGGATCGCCGAGCTCGCCCGGCTCGCCCTGGACCACGGCGGTGCCGACGACGAACAGCTCGATCACCTCACCGGTCTGCAGCGCCGCGTTGCCGATGTTCCACGGTTGCGCGCGCCACGAGTGCTGGTGCTCGGCGACGGTGACGCCGACAACGCCCGTCGCACCGAGCGCCTCCGCCTCGTCTTGCAGGCGCTCGATCGCCAGCTCGCGCGCGTCGTAGAGCGCGTGCGTGTACGCCGTGAGCTCCGTGCTCTGCTTCGCGGGCGCTTGCAGCATGTCGGGCGGGACGTAGTAGACGCAGTTGCCCATCACGAAGCCGACCGGGCGGTAGCCGCAGCGCACGAGCATCCAGAAGTCCTGGCCCGAGAGGTCCGACTGGAACGGCTTGCCGTGCTTGTTCCGGAAGAGACCGCCTCCGCCGCGATGGCGAACCGCGGTACCGATCGCGATGAACTCGGCGGTGTTCGATCCGAACGCGTAGCTCGCCTGGCCGCTGGGCTGGTCCCACGGCGCGAGCGGCACCTGCGCCCAGCCCATCATTCCGCACCACCGCTGCCACTGCTGGGTCGCGAGGTCGTGCCACTTCGGCCACCAGCCGGCGGTCGGGGTGGTGCCGTCGATCGGGCGGCGAAAGCCCTGCTGCTTGGTCCACTTCGACCACGTGCGGTACTGGGTCCACTGCTGGCGCTGCGGATCGAGCGCGAGGTTGATCGTCAGCCGCACGCCGATGATGCCGTCGGCGCCGAGCGCGTCCGCCTCCTCTTCCATGCGGTTCATCGCGAGCTCGCGCGCGTGGTAGAGCGCCTTCGTCGTGTCCTCGAGCTCGCCGCCGCCGCGGCGGACCCTCGGCGCGACCTGGTAGATCGACGTGCCCATCACGAGGCCGACCGGATCGAACCCGGCCTCGCGCACGAGCAGCAGCTCGCTGACCGAGAGGTCGCTCGTGAAGAGCTTCCGCTCGCGCATATCCGCGAGGCGTTCGCGCGCGTGTTGCGGGAGGTCTTGCGGGTCGCTCATCCTTCGCCTCTCGCCTCGTCCGCCTCGAGCGCCATCTCCTCGGCCTCCTCGGCGGCCACCTCGACATCGTCCTCGTCGTCCTCGGCGTCGATCAGGGCGTCGTTGCGCCGGCCGAGCGGCATCATCGACAGGATCAACGGCGGCATGTTGTGCGCGCGCTGCCCCTGCTTCTCCGGGATCCGGCGCACGCCGGTGCCGAACCAGCTGACGTCGACGTCGAGATCGTCGAGATCGCAGCCGCCGAAGCCGCATGGCACCTCGCGGACCTCGATCGTGATGTCGCTGCCGATCACGAACTCGGCACCCACCTGCGCCGCCTGCTGCAGCAGCTTGTCCGCCGCGATCGTGCGCGCGCGCTGCACGGCCTGACTCGCCTGCGTCAGCTGCACGCACCCGGGGCCGACGCCCTTCGTCACGTGCCAGACGTGGTAGCGGCAGAACTCGAACAAGAAGCCGCACGGCTCGAAGCCCTCCTGGGCGAGCGCCCAGAGCTCCTGGCCGGAGAGGTCGGTGATGATCGGCTGGCCTTGCGGATGCGTGATCCAGGGCGCGCGCACCGCGGTGCCGACGACCGTGAACTCGAGCACCTCGCCGCCGTCGTCGCCACCCTTGCCGCGTGCGCCCATCGTGATCATGCGATCGCGCAGGTGCACGCCGACGACGGCATCGGCGCCGACGAGCGACGCCTCCTGGAACAACCGCGATAGCGCGCGGCGCCTCGACTCGCGATGGGCGTCGCTGATCACGGTGATCTCGCTCGTCTTGCCTTTGTAGTCGGGGATCTGGCCGACGTGATAGATGCAGCTGCCCATCACCTGCGAGATCGGATGGACGTCGGCGTCGCGCGCGAGCAGGAACTCGCTGACCGTGAGGTCGCTCGTGAAGAGGCGGCCCTCGCGCTCCTCCTTGAGCCGCTTGACCGCGCGCTCGGGGATGTCCATCAGTCACCCACCGTCAGGATCAGCTGCGGGCGCTCGATGTGGTGATCGTCGCGGATCGGCACGACCGCGGTGCCGACGGCCGAGAACTCGAGCACGCTCGGGCCCCACGTGTGGTTGTTCTCGTCGATCGTCACGCCGACGATGCCGGCCGCGCCGTGCGACTCGGCTTCGACCTGCATTCGCTCCATCGCGAGCTCGCGCGCGTCGTAGAGCGCCTGCGTCGGCCCGGCGAGCTCCTTGTTCTCGGTGACCTGGCCGCCGGGCGCCTGCCCGACGTAGTAGACGCAGTTGCCCATCACGAAGCCGAGCGGGCGATAGCCGGCGGTGAGCAGCGTCCAGAAGTCCTGGCCCGAGAGGTCGCTCGTGAACGGTCGGTTCTCGGCGCCGCGGAAGCCGGGCTGGTCGGACTTCACCGCCGTGCCGATCGCCATGAACTCGATGACGTTGGCGCCCCAGGCGTGGATGTTGAGCGTGAGCCGCACCGCGACGATGCCGTCGGCGCCGAGCTCGTCGGCTTCCTCTTCCATGCGCACCATCGCCAGCTCGCGCGCGCTGTAGAGCGCCTGGGTCAGCGTCGTCAGCTCCTCGTTGACGCCGTGGCGGATCTGCTGGAGCCCGATGTTGAAGATCGAGCTGCCCATCACGAGGCCGAGCGGCTGGAAACCGGCTTCCTTGACGAGCAGGAACTCGTTGACCGAGAGGTCGCTCGTGAAGAACTTGTGCTCGCGCATCTCCGCGAGCCGCTCTTTCGCGTGCTGCGGGAGATCGTTGAGCTGCGGGCGCTGGTGGGGCTGCATCAGATCGTTCCTCGGAGCTGGGCCAGGACCTGCGCGACCTGTGCGGTCTGGTTCGCGTGATCGGCGATCGATTGCGTCAGCTGTTTCACCCACTCGTCGACGGGCAGCACCTTCGTCTTGAGCGCGACGCCGCGGACCAGCTTCTTGTACTGCGCCGTGTACTGCCCGGCGAGCTCGCGCTTGGCGACGTACATGTGCGGGTCGAGGTTGAGCTCGAGCAGGATCAGCTGGCTGCCCTCGTGCAGCACGCGCGTCTTGCCCGGGAACGCGTGGAGCAGCGAGCTCGCGAGCCCGACGAGGAACGCCTCGACGTTCGACAGATCGAGCCGCATGCCCTCGGCGAGCTGCTCGGTATCGATCGCGACCTGTTTCTCGGCGCCGCAGTGACCGCACGTGTAGCGGCGGCCATCGGTGTGCGGCTGCATCGGCGCACCGCACTCTTCGCAGCGAATCTGCTTGGTCATGACGTCCTCAGGGCTTGCTGCACGAACCCGGTACCGGGCCCGATGATCGCGATCTTCGACGGATTCTTGGGATCGACACGGAGCTCGACGGTCGCGCCCGGCAGCACGTCGCGAACGAGGTTGAGCGGGATCACGGCGCTCGTGTTGACCTCGTACGGCTTCTGCCCCGGGATCTCGATGTCGACCCAGACCTGGCGCAGCTCGAACCGCCGCGACACCGTGCCGACCTTGGTCCCGACGCTCGCGACCTGGAGCAGGATGCCGCGCGCCGGAACACCGCGCGCGACGAGGCTGTCGTAGCCGCCGCTCGCGCCGCCCGCCGCTGCCTTGATCACCAGGTAGATGAACAAGATAACGATCAACCCGATCACGGCCTCCACGACGGACGGAGGTTACACCACGATTTCGGCAACGGACGGCCCGCCGGCGGCATAGTCCCCTGTGAATGGCCGCCGACGACGTCGCTTCCCTGCTCGCCCACGCCGACTGGCTGCGTGACCTCGCGCGCAAGCTGGTCGGAGGCGCCGACGCCGACGATGCCGTGCAGGAGACGTACGTCGCCGCGCTGCGGTCGCCTCCGGATCCCGATCTGCCGGCGAAGCCATGGCTCGCACGGGTGCTGCGTAATGCGAGCCGGATGTCGCATCGCAGTGCGGCCCGGCGGACGCGGCGCGAAGACGCGGTCACGCAGATCGCGACACCGCCGAGCTCGGCCGACGAGACGGTCGCGCGCGCCGAGACGTTTCGCATGCTCGTCGAGCTCGTGATGGCGCTCGACGACCCGTACCGCACGACGCTGCTCCGCCACTACTTCGACGGCGAGACGTTCGCCGCGATCGCGCGCCGCGACGGCGTTCCCGAAGCGACGGTCCGCGGGCGTCACAAGCACGCGCTCGACCAGCTGCGCCGCCGGCTCGATGCGCGCAGTCAGGGCGATCGCCGCGCGTGGCTCGCCTCGCTCGCGCCGCTTGCGGCACCGCCGGCGCACACCACATCCGTCACGATCGGAGCTGTCCTCATGAAGAAGATCTTGGTTGCCGCGATCGTCGCCGTCGCCTTCGCCGGCGCGATCTGGCACTGGGTCCCGCGCACCGCGGCCGTCGCGCGTCCCGGGGCTGCGTCGTCGAGCACGGCGGCGCCGAGCACGGTGGCACCGGCGGCGGTACCAACGGCCTCCCCTGCCCCGCCGCCTCAGCACGTGCGCAAGCTCGCGAGCACCGACGAGCGCCGCGAGCTGGCCGCGCAGATCGCCGCCGCGCAGGCTGCACGCAAGGCCGGGCACGCGCCGGTTCGTCCGTCTCCGGGCGCGGGCGAGCCCACGGGCGGCGGGGCAGGCTCGGATCACGAGGGGGACATGGACAAGGAGGTGATCCGCAGCGCGATGCACGAGGTGCTGCCGTTCCTCGCGGACTGCTATGGCGCGGCGCGTGCGAAGGCGACGATCGGCGACCATCTCGAGATTCGCGCGCACTTCACGCTCACCGGTGACCCGGATGTCGGGACGTTGATCGACGCGAAGCAGCTGTTCGACGAGAAGCAGCGCGCGCTGCCGAGCACGCTCGACGACTGCATTCGCGGCACGCTACAGACGCTCGAGCTGCCACCACTCGGCGACGGCGAGACCGTCGAGGTCGATTACCCGCTCGTGTTTGCGGATGGCTCGGACGACGGCTCCGGTCAGTGACCTGCTAGAGCTTGACGCCGTCTCGTGCGAGATCGGCGGCGGACGCCTCGTCGGCGACGGTTCCCTTGGGGTGGCTGTACCAGCCCGGGTCGGCGCCGAGCTTGGGGCGCACCTTGAGGATCGTGAACATGCCGCCCATGTCGATGTCGGCGAACGGGCCCTTGCCGCCCATCATCGAGATCGCGTTCTTCGGCATCGCCATGATCATCGCGTCGCCCATGCCGGTCTCGCCCATCACCATCGAGCCGGGCACGACGTGGCCGAGCTTCTCGTTGATGCCGCGGCTATCGACGCCGATCACGTTCGCGGCCTCGTGGCCCATCTGGTTCATCGCGTGATGCGTCATGTGGCAGTGCATCGGCCAGTCGCCGGGCGCCGTCGCGACGAGCTCGATCACACGCACCGTGCCGGTGGGCACGAGGACGGTCGTCTCGGGCCAACGCGCGGACTTCGGGATGGCGCCGCCGTCGGTCTCGGTGACCTCGAACGCCATGCCGTGGAGATGGATCGGATGATGATCCATCGGTCCGAGGTTGCCGAGGCGGATGCGGACGAGGTCGCCGACCTCTGCGACGAGCGGCTCGGTCGCCGGGAACGACTTGCTGTTGAACGTGAGCACGTTGAAGTCGTTCATCGCGAGCGGATCGGGGCGCGAGGCACCGATCGGGATCTTCCACTCGTGCAGCATCAGCGAGTAGTCGCGCACGCGACGCGTCTCGGCGTGCTCGCGCGGATGCACGACGATCATGCCCGACATGCCGAGCGCGATCTGCGTCATCTCGTCGAGGTGCGGGTGGTACATGAACGTCCCCGCCCTCGTGAACGTGAACTCGTAGCGGAACGTCTTGCCCGGCTTGATGTAGCTCTGCGTCAGGCCGGCGACGCCATCCATTCCGTTCGGCACGGGCACGCCGTGCCAGTGGACGGTCGTCGGCTCGTCGAGCTTGTTCGTCACGTAGATGCGGACGCGATCGCCCTCGACCGCCTCGAGCAGCGGGCCCGGTGTGCCGCCGTTGTAGCCCCACGCCATGATCTCGAGGCCGGGCGCGATCTCGTGCTTCACCGGCTCGGCGACGAGATGGAAGATCTTCACGCCGTCCTTGAGCTCGAACGGCAACGTGCGGCCGTTCGGAACGACGACCGGTGTGTAGTGGGCGCCGGCCGGCGGAGCAGCCGCGGCGGCCGGGTGCGGAGATGTCGGAGGCTTCGGCATCGGCATGCCGGGCATGTCGCCTGGCTGCGCCCGCGCGAGCCGTCGCGCACCGACGACCGCCGCCCCCGCCGCGAGCGTCGAACCGAGCATCTTCCTGCGATCGAGCGACATTCTGCGGTCGTACCGCGGCACCTCACAGAAGTCGAACGCTCGTGCTACCACAGAGGTGTCACGGCGCGCGGGTGTCGCGCCTATTCACCATGATGAAGTTTGTCGTCCTTCTGTGTCTGGCGAGCGTCGCGCACGCGGATGCGCCGGCCGCGAAGTCGCCGCGGTTCGAGATCGCGGTGACCCGCGCGGGCTTCGATCCCGGGACGGTCAAGGTCCCCGCGAAGACGCCGCTGACGCTCGTGTTCACGCGCAAGACCGACGCGACGTGCGCGAAGTCGATCGTGCTGACGCTCGCGGATGGCAAGACGATCGAGCGCGAGCTGCCGCTCGACAAGCCGGTCGAGATCACGGCGACGTTTGCGAAGGCCGGCACGCTCGAGTACGCGTGCGGCATGCACATGACCAAGGGAATCCTGGTCGTCCAGTAGCCGCGCTCAGGCCGCGCGCTCGACGACGACGCGCTGCAGCTTCCCCGCCCGCGTCAGCGGGATATCCCGCACGAGCCGGATCTCGAACGGCACGCCGCGCAGGTGCTTGCCGACGAACGCGTGAATCATCGCGGTCGCGTCGGGCGGCAATGCATCGCCTTGCGGGACGACGTTGAGGATGACGCTGCGGTCGGATCGCTGCACCGCCTGGAACTGGCGCGTGTGCGGCGCGAGCTCGAGGAAGAGGATGTTGAACAGGATGCCCTCGACGGGATTGCCTTCGCCGTCGCGCAGCGTCTCGGTCACGCGGCCGTCGACGGGACCAAAGCGCGGCAGCGTGCGGCCGCACGCGCAGGGCGTCTGCTCGCGCGCGACCGCGCGGTCGCCGGTCAGGTAGCGAATCATCGGGCACGCGAGGTTGTGCAGATCGGTGACCGCGACCTCGCCGACCTCGCCGGGGCGCGCCGCGCGCCAGCCACCACCGCGCTCCTCGACGAGAATCTCGACGATCAAGTTCTCCGCCGATTCGTGCAGCCCGTCGTGCATCTCGCACTCGGCGCCCATCAGCGTGAATTCGCGGCAGCCGTACGTCTCGAACACCGCCGGTCCGAACGCGCGCTCGAGATCCGCGCGGTCGTGCGGCCACAGCCGCTCGGCGCCGTAGATGACCGGGATGTCGGCCCAGTCGCGAAGGCCGTGGCGCCCGACGAAGCGCGCGAGATCGGCGATCGCCTGCGCGTAGCCGAGGATCGCCTGCGGGCGGTCACGACGGATCGTGTCGACCATCGCGCGGAGCGCCTCGTCGGAGCGCACCATGCAGCTGACGTAGACATCGCGGCGCAGCGTGCGGTCGAGGCCGAGCTTCGCGCGGTGCAGTCCCTTCGGCGCCGTCGCGGGCACGCCCCATACGTGCATCGCCTTCATGCCCATGCGGTAGCCGCCCCAGCCGAAGCCCCGCCACCGCGTCGCATCGCGCCAGTAGCGCGACTCGGCGGAGAATCGGACCTCGAGCGGCTCGCCGGTGGAACCGCTCGTCGTCTTCGTCACGGCGACGCGCGGCCAGCGTGCGGTGCGCTCGTCGACGGTGGCCTTCGCGGTCGCGCGATCGAGCAGCGGCAGCACCGCGACGTCGTTGATGTCGTCGGGGTGCAGGGCCGCGGCATCGAGGACGCGCCGGTAGTAGCCGGTCTGCTCGTACGCGTGCCGCACGAGCCGCCGCAACAGGCCGCTGCGCAGCGCTTCCTGCTCGTCGGCGCTCGCGCGCTCCATCCGGCGGAGGTGCGCGAGCAGCTCGAACGTCGGCCGTCCGCGAAGGCGTTCCCACGCGGGGTACAGCAGGTGCTCGAGCGCAGACCCGTACAGCGTCACGCGGCCATCCTACCGCGAGTTGACGGTGCACAATCTGAGCAACGGACGGTTGACGCGCGCCGTCGTCATGCCGGTTTCCGACGAAGTTTGAGCTCAAAGGATTTCTGGCGAGCTGTGGTCGCGGTGTCAGACAGCGCTGTTTAGAGGGCGCGAGGCTCGCGGCGATGCGACGACCGCTAACGTACGCAGCCATGATGCGATCTGTTGCGCTCGCGGTCGGTGCTCTCGCGGCGACCGGTTGCATGGTCGGCGATCCCGCACCTCCCGGCGTGGCTGCGCCGCCGGCCGCGACCGGCGAGACGAGCGACGAGGCGCCCGCGCAGGACAACGCGCAGCGCGCGCTGATCTCGATCGACGACGGGCTCGACGCCGAGGAGCGCGTGTTCCTGCAGCAGATCAACGACTACCGCGTCGCGAACGCGCTGGCGCCGCTCCAGGTGTCGGTCGCGCTCACGCATGCGAGCGAGTTCCACGCGACGGACATGGCGACGAAGAACTACTTCTCGCACGACAGCCAGGACGGCACGTCGTGGAGCGATCGCATCCGCCGCTACTACAACTACAACACGTATCTCGCGGAAAACATCGCGGCCGGAAACGCCGGCGGCGTGGATACGTTCACGCAGTGGAAGAATTCCCCGGGCCACGACGCGAACATGAAGGGCGCGAGCTATCGCGTGATCGCTATCGCGCGCGCGTACGACGCGAACGCGACCTACGGCTGGTACTGGGTGACGGATTTCGGCGGCTATGTCGACGAGGTCATGACGACGGGTATGACCGACCCTCCCCCGCCTCCCCCGCCGAGCAACTTGCTCACCGGCGGCGACTTCAGCGCGACGCAGGTGACGAGCGGCGTGCCGTACACGAGCGTGCGCGACGTCGGGACGTGGTACTCGGCGACGACGAACGGATCGGTCGCGGCCGCCGGCGGCGTGCTCAGCGTCTACGACGCGCTCGTCGGCAACGTCTCGGTCGCGCAGCTCGTCGCGGCGGGTCCCGGCACGTACACGGTGAGCGCGAACGTACGCTGGATCTCCGGCGGAACCGGCCAGGTGCTGTACCTCGACTTCCTCGACGCGTCGTACGCGCGCATCGGCCGCGCCTCGGTGACGCCCGGCGCGAGCGCGACGGAGCACGCGATCACGCGCACCGCGACGGCACCGGCGGGCACGGCGTTCGCGCGCGTCACGATCTACGGCTACACGGGCAACAACGACTACACGTCGACGTACGAGTGGGACGACCTGACGCTGACCGCGCAGTAGCCGACTTACTGCGGGGACTGCTGCGTCAGGCTGCCGAGCACGGTCTCGGTTTCCATGCCGCACTGGCGGATCGCGGGCTCCGCCGCCTTGTCGAGCTCGGCCCGGCGCGCCGCGATCTTCTGCTTGGCGGTCGCCTTCGCGTCGGGATTCTTCGACGCCCAGTCCTTCGCGGCGGCGAGCTTCTGCGACTTGTTGATCGACTTGAGGTCGGAATTGACGAGCTGGCAGTTGATGCCGTCGGCCTTGAAGACCTCGATCACCTCGTCGATGATCTGGCTGACGGTGGTCTCGTAGTCCTGCTGGGTGTTGATCGTGGTCTTGGCTTGCGTCCCGCCGCACGCGACGAGCAGGCCGAGCATCAAGGATAGGGTCCGCATCGCGGCATTAGACTCCGAATCGCGACGCGTTAGAAGCGCAGCACGGCGCCCGTGTCGGTCTGCGAGTAGCTGCCATCGTTGGCGACCGACGTGCGCTGCGTGCGCGACAGCATGAGGCAGTGCGCCGCGACATGAACCTCGTACGCGCCGCAGCTGTTGTACGTCAGCGTGTAATCGCTCGCGCCAAGGCGGCCGCAGTCGCTGCCGTCGAGTGTCAGGTCGACCGCGCCTGCGTTCGCGATCGCGAGGCCGATCGGCGTCGACGACACGGCGGTCGGTGCGGTCCACGCCTGGCAGCCGGTCGCCGCGTTGCAGGCGCGCGTGTGCGAGACGATCGCGAGCGTGCCGATCGTCGCCGTGCTCGCACCGGGCGCGAAGTGCGTGAGCGCTTCTTGCTGCGTCATGCCGCCTTCGAGGCAGGCGTCGGGATCGAACGGATCGATGCTGTCGGTCGTCGGCAGCGGCGGGCGCGCGGAGAGCTGGTTCGTGACGGTGACGCTGTTCGACAGCTGGCCATCGGGGTTGCGGACCTGCATCTGCCAGCCGGTCCAGTAGCTCGGATCCGCGTTGGTCGTGATGCACACGAACGTCGGCGTCAGGACATTCCACGAATCACGGTTGAGCTGCGTCGGCAGCGCGCGCGGGCCGTGGGCCATCCAGCCGTTGTTGATGTCGAACAGGTTTGCGGACTCGAAGCCCGAGCCGACGACGAAGATGCCGGTCGTCCCGGCGCAGTTCTGCGTCAGGTACGCGGCGGTGATCGACGGCGCCGCGCAGTTCGGCGTGCGCTGCCACTCGGTGAAGCACTGCACGCCCGGCGGCGCGACCGCGGCATCCGGGCTGGCGTCGGCATGTGCGTCGGTGGCCGCATCGGTGGCTCCATCGGCGAGCGGGCCG
>JAFAOG010000420.1 GCA_019237945.1 Deltaproteobacteria bacterium | reverse complement strand
GCGACGAAATGATCGAAATCGGCGAGCGTGCCGAGCTTGGGATGCACCGCCGTGTGACCGCCCTCGGCCGCTCCGATCGCCCACGGCGAGCCCGGATCATTCGGTCCCGCGGTCGGCGCGTTGTCGGGGCCCTTGCGGAACGCGAGGCCGATCGGATGGATCGGCGGCAGGTACACGATGTCGAAGCCGAGCTCGGCGACGTACGCGAGCATCTTCTCCGACTCGCGCAGCCCGCCGAACGAGCGCGGAAAGAATTCATACCAGGCCGAGGCCGCCGCGAGCGGGCGCTCGACGAGGATCTCGAGCTCGTGCCGGTAGCGCGACGCGTGCGTCTTGTCGGGATGGCGCTGCATCGTCTCGGCGAGCGCCGTGCTCGTCGCGATTGCGACGCGATCCGGCACCGGCGCATCCCCGCGCAGCTTCTTCGCGACATCGGGCGCCACGCGCTCGACGAGCATCGCGCCCTCGAGCAGCTCGACCTTGACGTCGGTGCCGGCGGCGAACTTGCGCTCGAGCCCGCGCCGCCACGTCGCGAACGCATCGACCCACGCGATCACGGTGTAGTGATGGCGGCCCATCACGGTCGTCTCGAACGTCGCGCACCAGGTGTCGTTCGCCTTGTGGTGCAGCTCGATCTCGTGCCACTCGGTCGCACCCGGCGGCCGGTGGAGCAGCTGCGCGCGCAGCACGTCGTGGCCATCGCCGATGATGTCGGCCTCGACCTCGACGCTCTCGCCGACGACGCGCTTCGCGGGATAGCGCGCGCCATCGACCTCGGGCCTCACGGCGAGGACCACCGCGCGCGCCGGGAGCTCGGGGGGAAGGTCCGTGCGCATACGCCGCCTCGGAAAAACCGTAGCGCTTCCGAGGGAGAACGCCTCCCGCGGGCCCCGGGTCTTGCTCGCGCCTCACGTGTGGCGTGTGCGCACGATCAGTGAGACTGCGCGGCGTGCTCGGCGATCGGGAAGCGATCCGAGACGACGAACTGATGTGCGCAATCTCCTCGCGTCGCGTCGCCGTGCCAGCGAGTCGGGCGATGGCCGGGAGCGTTGTTGCCCGTCCCTGTCTTCGACGTGCACAGGTGTGTCCCGAGCGGCTCACGCTTCGGGACGAGGTGCCGCACGTTCGGATTCTTCTCGTCGACAAAGATGGTCAGAAAGTCCATCGTGCCGTCGGGCATCGAGACCGGCTGACTGACCGCGTAGCGCATGATGCAATGCTCGTCGCCGCTGTGCTCGCCGTGGACGTGCGCGACGTAGAGGCCCATCGACATCGGTTCGTCGGGGTGCTGGACCCAGAGCTGCTGCATCCAGTGATCGGTGCGCGGGAGTACGTGCCCCAGCTCGTCCTGCACCGTGATCGTTGCGGCCGTCGTCGCGCGCTCGATCAGGTCGCCGGCCGGCGTGTACTCCCAGTACGCGGGCTGCACGTCTTCCTCGCCGTGGTGCTCGACGCCCATCGCATGCATGAGCTCGTGCGCGACCTCGATGTCCCAGTCGAGCTCGCCGAGGGCTTTGACGTGGGCGTCGTGCTCGTCGACGGTGACGTACTTGACCTGACCCGGCGTGCCGATCCGCTCGCTCGCGCCGCCGCCCCCATATGCACCCGAGCGCTTGCGCGGCGAATCGTCGGTCTCGGCGTCGGGATACTTGAGGACGATCGCGTGCTGATCGACGAGGTGCGGTCCATCGCCGTGGTTTGCGTTGACGACGCGCGAGTCGAGCAGCTGGTCCTTGGCGAGACAGCCATGCACCGCGATCCCGCTGGCCGTCTGCAGCAGCTTCAAGCCCGCGTCCGCCGGCGCACCGATCCGGTTGTGCACGAACAGGTCCTTGTTCGCCGGGTCGAGTCGCACGTGCGCGTCGCCGCACTGCATGCCGCGATACTCCTCGTACAGCGTGAGCCCGTCGCCGGGTGCGCCCGGTTTGCCGGCGGGCTTGGTCTCGCTGTCGTCGTCATCGGCTAGCGACGCCGCCTTGTTTGCTTTCTTCCACGCCGTCGCGACGTGGGACTTCGCGTCCCGATACGGCAGCAGCACGTTCGGCTTGCCTGGCAGCACGGCGGTCAGCGTGCGGCCGTCCGTGAGATCGCCGGTGATCACGAGCTCGCTCCAGCCGCCGTAGTCGGTCGCGTCGACCTCGACCTGCTCGGTGTCGTGCGCGAACGGGATCTCGATCTCCTGCTGCGCGGCATCCCGCGCGTTGCCGCCCTTCACCACGAGGTCCTTCTCGGTCTTCGTCGGGTGGAGCGGCCAGTTGACCGACTCGCCCGGCTCGCTCGATGTGCCGACGAGCTTGGCGTGGAGCTTCGACAGGTGCAGGTCCGCCGGCAGCTTGCCCTTCTTCCCCTTGAGCGTCGCCGTGACGACGAGCGGCGACTTGGGGTCAGGCAGCCAGTCCTCGTAATGCGGGATCGACAGCACGAGCTCCGCATCGGGGCGCGGCGTCAGCGGCTGGATGTCGACCGTCGTCACCGTGACTTGCGTCTGCCCGAGCTTCGCGTTCGCGGTCGGATTGCCGGTGTCGGTCTCGCTGCCGGTGTAGTGGCGCGACGACACCATCTCGGCGGTCGCAGGCCCGTAGAAGCCTAACGAGTCGACCTCGTCGATCGGCGTCGAATCGTCCTTGTGGGTCGTGCCTCGGTAGTCGGTGTGCGTCCGCTTGTTCGTGCTCGCGCCGCGAAACCTCACCGCCGCGCTGGCGGCGACTCCAGCGGGATTCACGGTGAACGCGACCACGCCGTCCTTGGTCGCCGGCGGTTCGGCCGTGGCCGAGCTCTCCTCCGTCCAGTCATCGGTCTCGTTGTGGTGCTCGGAATCGACGTCGAGGCGCTTGATGTGCTCCTCGTGCGTCGTCCGCGACGACCCGCTCGCCGAGAGGCTGACGACACGCAGGCTCTGATACCCGCCCGTGCTCGCGAATGCCTCCACCACCGCGGTGACGTGAGCTTCGCTGTGAAGCGAGTCCTTGTACGTCTCCTTGTAGCGCGGCTCGTCCTTGCTCGTCGACGCGCTCTCGTCGGTCGTCGTGCTGATCGTGATCTGCCAGCGCTCGGTGGCGGGCGGCGGCGCTTGCGCGAACGCGACGACAGGCAGACACAGCACCATGGCGATCAGGACACGCATCGCCCGATGCTAGTTGAGTTTCTCGATGCTCGCGACCTCGTCCTTCGTCAGCGTGAATTCGGAGGCGGCGAGGTCCTGCTTCATGTGCGCCGGATCCTTGGTGCCGGTCAGCGGCAGCATGCCGAGCTGCTGCGCGAACCGGAACACGATCTGCGGCGGCTGCACCTTGTACTTCGCGGCCAGCGGAGAGAGCCGCGCGACGACGCTGCGGTTCGCGGTCAGCAGCGAGAAGCCCTGGTACGTGATGTTCTCGGCGGCGCAGATCGCGCGCACCTCGGCATCCCAGCCCGTCGAGGCGTAGCAGCGGTTCTGCACGAACGCCGGCTTCTTGTTCGCGATCGCGAGCAGCTCCTTCAGCTGGCCCACGTTGACGTTCGAGATCCCGAGCGCGCCGACCGGCAGCTGCTCCATCGCCTCCCACGCCTCGCGATCGGCGGGCGCGAGGCCGTGCGCGCGCGACGGGCCGTGCAGCACGTAGCTGTCGATCTTCGCGATGCCGAGGTGCTCGAGCGACGACGCGTGCGACTGCTTGACCTGCTCGCGGATCGGCGCGCGCTCGTCGTACGGCAGCCGGTGGTCCTGCCCGTCGCGAAACGTGAACTTGGTCTGGATGAACAGCTCGGCGCGCGGGACTCCGGAGCGCGCGATGCCGCGGCCGACGCCCTGCTCGTAGTAGTGCTTGCGCTGGTTCGCGGTGTCGA
>JAFAOG010000387.1 GCA_019237945.1 Deltaproteobacteria bacterium | reverse complement strand
GCACGCGTCGGATCGGTCGCCGTGAGGGCGGTGATCAGCTTGCCGCAGGCGTCCTTGTCACCGCGGTTGCACGCCTTCGACAGCACGGGCACCGCGTCGGCGGGCTCGGAGGCGTCCGCCAGCTCGCTGCAGGCGCTCGACACGCCGCCGTCGCACGCCTTCGCGAGCGCCTTCAGGCCCTGGCGGCGCGTGACGTGCGGGTCGGCGATCGAGTCGTACGCGCCGACGACGATCATGTGCCCCACGCGCGCGCAGCCGTCGACTTTTCCGAGCTTGCACGCGCTGTCGTAGTAGTCCTCGGCGGTGACCGCGTTGCTCAGCATCGTCGCGAT
This sequence comes from Deltaproteobacteria bacterium, assembly GCA_019237945.1. Lineage (GTDB taxonomy): Bacteria > Myxococcota_A > Polyangia > Haliangiales > Haliangiaceae > JABFXX01. Next base: position 25,822 of record JAFAOG010000387.1, on the reverse strand, counting down.
CAGACCGTCGGTGCGCGCCTCGTAGAACGTGCCGACGGCCATGCACTTGTCGGCGGCGCCGTCGCGGCACGCGTGCTTGTCACCACGGCGTCGCAGATCGCAACCCGAGAACGCGGCGATCACGAGACAGATCGGAAACAGGATCACCACGGCCGCGAGCTGCACCTGCCACATGAAGGCTGCGCGGTAGTACGCCATCGGCGCGAGCATACCTTGCGGTAACGCGTTACCGTCGCGCCCATGAAGACTCGCGCTGCGATCGCGTTCGAGGTGGGCAAGCCGCTGGTGATCGAGCAGGTCGACCTCGAGGGCCCGAAGGCGGGGGAGGTGCTCGTCGAGATCAAGGCGACCGGCATCTGCCACACCGACGAGTTCACGCGCTCGGGCGCCGATCCTGAAGGCCTGTTCCCGGTGATCTTCGGGCACGAGGGCGCGGGCGTTGTCGTCGAGGTCGGGCCCGGCGTCACGACGCTGCGCCCCGGCGATCACGTGATCCCGCTCTACACACCCGAGTGCCGGCAGTGCAAGTCGTGCCTTTCGCGCAAGACGAACCTGTGCACGGCGATCCGCGCGACACAAGGCAAGGGCCTGATGCCCGACGGCACGAGCCGGTTCTCGTACAACGGCAAGCCGATCCATCACTACATGGGCTGCTCGACGTTCGCGAACCACACCGTGCACCCCGAGATCGCGCTCGCGAAGGTCCGCTCCGACGCGCCGTTCGACAAGATCTGCTACGTCGGCTGCGGCGTCACGACCGGCCTCGGCGCCGTGCTGTGGACGGCGAAGGTCGAGGCGGGCGCGCGCGTCGTCGTGTTCGGCCTCGGCGGCATCGGCCTCAACGTCGTGCAGGGCGCGAAGCTCGTCGGGGCCGAGCAGATCGTCGGCGTCGATATCAACCCCGCGCGCGAGGCGCTCGGCCGCAGCTTCGGCATGACGCACTTCGTGAACCCGCGCGAGATCAAAGGCGACCTCGTCGCGCACCTCGTCGAGCTCACCGGCGGCGGCGCCGACTACAGCTTCGAGTGCGTCGGCAACGTCCAGCTGATGCGCCAGGCGCTCGAGTGCTGCCACCGCGGCTGGGGCGTCAGCGTGATCATCGGTGTCGCGGGAGCCGGGCAGGAGATCGCGACGCGTCCGTTCCAGCTCGTCACCGGCCGCGTGTGGAAGGGGTCGGCGTTCGGCGGCGCGCGAGGTCGCACCGACGTCCCGCGCATCGTCGACTGGTACATGGATCGCCGCATCGAGATCGATCGGCTGATCACGCACAAGCTGCCGCTCGAGAAGATCAACGACGCGTTCGACCTGATGCACGAAGGCACATCGATCCGCACCGTCGTCGAGTTCTGATGGCTCGCCGCCGCTCGAAGCACCTCCGCCTTCGCATCGCGGTGCTCGCGGTCGTCGCCGGCTCGATCATCGGCTGGTCGATCTACAGCCGCCGCCAGCCGGGTAGCTGGCAGCACGTGTTCGCGACGCGCGAGGGCATGGTCGGCAGCCTGACGTCGAGCCGCACGATCATCCATCCCGGCGATCGGTTCGTCGCGCTCCCCGATCGCAGCGCGCTCCACCGCGACGTCGAGGTGCGCTACCGCGGCCGCGTCGTCGTCGTGCCGTGCCTCGACGTCGGCCCGTGGAACGTCGACGATCCGTACTGGAAACACGACGAGCCGCCCGCGAGCGAGCGCGGCCGCGGCGCCTATCGCACGCCGGTCAACAAGGCGGGCATCGACCTCTCCGATGCGGTCTTCGCCGAGCTCGGCCTGACCGACAACGACTACGTCGACTGGCGATTCGTCCACCGCGACTACGTCGCGCTGCCGTTCCTATAAGGGCGCGAGCTCGACCGCGACTCCGCCGAGCACGGCGTTGCCCGACAGCGGGTCGCGCAGGGTGTCGTCGAGGATCGCGTTGAGGTTCGCGCCCGGTCGCTCCGCGGCGATCGCGAGCCGCGTGCCGGCCTGCCCGTGGCCCCAGCCGTGCGGCAGGCTGATCACGCCGGGCGAGATGTCGCGGGTGACCTCGACGGTGACGTCGATCGCTCGGCCATCGCGGCTGACGCGGGCGCGGCCGCCGTCGCGGACGCCGGTGCGCGCGGCATCGTCGGGATGGACGAGCAGGGCGCCGCGGAACTTGCCGGCCGCGAGCGTCGGGATGTTGTGCATCCAGCTGTTGTTCGAGCGCAGGTGACGGCGGCCGATGATCACGAGTGGCGGCACGGGGCGATCGAGATCGGCGCGCGCGCGCGCGACATCGGCGACGAGCGGCGGCGGCGCGAGCTCGACCTTGCCCGACGGCGTGCGTAAGAGCTCCGGAATCCGCGGCGCGAGCTCGCCGAGATCGATGCCGGCAGGGGCGGCGCGCACGGCGTCGAGCGTCAGGCCGCCGGCGCGGGCGCCGAACAGATCGCCGTACGGTCCGCCGCGCAGCGCGAGCTCGAACAGACGATCGGGGCCGCGAAGGTGCGCGACCTGCGCGAGCAGCTGCGGCGCGGCCGGCCCGACGGTGCGCGCGACGTCGTCGGCGGTGAGCTCGTCGTCGAGCGCGGCGATGTCGGTGGCGGCGCCCTTGCCGCGCACGATGCCGATCAGGCGCACGAGCATCTCCCACTCGGCGGGGTGGCCGGCGGGCGGCGCGAGGAGGGCAGGGCTGTACCGCGCGACGTTGCGCCATGCGAGCTGCGGGAACGCGACGTCGAAGTGCGGCTCGGCGAGCGAGTTGAACGCGGGCAGGATCACGTGCGCGTGGCGCGACGTCTCGTTGAGGTAGATGTCGAAGCTGATCATCAGCTCGAGCTTCGCGAGCGCGGCCGCGATCCGCGGACCGTTCGGCGCGGACAGCACCGGGTTTCCGGCGACGACGATCGCGGCGCGGATCTGGCCGTCGCCCGGCGTCTCGATCTCCTCGGCGAGGCACGTGATCGGCAGCTCGCCGAACACCTCGGGCGCGCCCGATACGCGGCTGCGCCGGCGCCCGACCGAGATGCCCTTGCCCTTGCCCGGCGCGCCGAGCGTGTTCGCGGCGAACGCGGCGGCCTTCGGGAACATCGCGCCGCCGGGGACGTCGAGGTGACCGGTCAGCGCGTTGATCACGTCGACGAGCCACGACGCGAGCGTGCCGTACTCCTGCGTGCACGTGCCGATGCGGCCGTAGAGTGCGGCGCGTTCGGTCGTCGCGAGCTGGCGCGCGAGCGCGCGGATGTCCTCGGCGGCGATCCCGCAGCGCGCGGCGACGCGCTCCGGCGTGAAGCCCTCGACGGCGGCGCGCAGGTCGTCGAGCCCCGCGACGTGCGGCTCGATCCGCCCGAGCCGCACGAGGCCCTCGGCGAACAGCGTGTTCGCGATCGCGAGCAGCAGGAACGCATCGCCGCCGGGCCGGATCGTCAGGTGGCGGTCCGCGATCGCCGCCGTCTCCGTGCGGCGCGGATCGATCACGATCAGCTGGCCGCCGCGCGCCCGCAGTGCCTTCGCCTTGCCCTTGAAGTCGGGAACCGTCCACATGCTGCCGTTCGACGCGACCGGATTCGCGCCGAGCACGACGAGCAGGTCGGTGCGATCGAGATCCGGCACCGCGACGCTCAGCCAGTGCCCGAACATCCAGCCGGCCGCGAGCTGCTTCGGCATCTGGTCGAGCGTCGACGCCGAGAACACGTTCGGCGTGCCGATCGCACGCGTCAGCCGCGCGCCGTAGAGCAACAGGCCCGCCTTGTGCGCCGTGGGATTGCCGAGCACCATCGCGACGCTCGCGGCGCCGTGCTGCGCGATCAGCGGCGGCAGCCGGCGATCGATCTCGGCAAACGCCTCGTCCCAGCTGACCTCGACGAACGCGCCATCGCGCTTCACCAGCGGCGCGCGCAGCCGATCCGGATCGTCTTGCAGCTCGCCGAGCGCGGCGCCCTTCGGGCAGATGAAGCCGCGGCTGAGCACGTCGGCGTCGTGGCCGCGCACGCTCGTCACGCGGTCGCCGTCGAGCTCGAGCTCGAGCCCACAGCACGCCTCACACAGCGGGCAGATCCGGTGCGCCGTAGTCGTCACGCGAGTACTATGCCCCCAATCGCATGGTTTCCGATCCCGAAGCGCAGATCCGCCACGGGACGCAGATCGGCCGGTTCGTCGTCGTCGGGCAGCTCGGCAAGGGCGGTATGGGCGTGGTGTATGCGGCTCACGATCGCGAGCTCGACCGCAAGGTCGCGCTGAAGGTGATGCGGTCGGCCGGGGCGACGCCCGAGGAGCGGGTGCGGATGATGCGCGAGGGCCAGGCGATGGCGCGCATCACGCATCCGAACGTGATCACGGTGTACGAGGTCGGCGTCGCGGAGGACCTCGTGTTCCTCGCGCAGGAGCTGCTCGACGGCGGCACGCTCGGCGAGTGGCTCGAGAAGCCGCGCTCGCAGGCGGAGATCCTGGTCAAGTTCATCAAGGCGGGGCGCGGGCTCGCGGCGGCGCATGCGGCGGGGCTCGTGCATCGCGACTTCAAGCCGCACAACGTGCTGCTCGGCAAGGACGGGCGCGTGCGCGTCGCGGACTTCGGGCTCGCGCGTGCGCTCGGCCCCGACGACGAGGACATGCCGGCCGCGACGCGCGCGAACATGGCGCGGGCCCGGCTCGAGGACGCGGTGAGCCCGATGAGCCCGCTGACGCGCACGGGCGCCGTGATGGGCACCCCGATGTTCATGGCGCCCGAGCAGCACGAGGGGCAGATCGCGGATGCGCGCAGCGACCAGTTCGCGTTCTCGGTCGCGCTGTATCACGCGCTCTACGGCGAGTATCCGTTCGCGGGCAAGACGGCGATCGCGCTCGCCGATGCGGTGATCGAGGGTCGCCTGCAGAAGCCGCCGAGTAACGCGCGCGTACCGGCGCGGCTGCGCAAGATCCTGCTGCGCGGGCTGAGCACGAAGCGCGAGCAGCGGTACCCGTCGATGGACGACATGCTCGCCGACCTCGCTCGCCCGGCGAGCCGGCCGCTGCGCAACGTCGCGATCGTCGTCGGCGTCGGGCTCGGGGTCGCGGGCGCGGTCGTCGGCGGCTACGCGCTGCGCACGCACGACGAGGTCAAAGAGCCGAAGCCCATCGCGGTCGATCCGGCGACGCTCGGCGACCAGCGCGATGTCGCGTGGCTGTCGACGGCGATCGAGCGCGGCCAGCTCGACGACGCGGCCGAGAAGTACGAGATGGCGGCGCAGCTCGCGCAGAGTGCAGGTGCGCAGCCGCGCGCATCGATCTCGCATTCGGCGGGCGCGCTCGTGCTCGCGCTGCGCGGCAAGCTCCCCGAGGCCCGCAAGCACCTCGCGGCCGCCGATGCGGCGAAGGGGACCGATGCGACAGCCGCTGCGTATCTCGACATGGCGACCGCCGCCGTCAGCCTCGCGACCGGTGCGCTCGACGATGCGGGCGTGCGCAGCGCGCGTTGCGCGAAGGCATTCGCGACGATCAGCCCGGAGCTCGCCGCGACGTGTGACGAGCTCGCCGGTAACGCGGCCGCCGACGCCGGAAACCTCGCCGCGGCGCGCGCGGCCTACAGCGACGGGCTCGCGATCGCGAAGCCGGGCGAGGCGCGCGCGTTGACGCTGCATCTCGCGCTCGCGTCGCTCGATCTCGACGCCCAGAAGGTCGACGACGTCGTCGCCGCCGCCACGTCGCTGCAAGCGGAGGCTGCGTCGCGCGATGCGGTCGGCCCCGAGGCGCAGGCCTGGACGCTGCTCGCGCGCGCGCACCTCGCGCAGGCCGCGACGCAGAAGGCACTCGAGGATCTCGAGCACGTCAAGCCCGACAAGATCGAGCCGTTCCGGCTCTCGATCGAGGAGCGGATCGCGCACGGCGAGGTCCTCGCGCTGCTCGATCAGCCCGATGACGGCCTCGCCGAGCTCGACGCCGCACGCGCCGACGCCGAGAAGCACGGCTTCCCCGGCCTGGTGCTCGCCGCCCGGCTCGCTCGCGTCGAGGTCCGCACCGCAACATCGGCTCCGGATGCCGCCGCCGAGCAGAAGCAACTCGTGCGTGACGCGCGCTCTGCCGGCTACGATCGGATCGCCGACCTCGCGGAGAACGTCGGCCAGCGCTAATCTCGACCGCGATGTCCGACTGCCAGCTGTGCGCCTCCACGCACGACGAGGGTCAGTGCCCGAAGTCGCGCACCGGCCAGCGCCTCGACAAGTACGTGATCGGCCCGGTCATCGGTATCGGCGGCATCGCGGCGGTCTACGCGGCCGAGCATCCGGTGCTGCGCACGCGCATCGCGGTCAAGGTGCTGCACGAGCGGTTCGCGAAGGATCACGAGCTCGCGACGCGCTTCGTGCGCGAGGCGCGCGAGACGGCGGCGGCGGCGGCTCACCCCGCATTCGTGCGCGTTCACGACGCGGGCACGACCGAGGACGGCTGCCCGTACATCGAGATGGATCTGCTCGAAGGCCGCGAGCTGTACTCGCTGCGCAAGGCGTCGGGTCCGCTCGCGCCCGAGCACGTCGTGTGGATCGCGACGCAGGTGCTCGACGCGCTCGCCGTGCTGCACGCACGCGGCGTGATCCATCGCGACCTCAAGAGCCAGAACATCTTCATCGTGTCGACGCCCGCGGGCGATCAGGTCAAGCTGCTCGACCTCGGCTTCGCGAAGGTCAACGACGAGCTGCAGCTGACGAGCAACGAGCAGCTGCTCGGCACGCCGCTCTACATCAGTCCCGAGCAGTACGTCGATCCGCACGGCGTCGATGCGCGCGCCGACCTGTTCTCGCTCGGCGTGATCATGTACGAGACGCTCACGGGCGACTGGCCGTACACGTGGAACACCAAGCGCGAGCTGCTGAGCAAGGTGATGAAGGGCGACATGGAGCGTCACCCGATGGCGCGCCACCCCGACATCCCGGCGTGGCTCGATGCGATCGTCGCGCGCGCGCTCGCTCACGCGAAGGAGGACCGCTTCGAGTCGGCTCTCGCGATGAAGGCCGCGCTCGAACAGGGGCCGCCGCGCGAGAAGTCGGGCCTGCTGCGCCGGCTGTTCGGCCAGTGATTCCCGGTCGTTAGCGCCAATGTCGGATCGGGCGCCACTGGATCGTCGCGTTCGTGAAAGGCAGGCTTCTCATGAACAGCTTCACGACCACGATCCACGTCCCGCAGAGCCCCGAGCAGGTCTTCCACGCGATCACGAACGTCTCCGCCTGGTGGGGAGGCGGCGAGGTCACCGGCCGCACCGACGCGCTCGGCGCCGAGTTCACCTACCGCTACGCGGACGTGTTCCGCATCGATCACAAGATCACGCAGTGGGTGCCGAACCAGAAGATCGTCTGGCACGTCACCGACAGCGCGATCAACTTCGCGAACCCGAGCGAGTGGACCGGCACCGACATCGTGTTCGAGCTCGCGCCGACGCGCGACGGCACCGAGCTGCGCTTCACGCACGTCGGCCTGTTGCCGGAGTGCGCATGCTACGAGGCGTGCCGCGACGGCTGGACGTATCACCTCCACGATGGCCTCCGCCCGCTGATCACGAACGACTACACGAAGACGTTCATCGTCGATCACACGCCCGAGCAGGTGTTCGCCGCGATCAACAACGTGCGCGGCTGGTGGTCGGAGGACATCGTGGGCGACACCGATCGCCTCGGCGCGACGTTCACGTTCTGCTACCAGAACCTGCACCGCTCGGTGCACGAGATCCGCGAATTCGTGCCCGGCGAGAAGGTCGTGTGGCACATCGCTGACGCCGACATCAACTTTGTCGCAGACAAGCGCGAGTGGACGGGCACCGACGTCGTGTTCCTGATCCGCAAGCGCGCCGGCCGGACCGAGGTCCGATTCACGCACGTCGGCCTCGTGCCGAAGATCGAGTGCTATGGTGACTGCTCGGGTGCGTGGAGCTTCCACCTCGACAGCTTGAAGAAGCTGATCGAGACCGGCACCGGCGAGCCGAATCGCAAGGAGCGCGACTGATGGGCGGATACATGCTGATGGTCCTCGAGGACGAAGCGGTCCACGCGGCCCAGTCGCCCGCCGAGATCGCGCAGCTGCTCGAGCGCCGCGCTCACTACGCCACGCGCCTCGGCGACAAGCTGCGCGACGCCGCCCGGCTGCGCCCGAGTCGCGAAGGCAAGCGCGTGTATCCGGCGCGTGTCGAGGCCGGGCCGTTCTCGCCGGCGCTCGCCGCGTACTACTGGATCGAGGCGGCGAGCCTCGAGGCGGCCGCGGCGCTCGCGACCGAATGCCCGACGCTGCCGTCGGATCAGATCGACGTCCGTCCGCTGATGAAGGGGCAGATCAAACCCGGCAAGGAGGCGAAGCCGGGAAAGATCTTCGCGTGCGCGGTGCTCGGCAACGCGCTGACCGAGGCGGCGTGGCTCGAGGCGATGGATCGCATCGACAGCGAGACGAGCACGCGGTTCCCGGCGGACTCGTCACTCGGCGGCAATCGCCTGCTGCCGCCGACGACCGGCAAGCGCGTCGCGCGGCGCGCCGTGTTCGACGGGCCGTTCCTCGAGAGCAAGGAAGTGATCGGCGGCGTGTTCCTGATGCGCATGGCGAGCATCGACGACGTCGTCGCGTGGGCCCAGGGCAGCGCGTTCATCCATCACGGCGCGCTCGAGATCCGCGAGCTATGGCGGACCTGACGGCGATCATCGAGGACACGGTCCGCCGCGAGCGCGGGCGAATCGTCGGCGGGCTGCTTCGCCTGTGCGGCAGTCTCGACGCCGCGGAGGAAGCATTTCAGGAGGCGGCGCTCGCGGCGCTGCGCGCGTGGCGCGACGAGGTCCCGGCGAACCCCGGGGCCTGGCTGATGACGGCTGCGAAGAACAGCGCGCGAGACGCCCGTCGTCACCACGCGATCGTGGAGGCGAAGGCGCCTCTGCTCGCGGAGGACGACATGCACGACACGATCGATACGCTCACCGACGACTACCTGCGGCTCGTCTTCACGTGCTGCGACCCCGAGCTGTCGCTCGACAACGCGATCGCGCTGACGCTCAAGGTCGTCGCCGGCTTCTCGACGGACGAGATCGCGCGTGCGTTCGTCACGACCGAGGCGACCGTCTCGCAGCGGATCCTGCGCGCGAAGCAGACCGTCGCGGCGCTCGACTACGTTCCGCCCGAGCGCGAAGAGCTCGCCGCGCGCGTCGACGCCGTGCTCGGCGTGCTGTACGCGATGTTCAACGAGGGCCACACCGCGCGCAGCGGCGAGCTGATGCGGCTCGACCTCCAGGCGGAGGCCCTGCGGCTCGGTCGCCTGCTCTGCGATCTCGCGCCGCGCGAGCCGGAGGCCTACGGCCTGGTCGCGATGATGGCGTTCTCGGCGGCACGCGCCCACACGCGCGTCGATGCCGACGGTGCGCCGATCCTGCTCGCCGATCAGGACCGCACGACGTGGAATCGCGAGCTCGTGCGCGAAGGCTTGATGGCGCTCGCGCGCGCCCGTTCGCTCGGCGGGCGAGGGGCGTACGTGCTGCAGGCCGAGATCGCCGCCGTGCATGTCACCGCGCCGGCGTACGAGAGCACCGACTGGGCGGCGATCGTCGCGCTGTACGACGAGCTCGCGGCCGTCGTGCGATCGCCGATCGTCTCGCTCAACCGCGCGGTCGCGATCGGCATGCGCGATGGCGCGGCCGCCGGTCTCGCGGCGCTGGACGGCCTCGAGCGGGCGCTCGCCGAGTACCACCTGTTCTACGCGACGCGCGCCGATCTGCTCGAGCGCGCCGGCAAGGATCCGCGCGCCGATCTGCGCAAGGCGCTCTCGCTCGTCACGAACGACGGCGAGCGCCAGCTGCTCGAGCGTCGCCTGCGCGCGCGCGACTCACAGTGAGCCGTGTTAGCGTCGCGGCCGTGCAGCGAAGGAGCTTGCTCAAGGGGGCCGCCGCGGGGCTCGCGGCGCAGTGGCTCGGTGTTCCCAAGCTCGCGTGGGCCGAGGACGACACACCGCATCTCTACGAGCTGACGTCGCGGCCGCTCAACTACGAGTCGATGCGCGCCACGTTCACGACGAGGATCACGCCGCTCGATCGCTTCTACCTGCGCAACCACTTCGACGTCCCCGTCGGCGATCCCGCGACGTGGGCGAGCACGTGGAAGCTCGAGCTCACCGGCTCGCTCGCGAAACCGCGCACGCTGACGCTCGCCGACCTGCAGAAGATGAAGCAGGTCACCGTCGAGGCGGTGCTGCAGTGCGCGGGCAACGGCCGCGGCCTGTTCACGCCGCACGTCGCGGGCGTGCAGTGGCGATGGGGCGCGATGGGCAACGCGGAGTGGGAAGGCGTGCGGCTCGCCGACGTGCTCGCGGCGGCCGGCGTGGCGAAGGACGCGAAGCACCTCGCGCTCCAGGGCATGGAGAAGCCGACGCTCGACAAGACGCCGCCGTTCGTGCGCGGCATCCCGATCGAGAAGGCGATGCATCCCGACACGATCATCGCGCTCAAGATGAACGGTCAGCCGATCTCGCCGCTCCACGGCTTTCCCGCGCGCGTGATTGTCCCCGGCTGGGTCGGCGATGACTGGATCAAGTGGATCACTCGGATCGAGGCGCGTCCCGACGAGCCGAAGGGCTTCTGGTACGAGACCGGCTACCGCTTTCCGATCACACCCGGCAAGCCCGGCGAGGCGATCCCGCCGGACCAGATGCGGCCGATGAGCAAGCTCAACGTGAAGTCGCTGATCGGATCGATCTCGCCGGGCGACACGCTGCCGGCAGGCCCGCACGAGCTCGTCGGCGTCGCGTTCTCGGGCGAGGCGCAGATCAAGAAGGTCGACGTCACGCTCGACGGCGGCACGACCTGGCAGCCGGCGACGCTCGACGCGCACGACAGCAAGTACGGCTTCCGCATGTTTCGCTTCGCATGGAAGGCGACGCCCGGCGCGTTCCGCATTGGCTCGCGCGCGACCGACAGCGCGGGCGCGGTCCAGCCGGTCGATCCGGTGTGGAATCCGTCGGGCTATCTCTACAACGCGATCGATCTCGCCGACGTCAAGGTGACGGCATGAGGGCCGCGCTGCTCGTCGTGCTCGCGCTGGCCGCGTGCAAGTCGCATCGCGAGGAAGCGCCGCCTCCGCCGCCGGCCCCCGCGCCGGCTCCGCCGCCGGCTCCGACGATCGATCGCGCCGCGCTGCTCGACGGCAAGCTCCCCGACGGCGCGCCGGAGACCGAGCTGATCAACGCGCAGTGCCGCATCTGCCACGCCGTCGAGTACCTGACGCAGCAGCGGCTCAGCGAAGCGGCGTGGGGCAAGACGATCGCGAAGATGCGGAAGTTCGGCGCGAACGTCGACGATCAGCAGGCCGCGCTGCTCGCGAAGTTCGCCGCGACGTACTGGAATCCCGACCTGCCGGGCCGCACGTTCAAGCTCGTGGCGACACCGGCGGGCGCGGTTCCTTAGATCCATCGCCGCGGTCGCACGTTGTACTCGGGGTGCGCCTCGCCACCCTGATCGCGATCCTGCTCGCCGGCCGCGCCGCGCTCGCTCACCCCGCACCCCAGATCGCGACGGACGATCCGATCCGCTGGCAGAGCGAGCGAGCGCTGTTCGAGTGGTCGACGTGCATCGTTCGTGCGCGCAAGCTGCTCGGCGATCGCTACGTGCGATTCCCGGGCTGGCCGACGTTTCTGCGCAGCGCGCACGTCGAGGCGATCGGCGGTCGCGAGAAGCTGCTCGCGGTCGTGAAGCCCGCGGTCGTTCACGACGTGGGCGACCTCTTGTATGTCCAGCTGTCGGCGTCCGTCGACGATGCGCTCGCGCCCGAGACCGAGGCCCGGCGACAGGCGTTCACCGAGCTGCTGCGCCGGCCGGGTGCCCGAGCCGGTCTAACGCAGGGCTGGCCCGCCGCGTGCAAATGACCCACTCCGGCTTATGGCGACGGCAGTTCCGAACCCGAATGTGCTCCCAGCAGGGCGAGTTCTCATCGTCGACGACGACGATGTGGTGCGCGTGACGACGCAGGCGGCCCTCAACGCACGCGGTTTCGACACGGTAGCCGTCTCCAGTGGGGCAGAAGCGCTCGCATATCTCGCCCGTGACACACCCGCCCTGTTGCTGCTCGACCTGAACATGGACGACATGAGCGGCTGGGAAGTGATGTCCGAGATCGATCGCAACCCCCGCCTGCGCGGCATGAAGACGGTCATCGTCAGCGGCGAGCAGTCGCCGAAGGTCCCCCGGCGCTTCTACTACATGAAGAAGCCGTTCAAGCTCGAGCAGCTGTTCGCGCTTCTCGCTGGGTGAACGCCGCCGCCTGTGGTACGGCAGGCGGTGATGACGACCAAGCAAACGCTGATCTGTGCCGTCGCGACGCTGCTGTGCGCCGGGACCGCGCTCAAGGCGGCGCTGGCGCTCGTGCATCGCGAGTCCTACGTCGTGTCGTGGTGGGACGCGAGCATCGCGGGCACCGGGCGCACCCTCACCGGCCTGCGCATCGTGATCAAGCTCGTCTCGATGCTCGCGGTCGCGGTCGCGTGCGGCCTGGCCCTGGCGCAGGTGATCGCGCCGGTGAAGGTGTTCACGGTCGTGATCCCCGTCGTCGTGATCAGCGCGCTGTCGGAGCTGACGGCCCCCAAGCCGAAGCGCGGTCGCTAGATTCCAATTGAGACTGTCTCAACAAGAGGTGTAGCGTCGGCGCGTGCGGTGCCTCGCGCCCTTGCTGCTCGTCGGCTGCTCCGGCTCGGAGCCGCGTGCGCTCTCCGTGCACTGGGACCAGCCGATCGGCGCGGTGTCGCCGGCGCTGCTCGGGCACAACGCGGTGTGGTCGCGCGGCGGCCTCGGGATCTGGGACGACGCGACGCACGCCGTGCGGCCCGACGTCGACGCGCTCGTCACCGCGCTGCATCCCGGCATCGTGCGGTTCCCCGGCGGCTCGCGCGCGATGCTGTATCACTTCGACGAGACGATCGGCCCGTACGCCGGGCGCAAGCCGCAATGCGACACGTTCACCGGCCAGCTCGATCCGACGACGTGGGGCATGGACGAAGCGCTGCAGTACGCCGAGCAGCGCCGCGCCGCCGTGACGCTCGTGACGCCGTGGGGCGATGGCACGCCGGAGCGCGCCGCCGCGATGGTCGCGTACGCGAATGCGACGAGCGCCTCGACGATCACGATCGGCGTCGATGCGAACGGTCATGACTGGGGCACGGCCGCGGACTGGGCGGCGCGCCGCGCGACCAACGGTCATCCCGCCCCGTACGCCGTGCCGTTCGTCGAGATCGGCAACGAGCAGTACCTCAGCCTGCGCCCCGGAACGAACGTCTGCGGGACCGACCACGCGTTCACGCAGGCCGAGCGCCTGGAGAACGGCGTCTACATCCCGTCGACGGTGCGCGATGTCGCGCAGCAGATCGCGAAGACGTCGCGCCTGATCAAGCAGATCGATCCGTCGATCCGCGTCGGCGCGCCCGCCCTCACCGACGTCCTCGGCATCCAGAAGGATCCGGCGACCGCGATCTCCGATGTCGACGCGAACCTCGCGACCGGCGACGCCTGGAACCCGACGCTGCTCGCGCTCGCCGGCGCCGACTTCGACTTCTTCGTCCTCCACATCTACGACTTCAGCACGACGCCCGACCGCGTCCGCCTCGCCGACAACCTCGCAACCTCGATCGACGCGCTCCGCAGCCTCGGCGCGACCCAGGCGTTCGCCGTCACCGAGTTCGGCACGCTGTTCGACGGCGACACGCAGCTGAACGCGCTGATCTCCGCCGACTTCGTTCGCGTCGCGGCGGAGCGCGGTGTGCTCGCGAACCTGCGCCACATCCTGATCGAGGATCAGCCGAGCGGCCTGTTCGCAACGTCCGCCGCGATCCTCGGCGACACGCACCTCCAGACGCCCGGTTATCATGCGATGGCCGCGCTCGCGGATGCGCTGCAACCGATCGCGGTCGCTGCGAGCTCTCCCGATCCGCAGCTGACCGTGCTCGCGACGCGCGACGACGCGACCGACACGCTCGGCATCGCCGTGATCGATCGCCGCCTCGCGCAGACCGTGATCGATCTCGCGCTGCCGCTGCCCGCGGGCCACTGGCACGGCACGCAGACGATCGAGTCGGCGGATTCGCTGACGTCGTCGGACGTGCAGCTCGAGCAGACGCCGATCGAGGTGACCGGAACGGTGCACCTGGTGCTGCCGCCGAACGGCCTGGCCGTGCTCCGTTTGACGACGATTCCGTAGTCGTTCCGTGTTAGTTTTCCCCGTCGTGGAAGGCAGTTCGATCGGCCCGTACCGGATCACGGCGAAGATCGGGGAGGGTGGCATGGGGACCGTGTGGGTCGGCGAGCACACGCTGCTGGGCCGCCGCGCCGCGATCAAGGTCCTGCTGCCCGAGTACACGAGCCGCGAGGAGATCGTGCAGCGCTTCTTCAACGAGGCGCGCGCGGTCACCGCGATCTCCGATCCGGGCATCGTGCAGGTGTTCGACTTCGGCCACGCGCAGGGCAGCGCGTACATCGTCATGGAGCTGCTCGAGGGCGAGGCGATGGATGCTCGCCTGCGCCGGATCGGGCGGTTCGCGCCGGTCGATGCGATGCGGCTGATGGCGCAGGTCGCAACGTCGCTCGGCGCGGCGCACGCCAAGGGCGTCATCCACCGCGACCTCAAGCCCGAGAACATCTTCATCGTCGGCGATCCCGCGGTCACCGGCGGCGAGCGCACCAAGATCCTCGACTTCGGCATCGCGAAGCTCGCCGGCGACGAGAGCTCGCGCGTGAAGACGCGCACCGGCATGGTCATGGGCACGCCCGTGTACATGTCGCCCGAGCAGTGCCGCGGCGCCTCGGGCATCGACGCCCGCTCCGACATCTACGCGCTCGGCTGCGTGCTGTTCACGATGGTGTGCGGGCGCCCGCCGTTCGAGAGCGAGGCCTCGGGCGATCTGATCATCAACCACGTGCGCGACGCACCGCCGATCCCGTCGTCGCTCGTCCCCGGCCTGCCGCCGGTGCTCGATGCGGTGATCGCGCGCTGCCTCGAGAAGGATCCGGCGCGCCGGTTCCAGAACACCGCGGAGCTCGTGCAGGGCCTCGCGAGTGTCGAGGCGGTGCTGTTCGCGAATCCCGCGATCGGCCCGGGCGGTGTGCCCGGTTCGCTGCGCCCGCACCTGACGCCAGCCGCCGCGATGGCCTATCGCCAGAACCCGACGCCGGCGCCGCACGACGCGCACACACGCATCGCCGGCAACAGCCCCACGACGCTCAGCTCCGCCAACGGCGCGACGCCGACCGGCCCCGGCGCGACGATGCCTCCGCGCAAGCGCTCCGGTCTGGTGATCGGCGGTGTCGCGGTCGCCGTGCTCGCGATCGGCGGCGGCGTGTTCGCGCTGAGCACGCGAGGCGGCGACACCACCGCCGCACCCGCGCATACCGGCTCGCAGGAGCCGCCGGCTCCTGGCTCGGCCGTGCCCGTCGTCGTCGCACCGCCGATCGATGCGGCCGCCGTCGCGACGCCCCAGCCGGTCGTCGTCGATGCGGGCGTGCCCGCCGTCGCCGTCGATGCGGAGGTCGCCACGACCGCGCCGATCGATGCGGCCGTTGCCGCGACGACGCAGACGCAGACGCAGACGAAGGTCGTCGACAAGCATCACGACCATCACGGCTCGCCCAAGGGCGGCGGTACCACGCAGAAAAAGGGATCAAATGCGAGCTCCACTCCCAGTGGCGTCGTCGATCGCGGCGATTAGCGCGATCGGCATCATGCTGGCGTTCGCGCCAGCGGCGCACGCGCAGAACGCGGCCGCCGAGTCGCTGTTCAACGACGGCGAGCGCCTGATGAAGGAAGGAAAGCTCGCCGAGGCGTGCCAGGCGTTCGAGGCGTCGAACCGCGTCGAGGCGCGCGCCGGCACGCTGATCAACCTCGGACTGTGCCGCGAGCAGAACAACCAGCTCGCGTCCGCATGGTCCGCGTTCAAGGACGCCCTGACGCGCGCGAAGGATCCCAAGAAGCAGCAGCTCGCGACCGAGCACGCCAACGCGATCGAGCCGCGCCTCTCCTACCTCACGATCTCGGTTCCCGACGATAGCCGCGTCGATGGCCTCGCGCTCAGCCGCAACACCGCGCCCGTCGATCCGGTCCTGTGGAATCGCGCGATCCCCGTCGACGGCGGCACGTACGTGATCGCGGGCCACGCGCCGGGCCACGAGGAGTGGTCGACGACGGTCGAGGTCCCGAATGAAGGCGGCAAGATCTCCGTCGAGGTCCCGCGGTTCAAGGACCTGACGAAGCTGATGACGCCCGTCGCCGCGCAGCCCAGGCCGGCCGAGCCGCCGCCCGCTGCGCACGACGAGCCCGAGCCGTCGGGCAGCATGTTCACGCCGCGCCGCAAGCTCGCGCTCGGCGTCGGTGGCGTTGGCGTCGTCGCGCTCGCCGCGGGCGCGGTGCTCGGCATCCAGGCCAAGGGCTTCAAGGACGATGCCTTCAAGCTCTGCCCCGACCCGGCGACCCCGTGCGCCGACGGCGATCGCGCGACCGCGCTGACCGACAAAGGTCACTCGCGCGCCGTGCTCGCGGACGTCTCGTTCGGCGTCGGCGCGGCGGCGCTGATCGGCGCCGGTATCCTGTGGTTCGTCGGCGCGCCCACCGATGCCGACCGCGGCGTGGCGGTCACGCCTCGCGTCAGCGGCGGCACCGCGGCGCTCGACCTGACGGTGAGGTTCTGATGCGTACGACCATCCTCGCGGCTCTCGCTCTCGTGCTCGCCGGCTGCAGCGTCGATCCGACGAAGTTCACGCAGGCGATCGACGCGCCCGCGATCAAGGACGCGGCCTCCGACGCACCCACCGACGCCACCGTCGATGCGCCGCCCGACGCGCCGATGGCCTGCACCACGCAAGCCGACTGCAACTCGCCGGGCGCGTGCGAGGTCGGCCCCGGCTCGTGCACGAACAACGTCTGCGTCTACACCAAGAAACCGATCAACACGGTCTGCCGCCCGTCTGCGGGCCCGTGCGACGTCGACGACAAGTGCGACGGCGTCAGCGCCGGCTGTCCCGACGTGCGCGCGACCTCCGGCGTCGTCTGCCGCCCATCCGCAGGTGTCTGCGACGTCGCCGAAACCTGCAACGGCACCGACGTGACGTGCCCCGCCAACGCGTTCCAGATCTCGTCGGTCGTCTGCCGCCCGTCGGCGGGAACCTGCGACGTCGCCGAGACCTGCACCGGCAACTCCGCCGCGTGCCCCAGCGACACGCTCGTCTCGAACGGCACGATGTGCCGCCCCTCCGCGGGCAACTGCGACGTCGCCGAGTCGTGCACCGGCACGTCACCCGCCTGTCCGCCCGACACGTTCGTCGCGAACACCGTCACCTGTCGCCCCTCGGCCGGCGTGTGTGACGTCGCCGAGAAGTGCACCGGCTCGTCCGCGACGTGCCCGAACGACAGCTACGCGAGCTCGTCGGTCGTCTGCCGCGCGTCGACGGGCGGCTGCGATCCCGCCGAGACGTGCACCGGCACCGCGCCCGACTGTCCGACGGACGCGATCGCGATGGCGGGCACCGTCTGCCGCGCCGCCGTCAGCGTGTGCGACGTCGCCGAGACCTGCAACGGCACGTCCACTGCGTGTCCCTCCGACTCCTTCGCGCCGTCGAGCGTCACCTGCCGCGCCGCCGTCGGCTCGTGCGATGTCGCCGAGAACTGCACCGGCACCTCGAACACGTGCCCGGCCGATACGTTCATGAGCTCGTCGGTCGTGTGTCGCCCGTCGGGCGGTGTCTGCGATATCGCCGAGAGCTGCACCGGAACCTCCGGCGCATGCCCGGCCGATGCGCGCCAGCCGTCGAGCGTCGTGTGCCGCGGCGCGGTCGACACGTGCGACGTCGCCGAGACCTGCAACGGCGGCGTCGCCTGTCCGCCCGATGGCGTCGCGTCGAGCACGACCGTCTGCCGTGGAGCAGCGGGTCCGTGCGACGCCGTGGAGACATGTGATGGTTCGACGACCGCGTGCCCGCCCGATGCGAAGCAGCCGTCGGGCACGGTGTGCGCGATGGGCGATCTGACGTTCTGCACGGTCGACTCGACGTGCAGCGGAACGACGGATGGCTGTCCGCCGCTACGCGGTTGTCCCGCGACGCGCCCGCGATGTTGCGGCGACGGTGTCTGCGTCAGCAACGTCACGATGTGTCCGTAGCGACATGCACCGCTGGCTGTTCGCGTTCGCACTGCTGGCCTGCCAGCGAACCGAAACCAAACCCGAGCCGCCGCCGGCGAAGCCCGCCCCGGTCGTCGCGACACCGAAGCGCGGCGAGCCGATCGATGTGCACGGCATCGTCGTGACGTTCCGCGACGACGGCACGGTCGCGATCCGCGGCCGCGATCGCTTCGGCGCCGCGCTCGACACCGTCTACGAAAACGTCGACTTCTTCCGCAACGCGCTCCCCGTCCTCGACCAGAGCCTGACTGCCGAGCAGTCGATGGGGCTGCGCGAGCTCGTGACGCCGAGATAACGTCCATGGGCACAGGAGCATGGTTCGTGTTGTTCCCCAAGGCGCGCATTCCCACCAAGGAAGCGGTGATCGCGACGTTGAGCACGATCCGCAGCGCGAAGGTGACGGATCTGGGCGACATGGAGTTCACGGTGGTGACCGACGGAGGCACCTTCGACGTGTCGCTGAATACGCTGGCGTACGTGTTGGAAGAGACGCGTTTCGTCGTCGATGAGAATCGCAAGTCGGTGGAGCGCGCCGATGAAATCGCGACCTACGACGCACGGTTCGAGCTGCTCTTCGACGAGCGAGACATGGCGAGCGGCGACATCTTCAATCCTCTCCTCGCCGCGGCGGAGCGGCTCGAAAAGCTGACCTCCGGCGTGGTCTACGAAACGAATACCGGCGAGTTTCAATGATGCGATGACGACGCCGCGCCGAGAAACAGTGTCGGCGCGTCGGCTGAGCCGCGTGATAGCCTGGAGCCATGCGAGCTCGATCGGGTGGACTGTTCGTGGTGGCGCTTGTCGTCTGCGGGCTTGTTGCGACGGGCGTCGCTGACAAGGACAACAAGTTCGGGGTCGGCTTCGTCCCGCACATGGACGCGGGTGACAAGACCGAGCAGATGCTGCATCGCTTCGTCGGCGAGATGCCCGAGGTCGATCAGATCTTCGACATCAACGACGGCGAGCACATGCTGAAGACCCTGATCAAGCTCAAGAAGCAGGGCAAGAAGCTCGACTATCTGGTGCTCGCAGCACACGGCTCGCGCGAGACGCCGGGGATGAAGTGGGCGAACGACGACATGATTCCGGAGGAGATCAATCTCGCGTGGCAGAAGGAGCAGCTGTCGATCGCGAAGCGATTGAAGGCAGCGGGCTGCAACACGACGGAGCGCACGAAGGTGATCGACGAGCGGATCCGGTCCGCGACTGCCCAGATCAAGCTGCTCGAACAGATTCCCGGTGTGATGAAGCCCAACGGGCTCGTGCTGATGATCAACTGTTCGGCCGCGGCCACACCCAACGGCAGGGCGTACGTCGATGCGTTCGGCAAGCTGCTGCTCGGCCCCGACGGCGGTCACATCATCGCGTCGACGACGGACATCAGGATCCGCGAGGTCAGCAACATCTACGAGCAGGTCGGCGAGCTCGTGCGCCATGGCGAGACGCAATCGTGGGGTGAACCGTTCATCGACGGCTCGTGGATCACGGTCCCGATCGCGAAGGGCTCGAGCAACAAGCTCGAAGACATCCCGGCGGCGCCCGAGGATCCGTATGCGTCACCTGCCGCGCCCAGCGGCTGCGAAGACGTCGGCGTCTTCGTCGCGAAAGACATCGTGATGGTCGGCACCCGCGCGGACGTCGAGGCCTATCCGACGTGCAGGGTCGCCGGCTGGGGCGTCGACTGCAAACGGACCCTGGCCGGCGCGGTCCGAGACGGCGGCATCAAGTCGATCGACATGATCGAGGGGCCGTTCAAAGACCGAGCCGCCGCGTGCAAGAAGTATCGGGAGCTCCTCAAAGACGGGAAGTTCGAGCGCGAGAAGATCCGCACCGACTACGTGACCGGCTGCTGACGGTCAGTCGCTGAGCAGGAACGAGAACGAGTACGTTTGCGTCTGGCCGTCCCACGCGTCGAATGTCACGTCCTTGACGAGGCCCGCGACGCAGTCGCCCTCGGGCTTGCCGGCGAACGGCGGCAACACGGTGCTCTTCGTGATCTGCCCCGACGGCGCGACCGTCAACTTCACCATCACGTTGGCCATCGTGCCCTTGTAGCAAGCGTGCGCGCGGTCGGTGAGCGTCGCCATGCGCTGCTTGAACGCGTCCGCCGTCAGCGTCTTCGCCTTCGGCTTCTCGGCCGTCTCGGAAGGCTTCGGCACGACGATGATCTCGATGCGTCGATTCTTGCGCTTGCCGTCGGCCGTGCCGTTCGATGCGATCGGCTCGAGATCACCGCGAC
This sequence comes from Deltaproteobacteria bacterium, assembly GCA_019237945.1. Lineage (GTDB taxonomy): Bacteria > Myxococcota_A > Polyangia > Haliangiales > Haliangiaceae > JABFXX01. The sequence continues at coordinate 5,490 of JAFAOG010000387.1, read as the reverse complement.
CGTCGGCGGAGACGTCGTCGGCCGGGATGCCCGCCGCGATCAGCGCACGCGCGACGGCGAGCGCATGCGCGAGCGACAGCTCGGAGTTGTCGTGCGCGAGGTCCGACTTGAACGGCGCGTTGTCCGTGTGGCCCACAACGACGAACCGCACGCCGGTCTGCGCCTTCAACACGCCCGCCACGTCGGCGATCGCGGTCGCGGAGTCGCTCTTGAGCGCGATCTCGCTCGATTCGAACGCGACGCCGCCGAGCGTCATCACGACGTCGCCCGAGCGAACCGCGACCGAAACATCGCGCAGCTTCGCCGAGCTCACCGCCGCGGACAGCGCATCGACGAGCGCCTTGGCGGCCGCCGCATCCGGGTGCTTCGCGCCATCGGGCGGGACGTGGATCAGATCGATCGACACCGTGACCGGCGCCCCGGCCGCATCGACCGCGCGGCGCTCCGTCTGCCGATCGGGAGACGTGACGGTCACGATGTGACGTCCGCGCGCGAGCGACACGGTCACCGGCGCGTGCGTGGCCTGCTCGGCCCCGTCGACCTGAACCGTTGCGTCCGCGGGATTGGTCTCGATCGTCGTCTTGGCAAGCTTCTCGTCGGCCGCCGCATCACCCGCGATCACCAAGCTCGCGATCACCGCCGCGCGAAGCACCCGTTCAAATCGCCTTGCGTTCATGCCCCACGCAATACCCCGAAAACGAGAGAGGCTGCCGAAGCAGCCTCTTCCGTGGTGGAGATAAGGGGGATCGAACTCTTCCAAAAGACCAATGATGACGAGCGCTTGCTGCACTTTTCAACACTTGGAATTGGGAGAGTAGGTCCCCTTCGACCACCGTTTTGAGGGTCCGGGCAGAGCCTGGGCAGAGCAAAAAGCCGCCGCGAAGCTTCGCGGACCCTTCTCCAAGCCGGCTCGGCTTTGTCAGGCCGGCTTCGCCGTGTTGTGCGATCGCGATGTTGGCGATCGGTGCCGATGCCAAAGGTCCGCGGCAAAGGTCCGGGTGTTCCGCGCCAAAGCCTTTGCCGAAGGGTTTCGGCCCCTGAAACCTGGGTTCTGAGCTAGACGAAACCGGTGTATCGCCGTGGCGACGTAGGGCAAACAGCGCGAGCGCTGCGCTTGTTGGATGCGCTACGCGGCTTCAAGCACGGCCGCACGCTTGAGGATCTCGCCAAGAAGCTCGGCGTTAGCGAGCGCACGGTGCGTCGCGACCTCCAGGAGCTGGCCGATGCAGACGTCCGCGTAGAGCTTTCGCGTGTCGATGGTCGCGCCGCGGCGCGCTTGCTCGAGACGAGCTACAGCGGCGTGCCGGTGACGCGTCGCGAGCGCTACACGCTGCTCGCTGCGCGCCGCGTGTTCGACGTGCTGCGCGGCACTTCGTTCCACGAAGACGCGGTGAGCGTGCTGTCCAAGTTCGAGCAGACGATGAGCGCGAGCGAGCGCAAAGAGCACGGCGCGCTCGGTCAGCACTTCGCATACGTCCCTGACGGCGGAACGAAGGCATACGAGGGCAAGGAAGACCTGATCGACGCGCTGCAGACCGGGATCCTGTCGCGCAAGATCGTGCGGTTCTCGTACAAGGACTCGCGCCGTCGCGCGCGCAGGGGTGATCTCGCGCCGTTCGTGATCCTGATGTATCGGCAGGGCCTGTATGTCGTTGGTGCGCGAGTAGGCGAGGGCCATGCATCGCCCGATCTGCGCGACTGGCGAAAGGGTCTCGGCGTGTTCGCCGTGGTGCGGTTCGTCGAGGCCGAGCACCTGCGCAAGCGCACGTTCGAAATCCCGGAGGACTTCCGCATCGACGACGTCCTCCACGGCGCATTCGGGGTTCACGTCGGCGATCTCGCGAACCGACGGTGTGTCGTCCTCGAGTTTGCCGCCGACAAGGCCGAGCTCGTCGCCGGTCGCGTGTGGCATCCCACGCAGGAGTTGACGCGCATCGCGGGAGGCCAGTTGCGGCTGACCTTCACATGCACGAACATGGTGCCGGTGGTCTCGTGGGTCCTGCAGTGGGGTCCGCACGTGCGGGTCATCGAGCCGCCCGAGCTGGTGGATGCAGTGGTCGACGAACTTGATCGCGCTCGCTTGCTCTACGCCGCTCGTGGCTAGGGTGTCAGCTGCCCTCTGGTCTGATCCGCACCGTGGCCGCCTTTGCCCGCGCGCTGATCATCGGAGCGAGATACACGCTGCCCCGATACTTGGCGCCGTATGCAGCATCGATGCGCTCGTCGAGCGCTCGGTCTACCGGCTCGAAGGTCACTCGCTTCGTTATCCCGGCAGCGGTGATGCGCCCGGCCTTCTGCTTCAACGCCGCCTGATACCACCGCGAACGCGTTCCGTTGTAGGCGCGCACGTACAGCTCGCCGTCAACCACCACTGACCAAATCCACGTCGGTGTTCCGTACGTGACGCCATCGTCGCGGAGCGGCGCGATGCGCAGATCGTCGCTCTTGCCGATCTTGTCCAGTTCCTGGTCTTGCCATTCAGGCATGTCACTCACTCCTTCCTATTGGCATCAAGATGCGTGCTCGAAGGTGATCTCAGTAGAACGCCGCGACCTGATGCCCTAGTAAGCTGTCCTGGACAATGCAGACCGCCCCCTTCTCACAAGTGCAGGCGTTCCTCGTGGTCGCGCGGCACCAGAGCTTCAGCGGCGCCGCACGCGAGCTGGGCGTCTCTCGCTCCGCGGTGAGTCAGGCAGTGAGTCAGCTCGAGAACGAGCTTGGCGTTGTGTTGCTGACGCGGACGACAAGAAGCGTCTCGCTAACGGACCCCGGCCGGCGCCTTGTAGAAAGCGCGGGGCCGGCGATGGGTCAGGTACTCACTGCGCTTCACGAAGTGGGCGCGGCGCCCGGGGAGACCGTGGCTCGTCTGCGCCTGTCGATTCCGCGCGCGGCGTACCCATTCGTCATCGCACCGGCTCTGCCCAAGTTTCGGGAGGAGAACCCTCGCATCGAAGTCGAGCTGGTCTTCGACGATCGGTTCGTCGACATCGTCGCGGGTGGCTTCGACGCCGGGATCCGGCTCGAGGAGTATCTCGAGCGCGACATGATTGGGGTCCGCTTGACGGACTCGTTCCGCTTCGTCGTCGTTGGCGCCCCTAGCTACCTCGACAAGCACGGCACGCCACAGCGTCCTGAGGATCTGCTTCAGCACGAGTGCGTGACGTTTCGGTCCGAAACGAGTGGTTCTCTGTACGCGTGGGAGCTCGAGCGTGGTCGCAGAGGCTGGCGCGTGCCGGTTCGAGGCAGCGTGGTCGTGAACGACGGTCTGTTCTGCATGGCGCTCGCCGAGGCTGGGATTGGCCTCGCGTACGTGTTCGAGCCGCTCGTCGCAGAGCAGCTGCGCACGGGCCGCCTTCGGAAAGTGCTCGAAGCCTACGCGCCATCGGTGCCAGGCTTCTATCTGTACTACCCGAAGCGCTCGCAGCGTTTGGAGCCGCTTCGACTGCTCGTCAAGACGCTGCGCGAGCACTCGTCGCGCGAGCTGTCTGTCGAGAAGCCTCGTTCGCGCTGAGCGGCTGATTGTCGACGCGCGCTTCACAGCCCGTTGAGGTGAGCCCGTCTACTGCGCCTGACTACCGGTGTGCATTCTGGTTCCAGGCCGCCGCGAATCGTGCGGCACAGAAAGGACGCAGCCATGAGGATTCTCGCACTCGATCATCCACTGCCCGGCGCCACGATGGAGAAGTACCAGCCGCACCTCGTCAACGAAATCCGCCACACCTGGCAGGCATACAAGAGCGGTCTCATCCGCGACATCTACTTCCGCCAAGACCGGCCGGGTGTCGCGATCTTGCTCGAATGCAGCAGCCTCGAAGAGGCGAACAAGGCGCTCGCCGAGTTCCCGCTCGCAAAGGCCGGCCTCCTCACGTTCGAATCGATCCCGCTGGGGCCTTTCACGAACTGGGAGTTCCTGTTCTCTGCCGAGAACAAGTGACACGAGGCGCCTCCGCGATACGCTCGCTGACGTGAAGTCCGTTGCTGAGCTACTCGAGGAAGCCGCGTGCGCGTCGGCAACCGACAGTCTCGAGCGAGCGCCTGGAATCTCGATCCACGACAAAGACGAGATCGAGAAGCGCGCCGCAGAGGCGCGTCGTCGGGCGCCTGCAATCGCGTGGGAAGAGCTGAAGCGCGCCTTGGTGAAGTGAGAGGCTGCGCGCGGCTGGCTAGGAAGGCGTATAGCCGGGCTTCTTGTACAGCTTGTCCGGCTTCGAGGCGATGTCAGGCTCGAAGACCTTCTTCGTCCACTCGCCCGATGCGTATTCCTCGATCGACACCGAGACAGATTCCTCGCCGACGCTGGCGTGGTTCATGACGTCCTCGGTGATGGCCTCGGCGAGGCGCCGCTTCTGATCCTCGGTTCGTCCTTTGAGCATCTTCACGATGACATGAGGCATGGTCGTCTCCTCGGTTACGGTTGTAGAAGCACTTTGATCGCGCGCCGTTCATCCATCGCGCGATACGCGTCGGCGACACGGTCGAGCGGCATCGTCGTGTCGAACACCTTTCCAGGCTGGATCCTGTCCTTCAGGATCAGATCGATCAGCGTCGGCAGGTAGCGGCGGACCGGCGCCGGGCCACCGTGAAGGTGAACGTGCCGGAAGAACAGATCCGCGCCTTCGAGGGTGACGCCGTGCGGGACGCCGACGTAACTGACATAGCCACCGGGCCGACACGCCCCGATCGCCTGGTGCATCGACTCGTTGGTGCCGACGCACTCGAGGACGGAATCGGCGCCAATGCCCTTCGTGAGCTCCTTGATTCGCGCGACACCGTCATCTCCACGCTCGGTGACGATATCCGTCGCGCCGAATTCGCGCGCGAGCTTCTGACGAGCGTCGTGGCGGCTCATCGCGATGATTCGCTCTGCGCCGAGCTGCTTCGCGGAGAGCACGCCGAGTAGACCGACGGCACCATCGCCGACCACGGCGACCGTCGCGCCGGGCTTCACGTTCGCTGCGTCCGCTGCGAACCAACCGGTACCGAGCACGTCCGACGCTGCGAGCAGGCTCGGGATGTGATCCTTTGACGGCATCTCCGCGGTCGCGACCAGTGTGCCGTCGGCAAGCGGAACGCGAAGGTATTGCGCTTGCGCACCGCCGACGAGCTGCCGGTGCGCGCACGACGTCTGATACCCGAGCTTGCAGTGCGGGCACGTATTGTCGGACGCGAAGAACGAGCCGACGGCAAACTGCCCCCGCTTCACGCTCCGGACGTCGCGACCGACCTCCTCGACGATGCCGCAGTACTCGTGGCCAAACGGCGTCGGTCGCTCGATCTTCGCGATGCCGCGAAACGGCCACAAGTCCGATCCGCAAACGCAGGTCGCTGACAGACGCAGGATGACGTCGGTCGGTTCGAGGATCTTCGGCATCGGAAGCTCCTCTGCGCGCACGTCGTGCGCTCCGTAGATCACTGCTCCTCGCATGGTTTGTTCCTCCGTTGGCTACACCATGCGCGCGGCTGGCCAATCGCACTAGGCGGGCATTGGCG
>JAFAOG010000174.1 GCA_019237945.1 Deltaproteobacteria bacterium | reverse complement strand
CCGACACGCTCGCGCTCGCCATCGTCGATCGCGTGTTCGAAGCGCCCGCCACGTTCTCGTCGCTCGAGGTGGCCGTGGGTGTGGCGGCCTACGCGATCCAGATCTTCTGTGACTTCTCCGCGTACTCCGACATCGCGATCGGCTCGGCGCAGGTGCTCGGGTTCACGCTGCCCGAGAACTTCCGCACGCCGTATCGCTCCGCGAACCTCCAGGAGTTCTGGCGCCGCTGGCACATCTCGCTGTCGACGTGGCTGCGCGACTACCTCTACATCACGCTCGGCGGCAGTCGCGGCGCGCCCTGGCGCACGTACCTGAACCTGTCGCTGACGATGATCCTCGGTGGCCTGTGGCACGGCGCGTCCTGGGCGTTCATCGTGTGGGGCGCGCTCCACGGCTTCGGCCTCGCGATCACGCGCTACTTCCAGCGCACGCGCGATGCAACCCCGACCGCCGTCCGCTCGATGTTCGCGTGGACCGCCGCGCTCGCCGCGACCGGCGTCTCGGTCGAGATGTTCGCGATGCACGCATCGGCCGGCACGTGGACGCGCCTCGTCCTCGCGTGGCTGACGATCACGCCGCTGTGGGCCGTGATCACCGGCTGGCTCGCCGACGACGCCCCCGTCCGCGCCCCGACACCACCGCCGCCGTTCGGCCGCGCGTTCCGCGACGCCTTTGCGCCCGAGGCGCTGCGTGCCGCGATGTGCCTGTGCGGCGCCGGCTTCCTCGCCGCGCTCGAGTGGGGCGATCACGCGACGTGGATCCCGCTCGCGCTCGCGTGCTTTCTGTGCGCGCTCGCCGCCGACGTCGCCGCTGCGCCGCCGAGCCGCGCCGAGCTGATCGCGTTCGCGCGCCGCGCGCTCGCCGTGATCCTCGTCTTCAACTACGTCTGCCTCGCCTGGATCTTCTTCCGCGCGACGTCGTTCGACAACGCGCTCGCCGTCCTGCGCCAGCTCGGCCTCGGCGAGACTGACCACGCGAACCTCGTCCCGATCGTCACCTGCGCGCTTGCCGTCGGCTTCCTCTGCCACTTCTTCCCCGATGGCAGCTTCCGCTGGCTGCGCGATCGCTTCGTCGCGTTGCCGGCGCCGCTTCAGGGCGCGCTGCTCGCGGCGGTCGCCCTCGTGCTGCGCGAGCTGTCGCACACGAAGATCGTGCCGTTCATCTACTTCCAATTTTGATCCGCGCTACAGCGCGTCGGGCCGGTTCGGCGCCAGCCACCCGGCGAGCGTCGCCGACAGGCCGAGCACGAGCTCCGGCGCCCGACGCGCCGCCGCCGCGAACGCCGCGCGATCGATCACGAGCACGCGCGTCCCCGGCTCGGCGGCCCGCACGGTCGCGGCGCGTGGCGCACGCGTCAGCAGCGCGAGCTCGCCGACGACGGCCCCCGCCTCGATCCGCCGCTCCGGCTCACCCGCGCGCTGGGCCGTGAGCGCGCCGCGCTCGACGACGAACATCGTATCGCCCGCATCGCCCGCCGCGAACAGCAGGTCGGCGACGTCGCGCCGCTCGACGCGCCCCGCGAGGGCCGCGAGCGCCGGGCCGGCGACGGGCGCGAACAGCGCGGGACGCCGCAGCGCGGCCAGCAGGTCGAGCGATGCGCGTGACGCGGCCGCCGCGGGTGCGTTCTCGGCATCGCGGGCGTCGTCGGCATCGCGGGCGTCGTCGGCATCGAGCAGCCGCGCGAGCCATGCGTCGTGCGGTCCGAGCGCGCGCACGGCATCGAGGAGCGTGCCGCGGCTGTCCGCGGTCACCGGTGCGCGCAGCCATCGCTCGACCGCGGCGATCACGTCGGGGCGCGCCTGGAGCTCCTGCACGACGTCGAGCGCGCGTCGGCGCTCGGCATCTCCGCCGCCGACGAGACGGCGCGCGGTCGCGGCGAGCAGCGCCGGATCGCGGCCAGCGGCCGCGGCTTCGAGGGCGCTCGCCCACAGCAGACGCGCGACGCAGCGCCGGGTCGCGAGGTCGAGCTCGCCGCGCACGGCCCGCGGATCGCGCGCATTGTTGCCGGCGGCCAGCGCATCGCGGGCATCGTCGCGGCTGGCCAGCGGCTCGCGCACGTCGTCGCCGGCGGCCAGCGCATCGCGCACATCCAGGTGCGCGAGCAGCGCCGCGAGTGCATGCGCGTGCGCATCCGCGACCCGCGCGGACGACAGCAGCGTGCCGCCGCGCGCGAGCGCGAGCGCCGAGCGCAGCGCGGTGTATGCGACCTCCGGGTCGCCCTCGTGCAACAGTGCCGAAATCAAGTGCACGCCGGCGGGCGTGCTCGCGGCGGCGCGCGCGACGGCCAGCTTGGCGAGCGTGTCGAAGCCGTCGGCGAGGCGCGAGGCCAGCGCGGTGGCCGCGTCGTCGTCGATCGACTCGATCGCAGCGAGCGCTGCCGGATCGCCGGCGGCAACTGAGCGCGCGAGCGTCGCCGCCAGTGTCGGCGTGGCGATCGCCGCCGCGAGCGCGAAGCCGTTGGCGCGGCGATCGATCGCTGCCGCCGAGTTGTCGGTCGCCTCGGCGCGCGCGGGCGCATCGCCGGGCACGGTCGCGTGGGCCGGGGCAGCCGCCAGCGCCGCCGCGACCACGCGTTCGACCAGCTCCGGCGCGGGGCGGCGCGTCCGCACCAGCGCGATCGCGAGCGCGGCGTTGCGGTCGAGCAGGCTGGCGAGCGGCGCCTCGACGTCGGCATCGCCGAGCAGGACCTCCGCGGCCGCAACCGCGTCGTCGACACGCTGCGAGAGGCCGGCGCGCTCGCGGCCGCGTTCGATGCCCGCGCGGTCGCCGAGGATCGCGAGCGCGTGGATGCCGGCGATGAGGGCGTCGTCGTCGTCCTCGATCGCGATCGCGGTGCGCAGCTCGCCGCGGAGCGCGGGCGCGGGGGTGCGTGCGAGCTGGTCGTAGAGTGCGGCGCGAACGGCGGCGTCATCGTGGCGAAGGTGGTCGGCGAGGTCGGTCGGCGCGATGCGGGCGCGGGCGAGCGCGGCGCGGGCGAGCGCGGCGTGTCGCGGGTCGGCGTCGCCGGTGGCGTTGGTCCAGCGTTCGAGCGCGTCGAGATCGATGCGGCGCGGGTCCGTCGTCGGGCCGGTCGTGATGTTCAGTGGCGCGGCGAGCGCGGCCTGGAACCGGCGCGCGGCGATGCGCGCGAGGAGCGCGGCGAGCGCGGCGATCGCGATCGCGGCGGCCGCGAGGTCGAGCGGGTGGGCGAGGGCGGTCGGGCCGAGCGCGAGGAGGACGAGTGCGGCGGCGGCGGCGCCCGCGGGCCAGATCGCGCCGCGCAGCAGGACCTTCCAGCGCGCGCGGGCGTGCGGCGGTAGAGCGGAGAGCGCGAGCTCCTGGGCGGGACGCGAGGTCGCGAGGCGTAGTACCTGATCGCAGGTGCGCGTGCCCGCGATCGCGACGAACGATCGGGAGGCGATGAACCACGCGTAGCCGACGATCACGAGCAGCGGGTGGATCGCGGCGGTGAACGTGAGGCTGCGCGTGACGAGCAGGTGCGGGGCGGCGGTCGCCTGGAGGGCGAGCAGGACGAGGTTCGTCGCGCCGTAGAACAGCGCGAGCGCGACGGCGAGGTTGTCGCCGGCGTAGCGGGCTTTGACGCCGGCGATGAACTGGAGATCGACGACCGTCGCGACGATGCCTTCGAGTGCCGCGACGACGATCAGCGCGACGAGCAGGCGACGCTGCACGAGGCCGGATCCGCGTGCGGGGTCGGGCGGGGCGACGGTGCCGGGCGCGCCGCCGGTCCTCAGCGCGCGATCCTGCGCGATGCAGAGGAACACGACCGCGGCCGCGATCGCAGCGGCGGCGTACGGGATCGCGGCGAGGCCGAGGCGTGGAATCGCGGCGCCCGCGGACAGGCCGGCGAGCGCACCTCCCGCGGTGACGGCGGCGCCCGCGCGCGGCAGCATGCGACGAGCGTCGCGGCCGGCGACGGATGCCGCAACGCGGTTCCACAGCGCGAGACCGCCGACCTGCGACGTGGCGGTGAGCGCGACGACGAGCACGATCGGTGGCGTGCCGGCGTGGAGGAGCGCGGGCGCGGCGGCCGCGGCGACGGCGAGCGCGGTGAGCAGCGCGAGGTCGACGGTGAGGGCGCGCGCGCGGCGGATCAGCGCGTCGTAGCCGAGCGTGGCCGTGGCGAAGCCGGCGGCGCTCGCGACGAGCAGCCATGGCATCTCGCGCGGACCGTACGCAGAGAGGAATGCGGCCTCCGCGAACGAGCGCAGCGCGACGGCAACCGCGCTGCACGCGAGCACCATCACGACGCCGAGGCGGTATGCGCGCGCGTTCATGACATCAGCAGCGCGGCGAGGCGGTCGGCGAGCGCGGTGAGCGCGGCGGGATCCTCGTCGAGGACGTCGCGGACGTCGTCGGCGGCGAGACCGATCAGGACGCTCGTCGTCTCGGCGACGACCTCGATCGGCGGGGTCGCGGGGCGCACGATGCGGATCACGCCGAGCGCGGTGCCCGTGGTCGCGCCGGCGCCGCGCTTGCGCACGAGCGAGGCGGTCGCGACGTCGCCGCGGTGTTCGCGCACGGCAACCGCGAGCGAGCCGGCGGCGACGACCCAGACGGTGTCGTCGGTCGTGCGCCTCTCGCCGCGTTCGAGCGTGTCGGCGCGCGCGCGTTCGGCGAGCCGCACGACGACTGCGGGCGCGAGGCCGCCGAACAGCGGGCACGCCGCGAGCGCGCGTGCTCGCTCGAGGAGATCCATTACTTCTTCGCGAGGATCTTCTTCTGATTCGCGACGATCGCCTTCTGGTTCGCCAGGATCTGGCTCAGCGCCTTCTGGTTACCGGCGATCTTGGTCTGGTTCGCGATGACCTGATCGAGCTTCTTCTGGTTGCCCTCGATCTTCTTCTGGTTCGCGATGACCTGATCGAGCTTCTTCTGGTTCGCTTCGATCTTCTTCTGGTTCGCGAGGATCGCTTGCTGGTTCTCGAGGATCGTGGCGAACACGTTCGCGTCGATCTCGATGTGATGCTCGTGGTCGTGCTCGTGCTCGTGGCCGTTCTGGCTGATCTCGTCCATGACTCACCCTTCGCGGCGCACCCGAGCGCCGGCGCGGTATCGTCGACGTGGCGGCCCGCACGGCGCAACCAGCGTAGGCACAATTACACGGAGAGGATTTCCCCCCTCGCCCTGGGGCTAGACCGGGTGACAACGCGGGCAGAATCGCGAAGTTAGGCCGCGAATCGTTACTGCCGTGTGACAGATCGCTGGCACTTGGGCTGCATTTGCGTCGCCTCCATGAGAGCGATCCTCGTGGCACTCGCGTTCGTCGCCGCCTGCACGGTGGGCGATTCGACCGGCGGCGGTGGTGGCGGCGGAGGCGGCGGAGGCGGGGGCGGAGGAGGCGGCGGGGGTGGCGGTGGTGGTGGCGGCGTCACGCAGCCCGACGCGGCCGGCACATCGTCCAACGGCGGCGGCAGCGGCTCGAACACCGCCGCGGCCTGCACCGGCGCGACCTACGATCCGTGCACGACGAACGCGCAGTGCATGTCGCAGAACTGCAAGCTGTTCGGCGGCGCGGGCCTGCAGGTCTGCACGGTGACGTGCACGCCTGGCAACGACGCGACGTGCCTCGTCAACGGCGTGCAGGGCACCTGCAACAACATGGGCATCTGCAAGCCGCCGGCGGCGAACAACTGCACGCGGTAGGTCGACTCGACGCGCGACTACGACGCCGGAGGCGAGAGCGTTCCGCCGATCGCCTGACCCGAAACCGTCCGGATCACGCCGACGCCACCACCGCCGCCACCGCCGCCCTTCATCCCGTTCGTGCCTGGACCGCCGGGCTGTGATGCGATCGCGCCGTCGCCGCCGTCGCCGGTGTTGCCACCGCCGCCGCCTCCTTGCCCGACCGACGTCGCACCGACGGACTCGTTGCCGTTCTGACCGACCTGCGACTCCGAGCCGCCGGCGCCCCCACCACCGTTCGCGAACAGCTCGCCCGAGACGCTGATCGTGCCCGCCCACAGCGCGATCATGCCGCCGCTGCCGCCGGCACCGCCGCCGTTCTTGTTCAGGCCCGGCGCGCGCCCACCCGCGCCCGACGCATCGACGCGCCCCGCGATGTCGAGCGAGCCGCGCGCGAGCAAGTAGACCGCACCGCCGCCGTTGCCGCCCGCGCCGCCGGTGCCCATGCCGTTGCCGCCGTTACCGCCGGGACAGCCACCGCGCACGAACGCGGGGTCGGTCGCGGCCGCCGCCGTCGCACCGGAGACCGCGCCGTTGCCGCCGTTGCCGCCGACGCTGCCGAAGCTGCCGCCCGCGCCGCCGCTACCGCCCATCATCGTGCTCGATCCGCTGCGGCGCGTGCAGCCGGGGTCGTTTGCGCCGGCGCCGGTGCCGTTGATGTTCGAGCTCGATACGTCGAGCGTGGTGCCGCTCGGGATGGACATGCTTCCCGTCGAGAGCAGTGCGAGGGGCAGCGACCCTTCGCCGCGCACCAGGCCGCCGAGCATCACGGTCGTGCCCGCGAGCACGCACAGCATCGGCGCGCCGGCGCCCGGCGAGACCTTCTGGCCACCGATGCAGTCATCGGTGTTGATCACGATGTCGACGAGCGTCAGCGTCTGCGTCGGCTGCGTCGTCAGGCACACGGTGTACGCGCCGGCGCCGTCACATCCGGCCGGCGCATCGGCGGGGCGCGCGTCGCCGAGTCGGCCGTCGCCCGTTCGCGCATCGACGAACGAGCCCGCCTCGCCGCGCGGTGCATCGCCGCCGCCCAGGCCGCTCTTCGCCTGGAACGAGCACGCACCGAGCATCGCGACGACCCAGACCCGCACGCTGTCATCATAATCAATCTCGAGCCGCGACCTCGATTCACACGGATTCCCGAGGGTTGGCAGGCGCTTGCATTCATGCCCAGTTCACGCGACCCGACGTAGGCTCCCTCCATGCTGCGCACCACGCTCGTCCTCATGCTCGCCGCGACGCCCGCGTTTGCGGCTCCCAGCTGTCCCACCGCCGTGACCGATGCGATCGCGAAAGCCTTTCCGAAATCGAAGATCGATCGCTGCAAGTCGGAGACGGAGAAAGGCGTGACGCAGTTCGAGGTCCGCCTGACGAAGGCCGACGCGAAGAAGGTCGAGGTCGACGTCGCGGCCGACGGCAAGATCCTCCAGATCGAGGAGAAGATCGCGCCGACCGAGCTGCCCGACGCCGTCAAGAAGGCGTTCGCCGCGAAGTATCCCAAGGCGAAGGCCGAGCGCGCCGAGAAGCAGACCGCGGGCAGCGACGTGTCGTACGAGATCGCGTTCGGCACGAAGGAAGCGACGTTCAAGGCCGACGGCACGTTCGTCGAAGAGGAAGGCGAAGACCGCGACTGATGTCAGAGGGTCGGGCGACGCTTGGCGCGATGCTCGTCCATCCGACCGCCCGGTTCACGCGCGTCCTGACGCCCGCCGCCGCCGAGACGATTCGCGCCCGCGATGGCGCCGCGCTCGGCCGCAAGGGCCCGTCCGTGCTCTCCGCCGGCACGCGCGCGCTGTTCATCGAGCTCCGGCGCGACGGCTTCTGGGGCGACCTCGCCGAGATCCAGCCGCTCGATGGTCCGCACGAGGGCGAGCGCTTGCTGCTGCTCGCCGAGCACCTCGATCTCTAGCGCTACTGGTCGGTCGGAATCGGCGGGCACATGTGCGGCGACGGCGGCGTACACGCGGCGGGCGCGGCGCCGATGCCGGCCTTGTTCGCGATCCATTTCAGCACGTAGTCGACATCTGCTGTGCGCACGAGGTCGCGGTGCGCCGCCGCGGGATCGATGCAGTACGTGACCGTCGCGGCCGCGCCGCTGCCGAGGTCGGTCGCCCACTTGTTCATCGCGCACGCCGCGCGGCCCGGCGTCACGAACGAGTCCATGCCGCCGAGCATGACGAGCATCGACGCGCCGTTCGGATCGATCGCGGGCCGGTCCGCGTCCCAGTGCGCCTTCCACTTCGTCGACAGCGCATCTCCGCACTGGCCGTTGAGCGAGCACGCACTGCCGACGTTATCGACGTACGTCTGCAGGAAGAAGTCGCCGGGCGTCGTGCCGAGCGCCTGCAGCTTGGCGGAGTCGTAGCACTCGCCTCCGAGGATCGCGTCCTTCGCCGCCGCTTGCTTGCCCGCCGCGAACACGCTGACGCCGGCGCCCGAGCCTTCCTGCAGCTCGCCCGCCGAGTACGCGTACTCCATCGCGTAGAGGATCGCGCTCTGGCTGCCCGGATCCGTCGTCATCAGGCCGGCGGCCTGCGTCGTCGCGGCGGCGAACAGATCGAGCGACGACCACAGCGGCGCGAACGTCGCGACGCCGACGAGCGTCATCGCGTGGCCATACGTGCCGGCGAACGCCTGCGCGGCGACGACGGCATGGCCGCCCTGCGAGTGGCCGATGAACACGACCTTATCGGGCGGCGTCTTCAGGACCTTCGCCGCGGCGCGCGTCGCGTCGAGGATGCCGTGGGCCTCGTCCTCCGCGTCGAAGTACCCCGGCGCCTGGCCGTACGAGAACCCGGCGTAGTCGGGCATGATCACGGTGTAGCCAGCGCCCGCGAAGCGATACAGCGCCGGCGGGAAGTCCTCATCGTCGACCGCACCCGCGAGCGACAGATGCGACGGCGCACACTGCGGCGCCACGCCGACCGATCCGTGCCCGAACACGATGAGCGGCGCGCCCGCGAGCGGCTTCTCGGGCACGAGCAGCACGGCGGCCATGTCTCCCTCGGCCCGCGCAGCCGCCACCGTGTTGCGCTCGCTGCGATACGCGATGCGGAACGTCCAGAAGCCCGACATCTCGTTCGGCGCCGTCGCGACCGGATAGTTGACGTTGTAGCCCGCGATCTGGGCGTTGACCTTGTACGCGCTGAGCGACTCCGTCGTCGCGCAGCGAAACACGTCGCCGCGATGCGCATCGCTCATCGCCGGCAAGCCGGAGGGCAGCATGTACACGTCGGCGAGCGGATCGCTGCACGCGATCGCGAGATCAGGCGGCGTGCCGAGCGTCTCGACCGGAGCATCGATCGCCGTCGAGTCGTGGACCGCAGCATCGGGCGACTTGCCGCCGCCGCCGCCACACGCCGAGACAGCCAGGACAACGGCACACGAAGTAAGCTTTCCCATGAACGCCGATCGTAGGTCATCTCGCCGAGCAATGGGAGTGATCGAACCCTCGCTTGCGGCTCAGAGAATCGACGTGTGTGGTTCGATGTGGTCGCCTACGTAGCGACACGTCACGTGTCGACACGTGACACTGGTTCGACCGATTCTCGCCAGTCGCGATGCGTGGTTACCGGCGTCGGTCCGCGGCCCGGTGCGTGCAAAACGGCGCACGGCATGTCTGCAGGGTCCCAGGTCGGCGCGTACCGGATCATCGATCAGATCGGTGAGGGCGGCATGGGCTCGGTGTGGCTGGCCGAGCACATGACGATCGGTCGGCGTGCCGCCGTCAAGATGCTGCACGGCGAGTACTCGGGGCGGCAGGAGATCGTGCAGCGCTTCTTCAACGAGGCGCGCGCGGCGACGCAGATCAGCGATCCCGGCATCGTGCAGATCTTCGACTTCGGCACGACGCCGGAGGGTCGCGCGTTCATCGTGATGGAGCTGCTCGACGGCGAGGCGCTCGATCGGCGGCTCGCGCGCGTCGGCAAGCTGGCCGTGCACGACGTGCTGCGCATCATGCGCCAGGTCGCCTCGACGCTCGGCGCGGCGCACGCGCGCGGCATCGTCCACCGCGATCTCAAGCCCGAGAACATCTTCATGGTGCGCGACCCCGAGGTGCCGGGCGGCGAGCGCGCGAAGATCCTCGACTTCGGCATCGCGAAGCTCAGCGACAACGCGGGCGTCAAGACGCAGACGAACGCAATCATGGGCACGCCGCAGTACATGTCGCCCGAGCAGTGCCGCGGCTCGGGGAGCGTCGATGCGCGCTCGGATGTCTATGCGCTCGGCTGCGTGATGACCGCGCTGATCACCGGCGAGCCGCCGTTCGTCGCGGAAGGCCAGGGCGAGCTGCTCGTCATGCATCTGCAGCAGCCGCCGCCGGCGCTGTCGTCGCGCGTGCCGCACGTGTTGCCGGCGGTCGAGGCGATCGTCACGCGGTGTCTCGCGAAGAATGCCGACGAGCGGTTCGCGAGCGGCGCGGAGCTCGCCCAGGCGCTCGCGACGCTGATCACGAGCACGTCGCAGCCTCCGGGCACTCCGATCTTGCTCGGGCCGCAGTCGCCGACGATCGCGCTCGGACCGACGACGACGCTGACCGGCGCGGCGGGGCAGGCGGCGACCACCGTCGCGCCGCCGCGCGCGAGTCGCAAGGGCCTGGCGTTCGCGATCATCGGCGTGCTCGCCGTCGGCGGTGGGATCGCGGGCGTCATGGCGACGAAGGGCGGATCGCCGGCGTCGTCGGGATCCGCTGCGCCGGCGCCGGTCGTCGCGAAGCAGCCCGAGACGGCGCCCGTGCCCACGCCCGCACCCGCGCCCGCGCCCGCGCTGCCGACCGTCGAGACGAAACCCGCGGAGGCGCCGCCCGCGCCGGCGAAGGTGTCGATCGCGATCACGTCGAAGCCGGCAAGCGCGCAGGTGTTCGTCGGCGCCGAGAAGGAGCCGCGCGGCACGACGCCGTACACGCTCGAGCTCGACAAGGACAGCGCGCCGATCGAGCTGAGGCTCGTCGCGAAGGGCTACGCGCCGAAGAGGACGAAGGTCGTGCCCGGCCAGGCGGAGAGCGTCGCGGTCACGCTCGACAAGCTCGCCGTCGCGCCCGCTCGTTCGACGACGCCGCCGCCCGCGGACATGCCGCCGGGCAACAGCGACGACACGATGAATCCTTTCGCGAGGAAGAAGTAGGAGACGACGACATGAAGCGGCTGATCAGTGTCATCGCGGGGGTGTGTCTGGCGGGCGGGCTCGCGTCTGCGCAGCAACCGTCGACGCGGGCTGCCGAGGACGAGTTCAACAAGGGCAACACGGCCTACAACCTCGGCAAGTGGGACGAAGCGATCGACCACTTCACGAAGGCGTACGAGGCACTGCCGCAGCCCGAGTTCCTCTACAACATCGCGCAGGCGCATCGCCAGGCGGGCAACTGCAAGCAGGCGACGTACTTCTACAAGCGCTTCCTGTCGCTCAAGGAGCACGACAAGACGGCGCCGCTCAGCGCGAAGACGAAGGCCGACATCGATCGGTTCATCGCGCAGCTCAGCGACTGCGCCGCGAAGCAGGAGAGCAGCGCGAACGCCAAGCCCGATACGACCGTGTCGCCCCCGCCGACGACGACGCCGACGACCACGACATCGCTGACGCCGACGACCGCGACGCCGACGCCTGCGAAGCCGGAGACCACGGTCGCGACCGCCGACAAGCCCGAGAGCGAAGAGGACGATGACACGTCGGTCAAGGTAACGACCGAGACGGGAGCCCCGCAGCTGATCTCGCTGCGCGCGGTCAGTGGCGTCGCGCGGCTGTCGTCGGGCGACCTCGACATGCCGGTGCAGCCGACGTTCGCGCTTGCCGCCGGCTATCCGCTGATGATCGGCCCGCTCGAGCTCGACCTCGGCGTCGGTGGCTCGTACACGCCGCTGCCGTATCAGACGATGGTCGCGCAGAAGCGCGGCATGATGCTCGGCGCGCGCGCGGTCGTGGGGGCGGCCTACGCGGTGACGCCGGCGTTCGCGGTGCGCGGCGAGCTCGGCGGCGGCATCGTGCAGCTCGGCGGCCTCGAGATGGGCAACCCGCTCGTCACCGATCGCTCGGCGAAGTCGTTCACGCTCCCCAATGTTCGCGTTGGCGTCGCGGCGGACTACCTCATCACCAAGAACATCGTCGCGACCGTGGCGCCGTTCACGATCGGCTACAGCCCCGGCAACTCGTCGCTCTACGGCGGGTCGCTCCTCGAGATCGACGTGCTCGTCGGGATTGGATATCGCCAGTGAAGCGCGCCGTCCTCCTTCTCACGCTCGCCGCGTGCGCCAATCGCGGCTCGTCGGCGACACCGACGCCGAATTTTCAGCTCGAGTGTCACGCGTCGAACACCGCGACGGCCGCGGAGCTGTTCTGCGTGCGGACCGATACGCGCAACGGCAGTGTCGTGCGCGTGTTGCACAACAGCCTTCCGGTCTCGAACGGGCCCACCGCGGTCAGCGCGGCGGAGTCGCCTGGCACGTACACGACGTCGTGCGATGCGACCTCGACCGCGACGCGCTCCGACCTCTACTGCGTCCGCATGAACACCCGCACGGGTGACCTGATGCTCGTCAACCTCCAGAAGATCGAATCGATCCCCACGTCGAAGTAGGTGCGCCATGACTCGATCCTTGTTCTCCATCGTCTGCATGCTGAGCCTGGCGGCGTGCGGCAACATCGCCCGCAACCAACGCGACGCGGGCAACGAACCTGACGACGCGCTGACGCACGACGGCACCGCCGGCTCCGATGCGATGGTCAGCCAGCTGCCGCCCACACCCGCGCGCGAGGCGATCGGCGGCGGCGGCCGGTTGACCGGCACGACCTACACGCTCGACGTCGAGATCGGCGTCCCGATGGCTCCGCAGAAGCTGACGGGCGCCGTCCACACGTTGCAACCCAACACCGCAGTTCAGCAGTGAAGCACAAGGAGCAAGCGATGAAGTCCCTCAGCATTCTGGTTGGCCTCGGGGTGGTCGCGGCATCGCCGCTCGCGAGCGCGGCGCCCGATTCGATGACGTTCGCGGGTCGGCTCAGCACGTCGGCGGGCCCCGTCAGCGGCGCGCAGCTGATCACGTTCAAGGTGTTCGACGGCCTGACCGGCGGCACGCCGGTGTGGAACGACACGATCTCGGTGACGGCCGACAACGGGCTCGTGTTCGCGACGCTCGGCACCGTCGGCAATCCGCTCGACGCGACCGTGTTCGGCGGCTCGACCGAGTACCTCGAGATCACGATCGGCAGCGAGACGTTGACGCCGCGGCTGCCGCTGAGCTCGGTCCCGTACGCGATCAGCGCGTCGACAGCCGACAAGCTCGGCACGATCACGCCCGCCAAGGTCGTGCAGAGCATCACCGCGGGCGCCGGCCTCGCGGGCGGCGGCTCGCCGAGCAACGGCGCGGTGTCGCTCTCCGTCGACACGACGACGATCCAGGCGCGCGTCACCGGTAGCTGCGCCTCGGGGAGCTCGATCCGCGCGATCGCGGGCGACGGCACCGTCTCGTGCCAGCCCGATACGAACAGCGGCGGCACGATCAGCGGCGTCGCGGCGGGCACCGGCCTCACCGGCGGCGGCGCGAGCGGCGCGGTCACGCTCTCGGTCAACACGAGCGTCATCCAGTCGCGCGTCTCGGGGACCTGCGCGCCCGGCACCTCGATCCGCGCGATCGCGGGCGACGGCACCGTTACCTGCCAGCCCGATACGAACAGCGGGGGCACGATCAGCGGCGTCACCGCGGGCACCGGCCTCACCGGTGGCGGCTCCAGCGGCGCGGTGTCGCTCTCGGTCGACACGTCGACGATCCAGGCGCGCGTCACGGGGGCGTGCGGCGTCGGCTCGTCGATCCGCGCGATCGCCGCGGACGGCACCGTGACGTGTCAGAACGACGTGGTCGGCATGCGTGGATGCGTCGCGCGCTCGGCGACGACCGCCGCGGTGTGCAACGCAGGCGAGTCGCTATCGGGCGGCGGCTGCATCTCGAGTCCGTCGACGGGCCGGGTTCGCGCGAGCTATCCGGTCGCGAACAGCTGGCAGTGCGACGGCGACGGGCCGCTCACCGCCTACGCGATGTGCTGTCAGTAGCGACGCGGCGCGCGCTATGATCGGCGCGTGGTGACGCGGCTCACATCGGTGGTGGCGGTCCTCGGGGCGTGTGTGTCGTCGCCGTCGCCGCCGGGCGTGACGATCGGCGGCCGCTACGACGTCACATCGGCGCCGGGGTGCATCGGCTCGCCGCTCGACATCGAGGTCGTCGGCCTCGGCGTGAGTCTGTACGCCAATCGCCAGACCCCGCTGGCGCTCGCCGCCGATGGTGCGGACTCGTACAGCGCGAGCAGCTGCCTCGCCGTCGAGTGCCAGAGCATGGACGGCGGCATCGCGATGTTCACGAGCGCTCACCTCGAGCGCAGATCGTCGACGACGATCCACGGCACGTACGCCGTGCTGCAGCAGCGCATTCAATGCACGAATGACGTGTGCCCGGCCGGCTTCGGTTCCGACGCGCCGTCGTGCGACTTCGACGCCACGCTCGTCGAACCAGCGCCGGTGATCACGAGCGTCTCGCCGTCGACGGTGTCGAGCAGCGACTGTTCGAAGCCGCTGACGATCCGCGGCGGCTACTTCAAGACCGGGGTGCGCGTCGCCTACGAGACGGCCGTGCCATCGTGCAGCTCGCCGACGACGAGCCGCGGCGGAGCCTCGACGTGCGATCTGATCGTCGATCACGCAACCGCCACCACGATCACCGCGCACTTCGCGAGCTGCCCGCAGCCCGATGAACCGCCGCTGATGGGCACGACGTTGCCGCTCGTCATCGACAACCCCAGCGAGCTCGACGGCTCGGGCAACATGCTTCCCGGGCTCGAGGGCATCGGTCACGTCGAGCTCGGCCCCTGACACGTGTCGTCACGTGACGCGTCGGCGCGCGCTTCGATCCAGTCGCGCCGCGCGGTTGGACATCTCCTCGCGCGGCCCGCCACGTGCAAACCGGCTCCTCCACACAGGAGGATTCGATGCGACTGATGATCACGATGCTGCTCTCGTTCTCTGCTCTCGGTGCGTGCAAGGGCGCTGACCCGAAGGCCCAGTGCGAGGACATCTACAAGCGCGGCGACGGCGAGAAGTCCTACGCGACCGACAAGGCAAAGTTCATGGACGTCTGCACCAAGACGTCCGACACCACGCGCAAGTGTCTGCTCGAGCACGGCAAGGAGCGCATGAGCGACAAGGACTGCGGTCCCGACGGCAAGGCGTGGGACGAGATCATGAACGTCATGAAGACGGGGCAGGGCACGCCGTAGCCTAGGTTGGTGCGCGCATCGGGCCGGTCGGCATGATCGTCGCGGCGCTGACGGTCTTCGGTACGAGCTGGCGCAGCTGCCAGGTCTGCAGTGCGTTGCGGCGCTGCAGATCGAGCAGCGTCGTGCGCAGCCGGACCGCAAACAGGCCACCCATCAGCACGCAGGCGAGGTTGGCGACGAGCGGGAACGATCGCGCGAACGCGGTATCGGGCAGCTCGGTCATGCGCGGCAGGATACACAGCAGAGCGCCGCGGTTCTCGAGCGACGCGGGCAGCGCGCCGATCCACTCGAGCGCGACCGGGAGCAGCAGCGATGCGGCGACGAGCACGATCGGCCAGCGGCGGCGCCGCTCGTCGACCGAGAGCGTGGTCGCGATCATGAACACGAGCGCGAGCGATGGCGTCGTCAGCCACGGCGAGAACCCGATGCCCATACCGGCGACCGCGAGGCATACGGCGAGGAGCACGTACGTCGGGGCGAAACCATCGCGCGGCGGAAACCGCACGCGAAACACCGCCGCCGCGGTGGCGATGCCGACGGTCGCGGCCGTGAACGCGTACGCGCGCGTGTCGTGAATGCCGGCGACGATGCCACCGACGACGACACCGATCAGCCACGCGAACAGCGCCGCGACGCCGGACCGGCTTCGCACGCGATCGAGCTTGCGCTCGGTGGCCTGCATGTCGGCCAGCGCCTCCGGCGGCACCTCGGGCGGCGGCGTGGTCAACAGCTCGACGAGCGTCGTCAGGGCCTGGCCGTTCGTCGGATCGAGGGCGAGCGCGCGCCCGACCGTCGCGAGGGCCTCGCTGCGCGCCGCGGTGCTCTCGCCAGCCCGCGCCTGCAGCTCGCTGGCGCGCACGGCTTGGTCGCGCGACATCCGCTGGCGCAACGCGAGGTCGCGATCGCCCTCGAGGAAACGCTCGACCGCATCGCCGAGCTCGCGCGCCGTCGCGTACCGCGATTCGGGCTGCGTCGCGATCGCCTTGAGCCAGATCGCCTCGAGCTCCGGCGGAACCTCGATCGCCGGCGCGCGCACGCTCGCACGCGCCTCGATGCCGGCCGCGATGTTCGCGAGCAGCTCCGGAATCGACGCCCGCGGATGCAGCGGCTCGCGCGTCAGGATCTCGAACAGGATCGCGCCGAGCGCGTAGATATCGCTCCGGCGATCGATGCTGCGCCGGCCGCTCGCCTGCTCGGGCGACATGTATCCGACCGTTCCCGAGACGTCGGTGCTCGGCTCGAGCGGCGTGCGCGCGATGCCCCAGTCGAGCAAGTACACCTCGCCGTACTCGCCGAGCATGATGTTCGCAGGCTTGATGTCGCAGTGGACGACGCCATGCTCGTGCGCGAAGTGCGCGGCCAGGCAGATCTGGTTGAACACCTGCAACAGCCGCACGCGCGAGTACTCGACGCCCGGCGCGAGCACATCCGCGAGCGACTTGCCGTGCACGCGCCGCATCGTGAAGAACAGCCCGCCATCGGCGTCGCGCGCGATGTCGTAGACCGGCACGATCGACGGGTGCTCGAGCCGTCCCTGCAGCAGCGCCTCGCGCGCGAACTGGTCGCGGCCGTCGTCGCGATCGCCGCGCGTCCGCTTGAGCGCGACGTCGCGCCCGATCACGCGATCCGCGACGAGCATGACCTCGCCCATGCCGCCCTGGCCGAGCAGCCGGATCGGCACGTACCGTTCGCCGGGTGGGACCGCGAGCGCGCGCGCGAGGTCGAACGACTGCGTCGTGCCCTCGGGTGTGTCGGGAAGCGTCGCGCCAAGCTCGTCGTCGGGCATTGGCCCGACTCTAGCTGATCACAGGCACGCGCCCGACGAGCCGAGCCTGCAGCAGTCCGACGGGCACGACGCGGGATCCTCGCCGTTCTCGCAGAAGCCGTTGCCGCACACGGCCACGCATGCGCCGCTGCCCGTCGTCTCGCAGCAGTCGCTCGCGCAGCTCGCGTGGTTCTCGCCGGGCTCGCACATGCCGTTGCCGCAGTGCGCGCCGCCGGAGCCCGAGCCGCCGCCGGAACCCCAGCCCGAGCCGCCGCCGGATCCCCACCCGGAGCCGCCGCCGGATCCCCAACCCGAGCCCCAGCCCGAGCCGCCGCCGGAGCCCCAACCGGAGCCGCCGCCGGAACCCCAGCCCGAGCCGCCGCCCGAACCGGTCCCGGATCCATCGCCGGAGCCGTGGCCGTTCGGCGATCCGCAATCGGTCGCGCAGTTGCGGCTGTCTTCTCCCGGATCGCACGTGCCATCGCCGCAGCGGTTCGGCAGCGGGCGTTGCACCGGCATGCTCGGCGACAGCGCGGTGCACACGAACGGATCGGCGCACTCCCAGCAGCCGCCACGAATACTCGGCAGCTCGCGGCCGGTGCAGTGCGGGCGCGCGCGCGTGCAGCGCAGCGGCGAGCCGTCGTCGCACGCGTGCGGGATGCCGAGTGGCGCGCAGCCGTGCTCGTCGGCGCAGGTCCAGCAGCCGTCCTGCAGCGCGAGCACGCTGCCCGACGGGCACCATGGCGGCGGATCGCTCGCGCACGTGCGCGGGTTGTCGTCGTCGCAGACTCCGCTATCGCCGCGGTCGCCGGCCGCCATCGCGAGCGCGGGAACGTCGAGCGCGAACAGCGTCGCGTGTCGTTCGCGCTGCGGCGCGAGTGCGATCGACAGCGCACGCACGATGGCGCCGGCGTCGCGTGACGGTGCAGAGGCCGTCACGCGCTCGGGCTCCGCGCTCGGCACGGCCGTCGGGGCCGCTGCATCGACCGGCACGCCGACGGGCACGCGCTCGACGCGCTCGTGCTCGACGACGCGGGTCACGATCTGCGGCTCGCGCACGGCGATCATCGCCAGCCCTACCGTCGCGGCGACGGCGAGCGCGCGCGTGACCCGGCGGCGCGTGCGGCGCGCACCGGCCTCGAGCGCCGTGACGAGCTCGTTCATCGAATCGTAGCGTTCGGCGGCACGCTCGTTCGTGCCGCGCATGATGACCTCGCGCGCCCAGCTCGGAGCCCGCTCGCCGAGCGCCTCGCGCAGCGCGGTCGCGAACGCAAACTGGTCGGCGCGCGCGTCGGCCCGCACCCCGCGCTTCTGCTCGGGCGCCATGTAGCGCGGCGTTCCCGCGAGCACGCCGGTGCGCGCTACGATCGCGGCGACGCCGAAATCCGTGACGACGACGCGCCCGCTCCGATCGACGAGCACGTTGTCGGGCTTGAAGTCGAGGTGCACGACGCGCTCGTCGTGGATGTACGCGAGCCCGCGTCCCGCCGCCGCGAACACGCCGACGATCTCGCGCACCGGCCGCACCTCCGCCGCGAGCCACTCGCGCAGCGTCGTGCCCGCGACGTACTCCATGCAGAGGTACACGCGCCCGCCCGCCACGCCCGCATCGTGAATCGCGACGATGTTGCGATGCGACAGCCGCGCCATCGCGCGCGCCTCGGCGAGCAGCAGCTGCGGATCACACGCCGAGTCCGGCCGCAGCAGCTTCACCGCGACGCGCCGGTCGAGCACGCTGTCCCGCGCCTCGTACACGACGCCCATGCCGCCGACCCCGATCACGCGCTGCAGCTCGTACCGGCCGACGCGCTGCGCACCATGCTCGCCGCCGAGCGCCGACAACCCGCGCCCCAGACTCGCGACCAGCTGCCGGCAGCTCGCACACGCATCGAGATGCGCATCGAGCCCGCGCGCCGCGGTCGGGTCGAGCGCTCCCGCGATCAGCGCCGCGATCGTGTTGTCGCCGGCACAGTTTTTCATCGCGCGGCCCCCCGCTCCCTCAGATTTCCGAGGGTCAGATCGGTCAGGCTATGCAGCATCCGCAGGATGCTCTCGAGCTCCGACTCGCTGATCGCCAGCGTCACCCGCATGCGGTCCCGCGTCGCCGCCACCAGCGCATCGCGCGCCTGCTCGAGGCGCCGCGCCGCCGTCGACCGATGCACGTGAAAGATCGCCGCGAGCTGGTCGATGCCCAGCCCGTCGATCACCGACAGCCGCAACAAGTTCCGCTCGCGCGGCGCCAGGCTCGCGACGGCCGCATCGAACGCCTCGCGAAACGACACCCCATACACCCGCCGCAAGTACGCCAGCCGCGGATCATCGACGCCGGGCGCGAGCTCGTCGAGCCGCCGATCGTCGAGCGCCTCGACCCGCCGCTCGCGCTCCTGCGACCGCAACCCGATCCGAGTCGCGCACACGCGCAGCCACACCGCGAGAGGCGCACGCCCGTCGTACGCCGCAATCCCGCGCTCACCGGCGAGCATCCGCTCGCGAAGCACCTGGATGATCTCGTCGCGATCCGCGAAGCTCGAGAGCGCGCGCCCCAGCGCCGGCACGACGTCACGCTCGAACGTCGCGAGCGCCGCCGCATCCCCGCGCCCGCAGGCCCACGCGAGATAGACGTCGGCGACATGCCGTCGCCCGAGATCCGGAATCGCGGCCGCGAACGCGTCGAACTCGTCGCGCGCGTCGGGCAAGTCGGGATGCGCCGCGCGAACGCGGTCCCAGACGGTCATGCGGTCAGATGCCGGAGCCCCAGCCGCTGCCGCCGCCCGAGCCCCAGCCCGAGCCCGAGC
>JAFAOG010000137.1 GCA_019237945.1 Deltaproteobacteria bacterium | reverse complement strand
CACCTGCGCGGCGCGACGAACAAGAGCAGCCTCGAGGTGCGCGAGCTCGACGTCCGCGCTTCGGACGGATCGAACTTCGCGTTCAACGACACGACGATCCTGTTCCGCGCGATCGGCGCGAAGGCCGACGAGACGCTGCGCGACTCTGGCCTTGGCCACGCGTACTACGAGTGGATGCTGCCGTACGTGCGGTCGATCCTGCGCGACGAGTTCGGCCGCGAGTCGACGATCGGCGTGTCGAACCCGACGACCTTCGGCGAGGCCGAGGCGCGCGCGAAGCAGCGGCTCAACAAGCTGCTCGGCGAGCACGGTCTCGAGGTGACGAGCATCGTGACGCCGCGCCCGCGGTTCTCGAAGGAGTACGAAGATCTGATCGAGTCGCGCAACCAGGCCGAGAACCAGCTCGCCGTGATCGACTCCGAGCTGCAGCGCGCGAAGACCGAGCGCGATCGCAAGCTCGCCGAGGTCGAACGCGATCAGAACAAGGTGATCCAGACCAAGCGCGCCGAGCTCGAGGCGGAGCTCGCGACGGCGGTGACGACGCAGACGCAGACGCACCGCGAGGTCGATGCGTACAAGATCGATCGCGTTGCCGCCGGTGAGGCCGCGCGCAGCGGCGCGAAGAGCCAGGCCGAGCAGCTCAAGGGCGAGCTCGACGCCGAGTACTCGGCGAAGAAGGCCGAGATCGACGCGTTCCGCAACCAGCCCGTCGAGCGCGTGATGCAGCGCCTCGGCGAACGCCTCAAGGGGGTGACGATCGACATCCAGCCGTACAAGGAAGACGGAACCCCGCAGCGTGTGCAGCTCGAGAACGTGGGAGGTGGCAAGTGAACCAGCTGATCAACGCCTGCAAGGTGCTCGTGATCACCGCGCTGTTTCTGTGGATCATCCCCGCGATCTTCACGTCGACGATCGCGCCGAACGAGATCGGCGTGCGCCAGAGCGCGACGAGCGGCGTGCTCGACGAGGACCTCGGTCCGGGCTGGCACATGCGCATCCCCGGCATCCACAAGATCATCCGCGTCCCCGCGAATTACTTCATGCTCGACTTCACGAACGACGACAAGGGTCCGCAGCACCCGCTCGTGATTCGAACGAAGGACAACAACACCGTCGAGCTCGACATCTCGATCCCGGTGCGCATCAAGCCGGGCGAGGCGCACCTGCTCGTCGCGGCCGGTAACCACGTCCAGGACCCCGACGGCCGGTACCGCTACATGCGGCTCGCCGAGGAGACCGCGACGAGCGTGCTGCGCGAGCAGATGGCCGTGCTCGACTCGGTCGGCTTCTACTCGACGGATCGCCGGCTCGCCGTCAGCGATGCCGCGCTCAAGGCGCTCAACAAGCAGCTCGGCACGATGCACCTCGAGGCGCAGGCGGTGCTCGTGCGCGCGGTGCGCTACCGCGACGAGTACGAGAAGCAGCTGCAGACGATCCAGCTCAACGAGCAGAACAAGCTGCTCGATGCCGCGTCGCAGAAGCTCGCGACCGTGCAGCAGAGCCTCGACAACTACCAGCAGGGCACGAACGCGCAGGTGTCGCAGCGCCAGCAGGAGTGGGGCAAGCGGCAGGCGCTGCTCGAGCGCGCGTATCAGGTCGGCCTGCTCGACGTGACCGACGAGACGCCGGGTGCGGTCCGCGCGCGGCTCGCCGCGATGGCGCCGGCCGATGTCGATGCGCTCAAGACGAAGGCGACGACGATCTTCGGCATCGACGCCGCCAGCGTCTCCGACGGCTATCTGATCGGCATCAAGAACATCCAGGCCGAGACGCTCGAGTACAAGAACCGGATCACGTCGGAGGCCGATGCGACGGAGGGGCGCCTCGGCGCCGAGGGCCGCGCGATGCTCGCGAAGGTCCAGGGCGAGTACGAGAACAAGCTCAACGCGCTGCTCGGCTCGCCGGCGGGCAAGGCCTACGTCGCGTGGCAGGCCGCCGACAACGTGAAGTTCGCCGAGACGCTGACGTTCTCGTCGGCCGACGGCATCCCGGCCGTGCTGCGGCTGCGCGCATTCGCCGAAGTGTTCATGGGCGCGCGTTAGAGAGCGAGCAGCTTCGGGAACACCGGGTGGAGCTGCGCGGCGAACGCCGACAGCGTCGCGAGCTCACCGAACGAGTACGCGGCGCTGGTCGGTGGGCGATGCACGATCAGCACTGCGCGCGACGGGGCGGCCCGATGATGGAGGCGCCGCGATTCACTCTCGGCGCCGGGGCAAACCGGCTCGATCGCGATGCGGCCGAGCAGGATGCGCTGGCCGGTCGTCGCGACGCGCTCGACGAGCGATCGCACCTCGGGATCGAGCTTCCGCGCCGGACCGCCATCGGGCGCAGCCGCCGCGACGCCGCCTGCGAACAGCACGCACAGCGCGTTCTGCGAGCTCGTCAGCGAGGCGGCTGCGGTGTGGATCACGCGGATCGCGGTCGGGAAATCCGGCTGGGCGGCAATTCGAACAATGTATTGCCCCACCGGGCCCGGCAGCGACGAATGCGTACCGCCCATCAGCTTG
>JAFAOG010000631.1 GCA_019237945.1 Deltaproteobacteria bacterium | reverse complement strand
CGCTCGGCGCGACCGGTGGCTTCGCGTACGGGCACGGCGCGCACCTCACCGGCGGCCAGGCGACGTTCATCGCGAACCTGACGATGCTTGGAACCGCAACGGCCGCGTTCGGCGCGATCTCGGGCAGCCGCGATGGCCAGTTCGGTGACTGGGAGAGCGGCACGCTCGCGCTCGGCATGAACGGCGGTGCCGTCACCGGCGCCGTGATCGCACCGCACCTCGACTGGTCCGCGCACCGCGCAAACCTCGTGTTCGCGGCGACCGGGCTCGGCGCCCTCGCCGGAGGCATGCTGACCGGCCTGTTGACGCAGCCCAAGAACGGGAGCACCACCGACGCCAACGGAGATGTCGTTGCCGCGGCGATGACAGCGGGCCTGTGGGGAGGCTTCGGCCTCGGCATCCTGATGACGAAGGACAGCGCGCCCGATCCACGTTTCGTTACGAAGGACAAGTCGGCGACCGCGTCCCTGATGCCCTGGGCGAATCCGCACGGTTTCGGGTTGATGACGGGCGGCACGTTCTGAGAGTGAGGGGGGGCTTGCTTCGCTCCCGGTCGTCGGCGACATTCATTGGGCATGGTTGCCTGCCTGCTCTGCTCGTCACCTCGATCGATCGGCGCGCTGTGCACCGCGCACGGCGTTGCCATCGCCTCGCCCGGTATCACCAGCGAGCAGGTCTTCTCGCGGGTCCAGAACGCCACGGCTGCGCTCGTCGATGCGTGGGGCGTTGCCCACGGGGTCGTCGATGGCAGCAAGATCGGCCGCGATCCGCGCGTCGACGTCGCCGTGCTCCACGCGAGCGTCTCGAGCGAGCACGCGTCGATGAAGCACGCCAACGGCAAGTGGCACATCGTCGATAACTCGAGCCGCAACGGCACCGAGGTCGACGGCACCCGCGTCACCGACCACGAGCTCGCCAGCGGCGCGACGATCCGCCTCGGCGACGTGAAGTTCTACTTCTGGCCCGACTCGCTCCCGAAGATGGAGCCGCCGCGCGGTCAGGGTCGTACGGCCCCGACGCGTCGCGACGAGCTCGTGTTCTCCGCGAAGGTCGTCACGCCGCGCGGCCACCAGCTCGATCTGCGGCAGCGCGTCGACGGCGGCGTGCTGCGCATCGGCGAGAGCTCGATCGAGCTTGCCGCGATGGAGTTCGGCCTGTTGCAGCTGCTCGTCGAGCGCCGCCGCAGCGTCACCGACCCGGAGCTCGCGTATGTCGCGTGGCACGAGATCGCGGACGCACTGTCGTTCCGCTCCGTACAGGCAGACAGCGAGAACGTTCGCGAGCTTGTTCACCGCGTGCGCCGCAAGCTCGGCGGCGTGCAGGCCGACGACCTGATCGAGAGCAAGCGCGGAGTCGGCTACCGGCTCGCTGGCGAGCCCGGGTAAGCTCGGTTAATGGCCAGCGCGAAGCGGCGGCGTACCGTGTGGTGGGCGCGGCGCGTGCGCCGGCTGGGTCTGGCCTGGCAGAACGCGCTCGAGATCGCGCGCGCCGGCCGCCTCACCGCTCCCTACGGCGCACCGTTCGAGGTGATGCACGAGGAGCGCGTGTACCGGCTGCGCCGCTATGCAGGCAACCCGAAGATCGCGGCGCCGCTGCTGATGGTGCCGCCGCTGATGGTCGCGAGCGAGGTTTACGACATCTCGCCTGACGTCTCGGCGATCGCGTATCTCGTCGGCCAGGGCGTCGACGTGTGGCTCGTCGATTTCGGCGCGCCCGAGCGCGAGGAAGGCGGCATGAGCCGCACGCTCGACGATCACATCCGCGCCGTCTCGCAGGCGATCGAGCGCGTGCGCGCCGCGACCGGCCACGACGTCCACCTGTGCGGCTATTCGCAGGGCGGCATGTTCGCGTATCAGGCGGCTGCGTTCCGCAAGAGCGCGGGGCTCGCGTCGGTGATCACGATGGGCAGCCCGGTCGATCTGCATCGCCACCTGCGCGTCGACGAGGAGATCACGGAGCGGCTCGTCGCCGGCTTGCGCGCCGCGTTGCAGTGGCCGCTCGGCCGCATGGAGGGCTTGCCCGGGTTCTTCACGTCGACGGGATTCAAGCTGCTGTCGGCGCGCAAGGAGGCGCTGCAGCTCGTCGACTTCGTGCGCAACCTGCACGACCGGCAGGCGCTCGAGTAGCGCGAGGCGAAGCGGCTCTTCCTGGGCGGCGAAGGCTTCGTCGCGTGGCCAGGGCCCGCGTTTCGCAAGTTCGTCGACGAGGTCATCGTCGGCAACCGCATGGCGAGCGGCGGGTTTGTCGTCGACGGGCGCACGGTGACGTTGGCCGATCTAACGTGCCCGATCCTCTATTACGTCGGCAGCCGCGACGAGATGGGCCGGCCCGGCAGCGTGCGCGGCATCCGGCGCGCGGCGCCACGCGTGACGAAGATGTACGAGGTCGTCGTCAAGGCGGGCCACTTCGGGCTCGTCGTCGGCTCGACGGCGCTGACGATGACGTGGCCCGGCGTTGTCGCGTGGATCAAGGGCGAGCTGCCGGCCAATGCGATCGACGTGCGCGCTGATGACGCGCCCGATCCGCTGCGCCGCGAAGAGACGCACGACGACGACGACGATCACGAGGAGGACGCGTTCGACCTCGCGCGCGAGCTCGTCGGCAAGACCGCGCACGCGGCGCTCGAGCGGCTCGAGGATCTCGGCGAGGACCTCGGCGCGTACCTCGACAACGCGCGCTGGCAGCTGCCGCGCGTGCAGCGGCTCAAGAACCTCCAGGACGACTCGCTGATCTCGCTCGGCCGCACGCTCGCCGATCAGGCAGCGAAGATCGGCGACCGCACGTTCTTCCTGTGGCGCGGCCGCGCGTTCACGTACGCAGATGCGAACCGCCGCGTCGATGCGATCGTGCGCGGCCTGATCGCGTGCGGTGTGCGCGCCGGAACGCGCGTCGGCGTGATGATGAAGTCGCGGCCATCGCACCTGTCCGTCGTCGGCGCGTGCAGCCGGCTCGGCGCGGTCAGCGTGATGCTGTCGCCGGAGATCACCGACGACGTGCTGGCGCGCGCGCTCGATCTCGGCGAGGCCGAGGTGCTGATCGTCGATCCGGAGACGGCGGCCCGTGCGCGCGCGGCGACGAGCATCAAGGTGCTCGTGCTCGGCGGCGTCGGCGATCAGGGCGACCTGCCGCCCGGCATGACGAGGCCGCCGCGCGTGATCCCGCCGGGCGTGATCGACATGGAGACGATCGATCCGGCCGCGGTCACCCTGCCCGCCTGGTACAAGCCCGACCCGGGCCGCGCGCGCGACCTCGCGATGATCTTCGTGACGAGCGGCAAGCACGAGGCGCCGCGCGCGACGCGCATCACGAACCGGCGCTGGGCATTCTCCGCGCTCGGCGCGGCGGCCGCCGCGACGCTGACGACGCGCGACACCGTCTACTGCTGTCTGCCGCTGCACCATCCGTCGGGCACGCTCGTCGCGTCGGGCAGCGCGTTGTCGGGCGGCGCGCGGCTCGCGCTCGCGTCGCGGTTCGAGCCGGAGACGTTCTGGGACGAGGTGCGCCGCTACGGCGTATCGGTCGTCTACTACGCGGGCGAGATGTGCCGGCGCCTCGTCGACGCGCAGCCGGTCGTCGGCGAGAAGAACAACCCGGTGCGCCTGTTCGCGGGCTCGGGCATGCGGCCCGACGTGTGGAAGCGGCTCGTCGATCGGTTCGGACCGGTCGGCGTGCTCGAGCTGTACGCGTCGACCGAGGCCAACGCCGTGCTCGCGAACGCCGCCGGCAAGAAGATCGGCTCGGCGGGCCGCCCGCTGCCGGGCTCGGCCCAGGTCGCGGTCGCCGCGTGGTCGTTCACCGACGACGATTTCGTGCGCGACGGCCACGGCCGCCTGCTCCACGCGCGCCTCGACGAGCCGGGCATGCTGATCGCGCGCCTCTCGCACGCGGGCTCCGACGTCGCGCACATCGATCCGAAGCGCCTGATCTGCGGCGCGTTCGATCCCGGCGACACGTGGTTCGTCACGAACGACATCTTCGAGGTCGACACCGTCGGCGACTACTGGTTCGTCGATCGCAAGCCGCAGATGGTGATGACGCGCATGGGCGCGGTCGCCTCGACCCGCATCGAGGACGCGCTCTACGGCTGCCCGAGCGTCGCGCTCGCGATCGCGGCCGGGCTCCCCGACGGCGATCACCAGATCCCGATCGCGGCGGTGCAGCTGCATCCCGCGAGCTCGCTCGATCTCGCGGCGCTCTCGGCGGCGGCCGCCGCGCTGCCCGAGTACGCGCGCCCGCGGCGCCTGCGCATTGTCGAGAAGCTGCCGCTGACGGACGGCTTCCGCCCGATCAAGTCCGGCCTTCGTGACCTCGCCCAGGCCGCGGGGCCCAACCTCTACCTGTGGGATCCGCACGCGCAGCGCTACGAGGCCGCGGACGCCGCGGAGCGTCGCGTCGGATGAGGGTCGCCGCGCTGGTCCTGCTCGGCGGCTGCTCGGCGGTGTTCGGCCTGGCCGCGCCGCAGCACGCGGTCGATGCGGCCGACGACAGCTCCGCGCCCGGCGACTCGATCGACGCGAAGATCGACATCGCCGATGCGGCGCCCGGGCATTGCGTCACGCAGGCCGATTGCCCGACGAGCGTGTGCCTTCCGTCGACCGTGTGCGCGGCCGATACCGACGTCGCGTGGCTCGCGCAGAGCGGCACGCCCGGCAGCATGTGCACGATGCAGACGCCGTGCGCGCGGCTGCTCGACGCACTCCAGACGAACAAGCCGTACATCCGTGTCGCGGGCACGATCTCGAACCTCGCGTCGATCGGCCACGACGTCATGATCTTCGCCGGTGAATCGGGCGCCGGCTTCAACGGCACGGTGAACGCCAACAGCGGTGTGATCGGCCTGTACGGGCTGAACCTCACCAGCGGCAACAACTGTGTCAACAACAGCGGCGGTACGCTCACGATCGAGCACGCGTTCGTGCACGCCTGCGGCTCGCTCGCGATCAGCTCGGGCTCCCCGCTGACGCTCGACGGCTCGACGATCACCCGCTGTCGCAACGGCGGCGTCGTGATTCAGGGCGGCTCGTTCGTGATCACGAACAACTTCATCACGCAGAACGGCCTCGGAATGACGCAGACCGGCGGCGTGACGATCCAGATGGTCAACGCGCTGGCGATGAACCGCCTCGACTTCAACACGATCGCGACGAACAACATCAAGTCGAGCCCGGGCGTCGCGGGCGGTGTCTACTGCAACCTCGCCGGGTTCACCGGCGTCGGCAACGTGATCGTTCACAACACCGTCAACGGCAGCACCAGCGTCAACTACGCGAACACGAACGGCCAGTGCAGCTACACCAGCTCGGTCATCCAGGCCGCGGACAGCCTCGGCTTCGTCAACACCGGCGCCGGCAACAACTATCACCTGACCGCGCAGAGCAGCCTGCGAGACGTCCCCGGCGTCACCACGAGCCTGACGACGGATGTCGATGGCGAGTCGCGCCCTTACGGCAACGCGTACGACCTCGGCGCCGACGAATACCACCCCTGATAGTCGTGCAGCCCGGTGCACACGGGGTTGTCAGCAGTTTGCCGGATCGGATCTCGCGCGGCTGAGGCAGGATGCGCGCGTGCTTCGACTCGCCCTGCTCGCCCTGACGCTCGCTGCGTGCTCGGGCTCCGTCGACTCCAGCGATCCCGGCGATTCCGGCGAGTCGCCGGAGCAGGAGCTGGCCGCCCTCGACATGCTCGACGGCAAGGCGGATGGCGCGTCGATGTGGACGCTCGTCGGCACCGGCGTCGCGTACGAGCAGGTCAACACCGGCCACGCGGTGATCATCGCGTACGGCGGCTACACCGCGCGGCTCACCGACTCGGCCTCGTGGGCGAGCGAGCTCGTCGACGCGAAGCTCGGCGCCGAGGACGTCGGCCACATCTTCGCGGTGCGCGGTCCGCGCGATCCGGCGTACTCTGCGCGCGAGATCGGCAACTCGAAGCTGCGCCACTTCCTCGCGACGCTCGACGACTCGGGACCGATCTATGTCGTCGCGCACTCGAGCGGCTCGTACGTCGCGCACGAATTGTTCGAGCAGCTCGAAGCGGCCGGCGACACGGCGACGCTCTCGCGCATCGAGTATCACGACCTCGACGGCGGAGGCACCGGCCTGACCTCGTCGATCGTCGCCGAGCTCGGCCGCGTGCAGTTCGTCTACGCGCACGATCCGGCCGCCGGCTACTCGCACAACGCGAGCACCGCCCAGGCTCTCGCCAGCGACTACGCGCCGAAGGCGACGCCGTTCGAAGTCACGGTGTCGAACACGGGCTGCCACAGCGGCGCGACCTGGTGCCTGCACGACGTGCTCGTCACGCATCGCCCGCACGATCCGTCGACGTTCGACCTCGCGCTCGATTACACGGATTTCGCGCAGCGGCCGGTGACCGACGAGTACTTCACGCCCTAGCGCTTGCCCGGCATCCGGATCTGCACGAGCGGTGGCGGCACGCCGACCTCGTCTAGCCACGGCGCGGGCTTCTTCGCGGCGAAGTCTTCCCACACGCGCTTGTCCTCGCGGCAGTCGTACGTGCGGCAGATCGCGGGTCTCTTCGCGTATGCGTCGCAGCGATACGTGCCCGGTTGCGAGTACACGCAGTAGCCGTCCTCGCGGCGGCGCTGCAGCACGTAGGGGCGTGCGTACTCCCAGCGCAGGC
>JAFAOG010000624.1 GCA_019237945.1 Deltaproteobacteria bacterium | reverse complement strand
CTGTTCGACGACTCGACGTTCTTCTCGGCGCAGCTCGACGCGTTCTTCACGCGCCAGCACGTCGACCGCAACTCGTTCGACGGCCGCCGGTTTTTGACCGTCGCGCACTGGTTCATGGACGCGGTCGATCCGCAGCACCTCGGCCCGGTGATCGCGCAGCGCGCACTGATGCTGCAGATGGCGACGATGGACTTCATCATCCCGAACGCGAACACGGAGCTGCTCCAGCAGGTCACGGGCGCGCCGCGCCGCGACTACGTCGCCGAGCACGCGTTCCTGACCATTCCCGTCGAGCCGGAGTACTTCCGCGGTACGTCCGAGCTCGCCGGCTTCCTCTCGGGGGACTTTCATCCATGAAGAAATTGATCTTCCTGCTGGCGGTTCCCCAGCTCGCGCACGCCGGTGGCCTCGCCGTCGGCGAGCAGAACGCGGTGTCGGCCGGCACCGCCGGTGCGGGCGCCGCGCGCGACGATGATCCGGGTGCCGCGTGGCACGATCCGGCGGCCCTCGCCGACGGTGGCGGCTGGCGCGTCGGGTTCTCGCTCGTCGGCGCGCATCCATCCGTGCAGACGACGAGCGCGGCCGGCACGACCGATTCCGCCTCGGCATGGCAGACGCCTCCGCACCTCGACGCGTCGTACGCGCAGGGAAACTTCGTCGCCGGGCTCGCGGTCGGCGTGCCGTTCGGCGGCGGCATCACGTGGCCGCAGACGTGGCCGGGTTCGACCGAGGCCGTGCAGACGCAGCTGATGGACATCCGCAGCGCGCCGTTCGTCGGCTATCGCATCGGCAAGCTGCGCGTCGCGGCCGGCATGCATGTCGACGCCGCGCGCCTCCAGATCTCGCGCAACCTCGACTTCATCGACACGCTCGGCGACGTCAAGCTCGACATGGCCGGGCACGGCTACGGTGTCGATGCGAGCGCGTACTTCCCGGCGAGCGACGACGTCAGCCTCGCCCTCACCTATCGCAGCCGCACGAAGATCAACTTCAGCGGCAACGCGAACTTCACGGCGCCGGATGCGTTCAGCGAGAAGACGCCCGACCAGCACGCCTCGACGTCGATGACGATGCCCGACCAGCTCGTGCTCGGCGCGGCCTGGCACCGCGGCTCGATCCGCGCGCTCGGCGAGGTCGAATACACGCGGTGGTCGGTCGATCCCGAGACGACCGTGCACTTCGAGATGCCGCAGACGCCGGACGCCGTGCAGGTCAACGGCTGGAAGAATACGTTCACCGTGCGCGGCGGCGGTGAGTGGCGGCGCGACGAGCTGACGGTGCGCGGCGGCGCGTACTACGACCCGTCGCCGGTGCCGACCGCGCACCTGACGCCGTCGTCGCCGGACTCGATGCGCATCGGCGTCACGGCCGGCGCCTCGTACCGGCTCGCGCCGGCGTGGAGCGCGGATGCGTTCGCGGAGTACATGAAGCTGCTGTCGCGCGACACGACGAGTACCGACACGATGCCGGCGAGCTTCGGCGGCAGCGCGGTCGTCGTCGGCGCCGGCGTGCGCTGGATGCCGCGCTAGAGCGAATCTCGATTACGATCGAGTTACGCCGCGAATCTTCACGATCGTGAAGACGCGCGCCACGCATCCTGAGCGGGATGCGCTGGTTTGTCCTCGCGATGCTCGCGGCGTGCATCTCGCCGTACAACGCGAGCACGCTGCCGCCAAGCGGCGTCCGCCTGTCGTGCGTCGATGCGTGGGTCGAGGCGACGACGCGTCCCGAGGCGGAAGGGCCGGTCGTCGTCGTTCACGTCGGCAATCGCTGCGATCACAGCGCGCGCGTCGACCTCGGCAGCCTGAAGGTCGTCGGGCTCGACGAGCAAGGCGCGACATGGCCGCTGTCGCCGTACGATCCGCGCCACGAGATCGAGCCGCGTCGCATGGACGCGCTCGCGTGGGGCGAGGAGTGGATCGAGTTTCACGCGCCGGTTCATGGTGCGTCGCTCGCGTCGGTCGACGTCGATGTCGGTAGCATCGAAGCGCTCGGCGAGGCGCGCTGGATCCGCGTGGTGGTGCCGCGATGAAGGCGCTGCTGGTGCTCGTGCTGATCGCCGGCGTCGCGCAGGCAGGCGGCCGCCACTGTCACGAGACGAGCCCGATCGTCGGGCGCGAGCACTGCGGCGGCTTCGGCCAGCGCTGGGCGCACGACGCGTGGCTCGGCATGTTCGGCTACGAGCTCGCCGTCGCATTCGAAGACGTCCGGATCGCGGACGTCCACGAGACCGGCACCGTGTACAGCGCGACGTCGTCGCCGGCGTATCACCTGACGCTCGCGCCGGGAACGCGCCGCATGCACGCCGTCGGGCCGCGCCTGCGCTACGGCTATCGCGGTGCGAACGTGACGATCGGCGTCGAGTTCACCGCCGGCTTCGCGATCGGAGCGCCAACGCTGATCACGAACGTCGATGGATTCGCGCCGCTGTCGGAGACCGGCGGCACGATGTTCGACACCGCCGGCGTCGTCGGCTATCACGACCGCTTCGGCGCGCTGCAGCTCGGCGGCGAGCTCGTCGTCGGGGTGCAGATGACCGCGCTCAACGCCGCGCTGCCGCCCGGATTCACGACCTGTGTCGGCGGTGCGATCGGCAAGGGCTGCTACCTCGCGGCGACCGCCATCGATCTGCTCGTCGAGCCGCGCGCGCGAGTCGACTGGTGGCTGACGCCGCAAGTCACGGTCGGCGCCGCCGCCGGCATCGACGTCGCGTCGCGCGGCGAGTCCGCAACGGTCATCCTCGGCTTTCACCTTTCCGCGTTCGACGGCAACTAGCGCGGGGGCGCCTTGAGCGCCTTCTCGCGCGCCGGCTTCCGTTCGAGCGGGCCGACAGATTCCGGACTAACGCGAAGGCGCGAAACCGCGAAGCGACGATTCCGGTCCGGCCCAGGCTCGATTTCGTGCTCTTGGAGCCAGTGGGCGAGGCGAACTGGCGCTTCGCCAGTACGCCGAGCCGCCGTCTGGGCTCGGGCAACCTCCGCCTCTGCCTTTTCCGGCCTTCGCGCCTTCGCGTCCTTCGCGTTAACTCTGGGTCCGATCACGATCGCTAGCGCTGCGCCTTGAGCGCCTTCGCGCGCGCCTCGATCGCCGCCCGCTGCTTCTTGAGCTGCTCGAGCCGCGCCGCGACCGCATCGCGCGCCTGCTTCGCCGCCTGGGCCCGTATCGCCGGGTCGCCCGAGCGCGACGCGCGCAGCATGCCTTCGATCGTCGAGCGATCGATCACCTCGCCGAGCACCTGCGACGCCTCGGCCTCGTAGCCCGCGCCACGATCGCCGCCGACGAACGTGTCACCGCCCGTCGTGCCGGTGCCGCCCGTGCCGCCGGTGCCGCCTGCCCCGCCCGCGCCGCCCGCGCCGTTGCTCTGACCTCCGCCCGCCCCGCCGGCCGTCGGCGACTGATCGCCGAGCGTCTTGCTGCCCTGCGACGCCTGCGCGTTGCGGTGCGGCTGATCATCCTCGCGCATCGCGATCTCGCCGGCGCGCTCGTGCTGCTTGCGAATCTCGGCGACGTGCTCGAGCTCGGTCGCCTGCGACTCGAGGTCCTTGACCTGGCGCGCGAGCGCGGTCTCGCTGTCCTTGAGCGCG
This sequence comes from Deltaproteobacteria bacterium, assembly GCA_019237945.1. GTDB lineage: Bacteria > Myxococcota_A > Polyangia > Haliangiales > Haliangiaceae > JABFXX01. The sequence continues at coordinate 5,237 of JAFAOG010000624.1, read as the reverse complement.
GCCGCCTGGTGATCGAGCTCGTCCGGATCGGCGAGCGGATCGATCGTCGCATCGGGGATCACGATCTTCTTGACGACCTTCGCCGGCGCGAGCTGCGCGCGGAGCTTCGCGAGCTGCTGGGCGCGCGCGCCGGTCGCGGTCGGTGCCTCGGCATCGATCGCCTTGACGACGCTCGTGCGCGATGCGGCGAGCTGGGCCTGCGCGGCGGCGAGCTGCTTGTCGAGCAGGGCGAGCTTGTCGCCCGTGTCCTTGGCGTCGGCCTGCGCGGTGTTGAGCTCGCGATCGCGGCGCCACGACGCCTTCTGGTTCTTGAGCTTGTCGATCGCGGCGAGCTCGTCCTGGTAGCGGGCCGCGAGCTGCGCGCGCGTCTGCGTCAGCTTCGCGACCTGCTGCTCGGAGGCAACCTCGGCGGCGGCCGCGCGGTCCGTCTGCGCGGAGGTCGGGGCAGAATCCGCCCACGCGGTCGTGGAAACGACCGTCGCGAAGACGAGCACCCGGAAGACCCGCAGCACGACCGATACGATAGCAGCCCGCGTGCCACGGGTAAGTAAGCGACGTCACTGGCGTTCACTGGCCCCGGACCCCGGGTTCGTGAACGTTTGCCACCGTCACCCCTCAGTTTTTCGAGGGTACTCCGCGTCGAGGCGTAGGACGAGGTAGCGAAGTGCCGCCGTCGCGTGGGTCGCGATCACGGCCAGCGGCGGCTCGCCCGGGCGCTCCCAGACGAGGTAATCGCGGCCCGTCGCGTCGACCGGTGCGTGGTACCGGAGCCGGCTGAGCCGGCGGCCGCCCGCGAGCTCGAGCGCGTCGCGCGACGCGGGGAGCGAGATCGTCTCGTCGAGCGGCAGGCCGTAGCGCGTCATCACGCGATCGAGCGCGGCGACCGACAGCTCGCCATCGGCGCCTTCATCGTCGCGCACGCGCAGGCGATCGCCATCGACGCGCGCGTAGGTCCGCGCGAGCGAGCCGTCGGCGAGGATGCGCTCATCGAGTAGCAGGTCCGTCACGCGGGCATCGTGCGGCTTGCGCGCGCGCGTTTCAACGGGGAACATCACCGGATGCGATGTCTTGCGCTCGCGTGCCTCGTCGCTTGCGGCGGCGCGCAGGTCGTCGAGCAGAAGCCGGCTCCCGAGGTGACGAAGAACCTCCCGGCGACGCTCGAAGCGACGCATCCGAAGTCCGGAGAGCCGCGCGCGGTGCACGTTCGCGTGTGGGCGGACGCGCAGGTGCGCGCGCTGCCGAAGTGGAAGGACGACGTCGCCGATCAGATCGATTACGCGAGCCAGTTCCTGACGCCGCTGCTCGGCGTCAAGCTCGTCGTCGACGGCACGAAGGACTGGGGCCGCACCGCCGACTTTCACGACGCGGCCACCGAGCTCGCGAAGATCGACGACGGCAAGGACGTCACGTGGGTGATCGGCTACGTCGCGCCGCCCGAGAAGCCGACGATCGCGATGAGCGAGCTCGCCGATGCCAGGCTCCTCGGCCACGCGATCGTGCTGCGCTGGTACAGCGGCGAGGCCGACAAGGACGCCGAGGTCCGCGACGCGAAGAAGCGCCACAAGCAGACGGTCGTGCTGCTGCATGCGCTCGCCGCGACGCTCGGCGCGATCGCCGAGAGCGACCCGACGTGGATCCAGAACCCCGCGTACTCGACGAAGCAATCGACGTTCTCGGATCGCAACCGCGACCTGATCCAGATCGCGATCGATCAGCGACTGACCGGCGGCACCGACGAGACGATCGCGCACGACCTCCTCGAGGCGATCGAGAAGAACGAGTGGGGCGGCTGGATCGCGAGCGACCACGACGACGTCGTCAAGCAGCTGCGCGCGCAGCTCGCCGCGATGAAGGCCGGCAAGACCGCCACCGACATCCCGCCCGCCGCGATCGAGCAATACGATCACATCAAGGGCCTCGCGATGAAGAAGCAGTACGCCGAGGCGCTGGTCGAGCTCGAGAACGTGCTCACCGCCTATCCGGCGAACGCGACGCTCTACGAGATGAAGTGCGAGATCCTGATCGCGAAGCAAGGCGTCAAGGACAAAGCCGCGATCACCGCGTGCGCGCGCGTCAGCGAGCTCGCGCCCGGCGATCCATCGCCACACATCGCGATCGCAGCGGCCCTCGCGCAGCAAAAGGACTTCCTCGGCGCGCGCGCGGAGCTCGTGACGGCGGGCCAGAACATCGCGAACCTCAACCTCGGTCAGGCCGATGCGTGGAAGCGGCTGACCGCGCTCTACCTTGAGATGGGCGCGCTGACCTGGGCCGAGGAAGCGATCGCCGCCGGCAAGCTCAGCGATCCGGGCTACGCGATCATCGCGTCGACGCGCGCACGCTACGGCCTGCCGAAGGGCGCGTCGAAGATCAAGCCGCAGGACGAAGGCCCGTACGTCGCCGCGCTGAAGCAGGCGAGCGCCGCGATCTACGCCGGCAAGTACGCCGACGCGCACAAGCAGCTCGACGCGATCGACAAGAAGTGGCCCGGCTCGCCCGGCGCGCTCGCGTTCCGCTGCGACCTGTCGATGCGCGAGGGTGCGGTCGAGCCGGCGAAGGCGCAGTGCGCGAAGTCGCTCGCGATCGATGCCGACGAGTCGTGGGCGAACTACCTCGCCGGCGTGCTCGCCCTGCGCGACACCAGCGCCGCGGGCACCAAGGCCGGCGTCGCGAAGCTGAAGTGGGCGATCGTCGTCGATCCGGATCTCGGTCAGGCGTGGCGCGCGCTCGCGAAGGCCTACATCCGCGCGAAGGACGAGACGGCGCTCCAGCAGCTCTCGCAGGAGTACGCCGCGAAGTTCGGAACGCCACTGCCGCAATGAGGCTCCTGCTGTTGTTCCTCGCTGCGTGCGGCCGCTACGGCTTCGGCGATCTCGCGGATGCGCCCGGCAGCGACGCGCAGACGGGAACGCGCCTCGAGCAGCAGTGGGTCGTCTACGACGGCACGCTGCGCCAGCCGGCGTCCACGCTCTACGACACGTTGCTCGCGACGGCTTGCACCGCGACCGCGACCGTCGACGGCACGCGCTGCCTGCCCTACGGCGGGTACGTCTACTACGCGGATGCGGCATGCACGCAACCGATCGCACAGCCGAGCACGCCCGGTGCGCGGTTCGCGTTCCCAGACTCCTACGGCCCGATCGCGACCGGCTACGCGTTCGGCGCATCCGTCGGCGCGCCGGCGATGGTCTACGTCAGCGAGTTCAGCGGCGCGTGCCAGGGACAGATGTGGACGGGAGGCGAGCTGTTCTCGCTGACCGACATCGGCCTCGCGATGTTCGCGAAGCTGACCCTGATGACGGGCAACGAAGGCCGGCTCGTCAGCCAGACCTTCGTCGCCGACGACGGCTTCCGCACGCCGGGCCCGCTGCACGACACGCTCGGCAACGCCGACTGCACAGGCGTCGTGTACGACGACGGCGGCGGGTGCTTCCCGTATCCCACGGACTTCAGCGTCACCTATGACGACAACACCTGCACACATTCGGTCGAGAACGCGATCACCCGGGTGAGCTTCGCGATGGTGGAAAAGGGCGGCACGCTATGCAAGATGACGGACTTCGACCTCCGCCCGGTCACGGTCGAGCTCCCGCGTACGATGTCGATCTGGGTCGACATTCCAGGCTCGGCGACGTGCGCGCAGAGCACCGTGCCCACCGGCTGGCGCCTGTTCGATCTCGGCTCGCCCCTCGCGCTCGCCCCGGTCACGCGCGCTCCGACGGGCAGCGGGCGCATGCAGCGGATCACGAGCACCGGCAACGGCGCGAGCGCGATCGACACCTTCGACGTGTGGGACAGCCAGCTGTCGATCGAGTGCCAGCCGCAGGTTGCCGCCGACGGTGTGAGCCGCTGCCTGCCGAGCGCACCGTACGCGCAGTCGGCGGGCTACTTCAGCGACGCGGGCTGCACGCAGCCGATCGTCGGCTCGGGCGTTCGTTCGTGCGCGTCGAGCCCGGTGACACTGCTGCGCGACATCAACGCGTCCTCGAATCCGCGCGTCTTCAAGGCGGTGCTGCACGCGGGCCAGATCTACGGCGGCACGCCGACGAACTGTCAGCCCTACCAGAACCAGATGTTCTATACCGAGGGCACCGAGCTGACGCCCGACATGTTTGCCGTCGTCACGCAGCCGACCGACCCGTGACGTGAGAGCATCGCGCCGTGAAAGCGGTTGTTGTCTGGGTCGTGGTCGCGGTCGCAGGTTGTCATGCGGCGCATCCCCCTCCGGCGCCGGTGCGCCAGTCGAGCCTGAGCCTCGCGATGTCGGGGCTGTCGCTGTCGAACGGGCTGCGCGTCGTCGTCGTGCACGATCCGGCGGCGAGCGAGATCGAGGTGACCATGCGCTACCGCGTCGGCTCGGTCGACGATGGCGCCGACCATCCCGGCATCGCGCACCTCGTCGAGCACCTGATGTTCCAGCAGATGCTCGGCGCGCAGTCACTGTTCGCGCACCTCGAGGACGACGCGACGTTCTTCAACGGCGAGACGTCGTTCGACGCCACGACGTACATGTCGCGCGCGCCCAAGGCCAAGCTCGACGAGCTGCTGTCGATCGAGGCGGTGCGCGTCGGCTTTCGCTGCACGACGATCAGCGAGGCCGCGTTCGAGCGCGAGCGCGAGGTCGTCGTCAACGAGCTGCGCCAGCACGACACCGTGAGCGAGGCGTGGGCGGTGCTGCACGAGGCGATCTATCCGGCGGGCCATCCGTATCGCCAACCGACCATCGGCAGCGTCGACAGCGTTCGCACGATCACGCGCGAGCAGGCGTGCGCATTTGCCGATGCGCACTACGCACCCACGAACGGCGTGCTCGTCGTCTCGGGCAACATCACACCCGACGAGGTGATCACCTCGCTGAAGAAGTTCCTGGCACGTGTCGCAAGGCGCGATGTCGTCGCTCCCACGAGCGTGCCCCCTCCACCGGACGCCGGGCGCCGCGGCACCGCGTCGGCACCGATCGACGATCCCCTGCTCGTCGTCGCATGGCCGCTCCCCCCGGGACAGCGCGAGCGTGTCGAGGTCGATGCAATTGCGGTGTTCGCGCAATCCGCGATCGACGGCGCGATCAAGGGCCGCGTGCACGAGTTCCGGCTCGGGGACGTCCGCGCGCCGATGATCGGATTCGTGATCGAGCCCGCACACGACGAGACGCTCGACGAGATCCGGACCTCGATCGATCACGCCCTCGGCGCATTGCCGAGCCAGCTCCGACGCGTGCACAGCCAGCTCCTCGGCGACCT
>JAFAOG010000544.1 GCA_019237945.1 Deltaproteobacteria bacterium | reverse complement strand
CAGCGTCGCGCCGTTGATCGGCTTGTTGGCGCAATCCGTCACCGTCAGGAGGAGCACGCCGTTGTTCGTGTCGTCCTGCGTGGCGCCGGCGAACTGCGAGAGGAGCGCGAAGTTTTGCGTCGAGAGCATGACGACCGGCACGCCGGTGACGCTCGCGACCGCCGGGTTCGGCGGGTACAGGTAGCTCGTGCGATACGTCGCGACGGCAGCCTTGATGTAGCCGTCGAACGGCACGCCCGCGGTCACGATGTTGCCGCTCGTGAACGCGCCCTGTGCGTCACTCGTCTTCGAGTCGAGCGGCGCGGCCACACCAGACTTGTAGATGTCGACGGCGACGTTCGGAACCGTCTGCACGCCCGACATCGTCAGCGTCTCGGTCGTGCCCGAGATCGTGATGGGGTCCGCGGCGGTCGTCGGGTTCGCCATGCCGAAGCACGAGAAGTCGTACGCCGGTGCGTCCGGCGGCGCGTCGACGACGTGAGCCGGCGTGTCGATCGGCGCATCGATCACGTGGATCGGCGCATCCGGCGTCTTCGCCTTGTCACTGCCGCAGGCAGCGAGAGCGAGCGTTGCCACGATGAAGCAAGACTTCATGTTCCCCATGGGCGGAGTTCGTACACCAATTCCCCGGGCGCCGGGGAGAACATCTTTTCGTTACGTGCGACGGAGCACAACGATGTGCTCGGCCTTCGGCCGGGGCCCGAACGCGCGTCGCTCTACCGTACCGAGCATCGGCCGCTCCTGGGACGCCCAGGCCTCGAGCGCCAGGTCGCCGGGCAGCGCGTCGCGGATGTCGTCGAGGGCGTAGATCGCGCGGCCCTGGGCGACCGAGTCGCCGATGACCAGGGCGGCGGCGCGGCCCTCGGCGAGGGCGCGGGCGATGCGGGCGAGGATGCCCGTGAGGGCCTTCTGCCAGGAGCGGTGCGCGGACTCGAAGTCTTCCTCGAAGCCGCGGCGCGAGCCGACCTCACCTTCGTCGAGCGCGCGGTGGCGGAGGCCGAGGAAGTCGAAGCGCAGGCGCTGGTGCTCGGCGTAATCGTAGGTGCCGGCGTACGGAGGCGAGGGGACGATGCCGTGGATGGAGCCGTCGGGGACGACGGTCGGGAGCTTGCGGATGTCGAGCTCGTGGAAGACGGGCAGCGGCGCGTGGAGCTTGGCGAGGTCGGTGAGGCCGGCGGCGAGCAGGTCGACGCGCTGGGCGAACAGGCGGGCGGCCTGGCCGCGGGCGATGTTGCGATTGGTCCAGGTCGAGTCGGTGTCGGAGGTGCGCGAGCTGACCTTGTAGAGGATCGCGGACAGGCAGGCGGTGAGGATGTCGGCGAGTTCGGCGTCGTCGTCGCGCAGCTCGTCGAGGCGGGCGGCGAGGTCTTCGAGCTCGCGGCGGACGTGGGGGGCGAACCACGCGGCGAGCCGGCGGTTGCGGGCGTTGGGATCGAAGCCGACGGGCTTGCGCAGCGGCGCGGGGTCCGCGGCGGAGCGGCGGGCGGCCTTGCCGGCGGCGAGGGCGGCGGCGGCGATCGCGTGGCCGGTGTCGACGAGCGTGCGGCGCCGGCGCGGCGGGGGCGTCCAGGTCTTCGCGCGCGCGACGAGGATCGCGAGCGGATTGAGATCGACGCCGATTGTGGCGTGGCCGTTCGCGCGCGCCTCGACGAGCGACGTGCCCGAGCCGCAGAACGGATCGAGCAGCGGACCGCGCGCGCCGTCGCCGATCAGCTCGACCAGGATGCGCGCGGTCGCCGGGTGGAGGCGCGCCGGATACGTGTGGAACGGGTGCGTGAGCGTCTCCGCGGTCTCGCGATCCTTTTGGGCGGCTTCGAGCGCGGCGACGAGCGCGGTCGCGGTCGCGGTCAGGCCATCGCGATGGATGCGGCCCGCGGTGCGAGGCATCGAGAGCGAACGGCGCTGGCGCGGTGGCACGCGCGCACCCTAGCAGAACGCGCGATCAGGCGCCGATGGCGTGGCAGCGATCGCAGATCACGCCCTGCTCGGTCATCACGGTCACGTGGCGGTCGACCTGACGGTTGCAGCGCGGGCACGTGATCGTGTTCGCGGCGTGGTCGATCTCTTCCTCGGCGTTCTCCATCGCGGCTTCGAGACGGATGTCGAGCATCTCGCCGTCGACGATGCCGTTGTCGCGCAGCATCGCGGCGAGCACGCCGACGGCGGCGCGCAGCAGCTTGATCTCGCGGTCCTGCGCCGCAACGCGGCCTTGCAGGCGCGTGATCGCGCCGCCGAACGCGTCGCCCTGGGCGCTGGCAACTTCCATTGCAGCGTTGCCGCGGTCGAGCGCAGCGTTGATCGCGTTGCCCTCGTGGACGCTCATCTTCGAATCGGTCAGCATCGAGAAGAATGAAATGCCCATGGTCCCTCCGCGGGCGTGTGTATCACGCGCGGGGGGCACGCTCTCCCGCGTACCGGACCTCGCGGTCGCGGGCGGGCGGCGGTTTCGATCGCGCACGACTCGTCGAGACCCGGCGTGCTCGGCTGAAGCGAGCGGACGTCGGGGCCGTGCAACGGATTTTGGCCCGGGCCTAGCTGGGTACGCGCCTACTCGCCGAACTCTCGACGCATCCGCACGGTTCGATATTCGGGAGCGGTTCACGACGTCGCCGACATCTAACCTGTTGAACACAATACGAGTTCAGTAGAGCGCAACCCTCAAGACGGGCGGCCGATAACGGAGTCATGGCCGCTAGCAAACTTCCGAGGTCCGTCCCGGGCCGCGCCGGCTCTGGTGCCGCAAAATGCGGCAGCTTCGCTGGCAAGCACCTGATCTATTCTGGGTCGACCGGGATCATGGCGGGTAGGCGGTAACGGTGCGCGACGAGGACTTCGACCGCAAGGAACGTCGCGCGAGTGCTGACGTCACCGCCGAGCGTGAACGCGTACCGGGTAAGCAGACGCTCGTCGAGAACGAGCCGCGCGGGCGCGGGGAGGCCAGTACAGGCGTCGGGAAGCGCACGCTCGTCGACGGCGTCGGCGGGACGCAAGATCCCGTCATCGAAACGCGGTTTCACGTTGGCAAAGCGCGCGAGATCATCGCGAAGCTCGCAAGCCTGCCAGAGGGTACCGAGCGCCGGCTGCTGCGGGCCGACTTGCGTTGCCACCTCGACGCGGCGAAGGCGGCGGCGCCGCATGCATTTCCGCGGCCCGATGGCCGCGAGGCAGCGACGGACCTCCTCGGCCTCATCGTCGAAGCTCAGCCGTACGTCGAGGATTCGCAACCGGTCGTGGGTCATTCGAATGTTGAAGGTGACCAGCAGCGCGATTCCGATCGCATCGCGGCACGGGGCGTCGAAGGCGGGGGCCAGCAGCTACCTCACTACGACATTGTTCAAAGACTCTTCGGCTCGCATGACATCTCGCACGTGCGTGCGCACGTCGGCGGGCCCGCGGCTGAAGCCACACGACAACTGGGCGCTCAAGCGTACGCGCGCGGCGACCACATCGCGTTTTCCGGGCAACCGACGCTGGGGCTTGTCGCTCACGAAGCAGCCCATGTTGTCCAGCAACGTTCCGGCGTAGCGTCGAAGAACAGCGAGCCAGGCGACGAGTTCGAACGCCACGCCGATGCCGTTGCAGACGCGGTCGTGCACGGACAATCGGCTGAGCCTTTGCTATCGACGATGGCGGGTACCGGCGCGACCGCGGCTCCAGCGCGACCGGTCGTGCAGCGAAAGGAAGCCGACGCGGCACAGGCTGACGCGTTCGCTCCGAGCAAGGCGTTCGCTCGATACGTCGAGATCCACTCCGTCGACCTAGGCAAAGCCGTTGCCAAGCAACTGAGAAATACAATCTGGCCGGATCCGACGGAGGACACGCCATTCACGCGGACGGGTGAACGACGCTTCTCGGAGACTCTGACCGACCTGATCCGTGAGCAACTCGCTCGCCCCGAGCATCTCGTGATGATGCTGTACCCGGGAAACGCGCTCGAGCGATTCCAGCAGTACGTCGTTGCACCGGGGCAGCTGCACAATCTTTCCTACAAGGGATTCGGTGAACCGCTCGCGCAGCTCGTCGAGCTTGCCGCGAAGGAGTCGCTGACGAAACGCGTCGGTCCGCGCTACGCGCAGCTGTTGTCGCAAATGGTCCGGATGCCCACGGCGGATGACATCATCGCGGGACATCCGATCGATCCGCTCGTCGCCACCGCAGTTTGTGAGCCCGGAATCCTCGAAGCGAACGTCGCCACCACGAAGGACATCGGGCCACCAAAACTCCAGGATGTGCAGGCACGCTGGCTTGGCCGGCAGAATCCCGAGCTGTGGAACTTCGTGCAGGTGACGCCGGCAACGGCAACCGCTGAGGAGGTTGCCGCCACGCTATGGGGGGATCACAAGAAAACAACGATGGCGTTCGCCATCGAGAAGTTCGGAGATCTGTTCCGGATCGCACCAGCGTACGCCCGCCAAGTGCTGGCAGGCCGCTACCCGAACGAACCGGTTGGCAGCTCCGACGTCGATGCATCTCGCGCCAAGCAGATGGTCGCCGTGGCGAAGTCGAGCCTTCGCCACGGTGAAGCGCCTGCCGCCGAGTTCGGCCACCAGAATCAAACACAGCCCGTCAGCGCCGAACAAGTTGCCGACATCGAGACGCACATTGGCACGCTGCTCGACCAGATCGGCGCACAGCTCGCGCGAGTGGCTCTAGACAAGCTTCTGCAACCGGCGTACGCGGCGAAGCGTGAGCGAACACCCATCCTCGCGTCAGCCGACGCGTCCACGCGCGCGCACTGGCTCCCCGTGCTCAGCTTCCAACATACGCAGCTGCTCACGATCAGTGCACGCCTTCCGTCGGTGGTTCAGGCGTACCAGAAGGTCTTCGTGGTGCTGCCCTTTGGCGACACCGAGCGGCGTCGAGAACACGACGATCTACAGCTCGTCGTCACCGACTACGCCGCTGCGGCCGGTACATCGCATCTGCGAGACGAGAGCACCGCGATCATGCGGCGCATCGAACAGCGTCAGAAGCTGGGTGCTCAGAATCAACTCGATGCCAGCGCTGTCGAGCTTCACGACGCGACCCAGACGAACGTCGAGACCGGTGGCCGCTCGATGCGCGGCAACACCGACGCGGACACGGATATCGAGCATCAGCGACAGATCGCGCAGAACAGAGGAAAGACGTCACAATACGATCGCCGCAAGGCCCAGATCGCAGCCGGCGAACACGCGCTCCTCGCGCGTATGGACTCCGCCGAGCGCTCTCTGCTGCAGCTGCAAGAGGCCGCCGATGCGGCAGGATTTGCCGACGGTGAAGCTCTTCGCAAGATCATACCGAACGCAAAGACGCTGCCCGAGATCATCACGGACGTTCGTGATCACCTGTCCGACGTCAATCGCACGTGGGACAAGGCCATCGCGGAAAACACCCCGGAAGTGCAGGAGGAAGGCTCTCCTGACGGCTGGGCGGACTGGCAGGCGCGCGAAGCTGCGCTTCCCCTCGCACGCACGTCGTTTGCGAAGATCGCAGGCGATCAGCCTCTCGGCGATTTCATCCGCAAAGCAATCAAAGAGATTCGCGTCCAGCAGATCGTCAATGCGCTCGTCACGCTGGCGGAAGCACTGCTGCTTACGGTCGTGGCAGGCGCCGGCGCGGCGGCGATCGCGCGAGCCGCTGCGTCTCTCGTCGCGGAGGCGGACACGCTGGTGTTTGCCGGTGTCGAGATCGCTGCAAACGCATCCCTAAACTCTCTCGTACAGATGGCTGTATCCGGGGACGGGAACGCGTCGTTCGGCTGGACGATGCTGGAAAACGGCCTGATGGACATCTTCACGCGCGGCCTTCTTGGTCCGATGAAGAGAGCCGAGCAGGCGGCACGCATCGAGGTGCAAGAGATCGCGGCGCTACCGCATCTCACCGATGCTGAGCGCCGCGCAGCATCGACCGCGAGCTTCATGGGAGCCCAGCCGATCGCCGAGCTCGTCGGTGGCATGGCGAGTCAGTGGGCAGCGCGTCACATCGTTGACATGGCCAAGAGTAAGGCCGGTTCGGGCGGCGCCCACGGCGAGGGGGCCTCCGATTCGTTCGCCCTAACGGCGCTGCAGCAAGGCGCTGCAATTGGACTAGGTAAGTTCTTCCACGGGCGACTGGAAGCGTGGAAGTCGCATCGAAAGCAGCTCGAGCAGACCCGCTTCGGCTCACTGCCGGAAGCGCGCGCTCTCTTCGCGGCGCGTGAGGAATTCTTCAATGACGCCGCTCGCCTCGAAGCTAGCCCATCACCCGACCCGTCCGAAGCGGAGCGCCTGAATGAGCGGAACGTCGAGCTTCTCAAGCAGGAGCGCGCGTTGCTCGAAACGCACGGTCGTAGCGATGGCGCGAGCCATTACCAGGATGCGATCGAAGGGCACGGTTCCACGCAGACTGCCGAACAGCGCACTCCTGTGGAGGATCCGAAAGCAGCAAAGCTGCCGGACAAAGCTCAACACAGTGTGGCGCCGAAGAGCGAGCCTCGTTATTCATACAACGAGCTCACCGTCGGCGTACCGCCGAAGGAATGGAACGCTCAGAAGGAGTGGCTCTCCGACGAGAACCACTGGCTGCCCGAACGACAGCAGCTACACCGGGAGTTGCTAGAGCGTGCCCGCGCAGAGGCCGGCAAGTTCGCGGAAGCGATGATGGGAAAAGGCGAGCCAACTCTTTACGCGATGCGCGGGAACACTGCGTCTGGCAAGACGCGGCTGGCCAAGAGCGGTGCAATGCCGGAGATCGAAGCTGCGGTGCGCGCGACCGGCGATGGCCGATCGATCAATCCCGACAACTTCAAAGGCGAACTCATGCGCCATGGCGGTTTCACTGCCAACGAAGTGCACATGGAAGCGTCGGTGCTCGCAGACAAGCTGCAAAACGACATGCAGAGCCATCGCACCGCCGACGGAAAGCCCGGGAGTATGATCGTTGACAAGCGGCTCCTGGGGCTCGACGAGATCGAGAGCTATGCGAAGCTGGCTAAGGAATCAGGCCGCAAATTCGTCATGTCGGATGTCGATACGGCGCTCGAGAACTCGTTGGTGGGTGTGCTTGGGCGCAAGGTCGGCGGCAACGATCCGCTGGTGCCGCATGATCCAGTAGCTGAAGGATTCAAGGGCGCGCGCCGAAACCGCGCGGACGTGATCGCGTGGTTTCAGAGTCATCCTGACGCTTCTTACACGCTGTACGGCACGACGTCCGACGGTGCAAAGGTCGAGGTTGCACAGGTTAGAGGCGGCAAGCTGACGATTAAGAACGCGGCTATGTACGATGAGCTCACGGCGAAGCCCGGCAGCGAAACAGAGGTTACGAGCGGCACGATCATCACGCAGGCGTTGATCGACGAGATCGTCGGTCGCATCGCGGACCCGAAGTACGCGACTCAAGTGGCCAACGATTTGCGACCTCAC
>JAFAOG010000492.1 GCA_019237945.1 Deltaproteobacteria bacterium | reverse complement strand
GGCGTTGTCAGGCACGTCCTGGTCGCCGACGCGGATCCCGAAGGCGTCGCGCGAGCTCGCACCGCGCTCGAAGGCCTCGATGTCGAGCCGGTCGGAACGCCGCAGGCTGCGCTCGAGCGGCTGGTCAACTCCGCGTTCGATCTCGTGCTGCTCGATCCCGCGCTCGGGCCCGGCGGCGATGACGACGGCGCGCTCGCGCTCGTCCACCGCATCCGCACGGTCGTGCCCGACACGGTCGTCGTCATGTGGTCCGCGAAGCCGACCGTCGGGTTCGCGGTGCGCGCGATGCGCTCCGGCGCGCTCGACGTGCTCGGCAAGTCGGCCGAGCCGCCCGAGATCCGTAGCGTCGTCGATCGCGCGATCCAGCACGGCGCGCTCGCCCGCGAGGTCCGGCGGCTGCGCGGCGAGGTCGAGAAGGCGCGCGGCCTCGGCGAGGTGATCGGCGAGAGCGCGCTGATGCGCCAGCTGCTGCAGATGATCGATCGCGTCGCGGCGAGTGACGCGACCGTGCTGATCGTCGGCGAGAGCGGCACGGGCAAGGAGCTGCTCGCGCGCACGATCCATCGCATCGGCCCGCGCGCGGAGGGCCCCTTCGTCGCGTTCGACTGCTCGGCGCTCGCCCCGAGCCTGCTCGAGGCGGAGCTGTTCGGTCACGAGAAGGGCGCGTTCACCGGCGCGGGGCGCGCCCGCCGAGGCCTGTTCCGCGAGGCGAACGGCGGCACGATCTTCCTCGACGAGATCGGCGACATCGACGCGCAGGTCCAGAACAAGCTGCTGCGCGTGCTCCAGGAGCGCGAGATCAAGCCGGTCGGTGGCGATCGGCCGGTGCAGATCGACGTGCGCGTCGTCGCCGCGACGAACAAGGACCTCAAGGCGCTGGTCGCCCGCGGCCAGTTCCGCGAGGACCTCTACTGGCGCCTCGCCGTCGTGCCGATCCAGGTCCCGCCGCTGCGCGAGCGCAAGGAAGACATCCCGCTGCTCGCGGCGCACATCCTCGCGCGCCGCCGCGGTGCCGCGAAGACGTTCGCCGGTCAGGAGACGCGCTACCCGACGCAGATCACGGCGAAGGCCCTCGCGCGCCTGCAGACCTACCGCTGGCCGGGCAACATCCGCGAGCTCGAGAACGTGCTGTCGCGCGCCGCGATCCTGTGCGACGGCGAGACAATCCGCTCGCACGACCTCGACATGCTCGCGACCGGCTCGAAGGACGCCCGCAGCCACCATGACGAGCCCGATCGCATCGAGATCGCACCCGTCGATCTCGATCGCCTCGGCGACGGCGAGACGCTCAAGGACATCACCGAGAAGGCGGTTCGCGCCGTCGAGCGCGCCGCGATCGCCGCCGCCCTGCAATCCGAGCGCAATCCGGCCGCGGCCGCGAAGAAGCTCGGCATCAGCCGCGCGAGCATCTACACGAAGATGAAGGCGTACGGCCTGAGCCCCGACGGCAACGCGGCGGAGTAAGCTAGCCGCATGTCGCGTCATCACGCGGTCGACTTTTTCGAGATTCCGGTCGTCGAGCTGACGGGAGCGAAGGCGTTCTTCGCCGCGGCGTTCGGGTGGAGCTTCGTCGACTACGGCAGCGACTACGCCGACATCCAGGGCGCGGGGCTCGCGGGCGGTCTGCGCCTCGTGCAGGAACCGCCTCCGCGCGGCGGCTCGCTCGTGATCCTGTACTCCGACGACCTCGAGCAGAGCGAACGGGCCGTGACGGCGGCGGGAGCGACGGTCGTCGCGCGCCACGAATTTCCCGGCGGGCGGCGGTTTCACTTCGTCGCGCCCGGTGGCTGCGAGCTCGCGGTGTGGACGAAGGCATGACCTGGGTGCCGGTCGCGAAGGTCGGCGACGTGCGCGCGGGCGATGTGGTGGCGGTGACCGTCGAGGGCACCGAGATGGTGCTCGGCCTCGACGGCGATCGCTACTTCGCAATGCAGCGCCGCTGCGTGCATCGCGGCGGTGACCTCGCCGAGGGCATCGTGTCGCGCGGTCACGTCGTGTGCGCGAATCACGGCTGGCGGTTCTCGACCGCAACCGGCTGCCACGACACGGCATCGGATGTGTGCCTGGTGACATTCGGTGTTCGCGTGGTCGGGGACCAGATCGAGATCGATCCCACTCCAAGGAAGTCATGACGACAGCAACGCTCATCGAAGGCGATGGCATCGGCCCCGAGATCGCGGCCGCGACGGTCAAGGCGATCGAGGCCTGCGGCGGCAAGATCACGTGGGAGCGCGCAGACGCCGGCGCGGGCGCAGTCACCAAGCACGGCGATCCCCTACCGCAGGCGACGATCGATTCGATCAAGCGCAACCAGCTCGCGCTCAAGGGCCCGCTCGCGACGCCGAGCGGAGGCGGCTATCGCAGCGTCAACGTCACGCTGCGCCAGACGTTCGACCTCTACGCGAACGTGCGTCCCGTGACGACGATCGCGGGCGTCCCCAGCCGCTACACGAACGTCGACCTCGTGATCGTGCGCGAGAACACCGAGGATCTGTACGCGGGTGTCGAGCACTACGTCGATCCGCGCCGCACCGCCGCCGAGTCGATCGCGATCATCACGAAGTTCGGCAGCGAGCGCGTGATCATGTACGCGTTCGACTACGCGCGAAAGCACGGCCGCAAGAAGGTCACGCTCGTCCACAAGGCGAACATCCTCAAGATGACCAACGGCCTGTTCCTCGACTGCGGCCGCGAGATGGCGAAGCGCTATCCCGACATCCAGTTCGAGGACATGATCGTCGACGCCACCGCGATGAAGCTCGTCGTCGCCCCCGAGAAGTTCGACGTGATCGTCACGATGAACCTGTTTGGAGACATCCTGTCCGACCTCACGGCCGGCCTCGTCGGCGGCCTCGGCGTCGCCCCCGCGGCGAACATCGGCGACGGCGGCTGCGCGATGTTCGAGGCCGTCCACGGCACCGCGCCCGACATCGCCGGCCGCGGCATCGCGAACCCGACCGGCCTGATGCTCTCGGCCGCGATGCTGCTCGATCACGTCGACCAGCGCGACGTCGCGGAGCGCCTGCGCCGCGGCATTCGCGCGGCCCTCGCTAGCGCCGACACGCGGACGGGCGACCTCGGCGGCAGGGCGAACACGGCGCAGTACACCGACGCCGTGATCGCCGCCGCTCGCTAGGGAACCATGACGGTGTGCAGCTGCGCGAACGCGGCGTACAGCCGCTCGATCTGCGCGATCGGCGCGTAGCCAAGCGCCGCCGCACACTCGCCGAGCCGAACGCCGGGCAGCCGGTCCTGCATCTGCAGCGCGCGGAACAGCTGGTATCGCGTCACGACGCCTTGCTCGACCAGGAACTCGCCGAACGAGACTTCCTTGAGCCCGTCCTCGAGCACCTCGACGCCGGACGCCGAATACTCGAAGTAGCGCAGCAGGTCCTTCTGGTTCTTCGCGTTGATCTTGAGGACCACGGGCGTGGCGGTGGTCTGCTTGCGGGCGACGTGGCTGTTGACCTGCATGGCTCGTCAGGCACTTAGCATCGACCGTGCCGCGACCGCCGCCCCAGGATCCGCGCGCTTGCGCCGCGCCGGCCACTCGAGTTGCCGGCTGGCTCGCTTTCGCTCGCTGGCACGCCATGTCAGAACAACGGCGTGCGATTCGCACTTTTCGCCGCTCTCGCGCTGGTCGCCTGCGGCAAGCACGATCCCGAGACGCACCGCGCGCCCGCACCGCCGGCCCCCGCCGCGCCCGCGCGAGGCAGTGCCGCGACCCCCGCACCGCCGGATCCGAAGCTCTACGCGGTTCCGGCCGGCGTCGTCGACAAGCTCGCGCTGCGCGAGGTCGTCCGCGGTCTCGATCGCCCGGTGCTGATCACGCCGGCGCCGGGAACGCGCCGTCTCTACATCGTCGAGCAGCGCGGACGCATTCGCATCCTCGACGACGGCAAGCTGCTGCCCGATCCCTTCTTCACGATCGACCACCTCAGCGACGGCAACGAGCAAGGCCTGCTCGGCGTCGCGTTCCACCCCGACTTCGCGAAGAACGGCCGCGTGTTCGTCGACTACACGACGCGAGACCTCGCGACGCACATCGTCGAATACCGCGCGACCGCCGATCGCATCGATCCGAAGACGGCGCGCGAGCTGATCCGCATCGAACATCCGTACTCCAACCACAACGGCGGCAACCTCACCTTCGGCCCCGACGGCAAGCTCTACACGGGCATGGGCGACGGCGGCGCCGCCAACGACCCGCACCGCAACGGCCAGAACCCCAAGGCGCTGCTCGCCAAGATCCTGCGCTTCGATGTCGATCACCCGCAACCGGAGATCGTGCACATCGGCATGCGCAACCCGTGGCGCTTCGCGTTCGACACCGACGGCGCCCTGTACATCGGCGACGTCGGCCAGAACCTGTGGGAAGAGGTCGACGTCGCGCCGCCGAGCACGAACCTCAACTTCGGCTGGAACATCATGGAGGGCACGCACTGCTTCGATGCCGATTCCGGCACGACGCAAGCCGACTGCGACCGCAAAGGCCTGACGCTGCCGGTCGCCGAGTATCCGCACGACGAGGGCTGCTCGGTGACGGGCGGTCGCGTCTACCGCGGCAAGGCGCTCCCCCAGCTCGCGGGCACGTACTTCTACGCCGACTACTGCACGGGCCTGCTCCGCAGCTTTCGCTGGAGCCCCGACGGCATCCGCGATCACTGGGACTGGAAGCCGGCGCTCGACCGCGATGCGATCCTGCAGCAGGTCAGCTCGTTCGGCACGGACGCCGATGGCGAGGTGTACATCGTCGAGCTGACGGGCGCGATCTACGAGCTGGTGCCGCGCTAGCGAGTCGTCGCGGCCGATGCGCGCAGTCGTTCGTGAATGTCGTCCGCAAGCCGGTTGCGCTGCGCGACGAGCCATGCCGGCGGATCGGCATCGGGCAAGACGGTCGGCTGCGCCATCCCGGGCGACCACGACGACGCATGCGCTGCGATCTCGACGTGCCACGGCCGCGGCCCGGCGATGTGGATGTCGTAGCGCGCGTAGTAGCGCGTCGACTCGATCGCTTTCGGCCTCCACGAACGTCCCGGCCCCCCGCCCATGCTGGCGTCCGTTTCAGGTGCCGGCTGCAGGTGCGCGACCTGTTGCCAGGCCGTGCGCACCATCGCCTGCGCCGGCTCATCGACAACCTCGCGCGCTCGCGCGTGCGCCGCCTCGCTGACAGCCGCGAACACCGTCTCGAAGTCGGCGTCGTAGCGCGAGTCCTCGGGACGCGGGGTCGCCCCGCACGCCGCCAGAACAACCACCCAGCGCCACATGCATCCAGCGTACTCCGCCCGCAGGTGGTCGCGCCACGGAGTGCCGCTCTGCCGAAATCAAGTACGGCTCATCTGCACGCCGACGTATCGAACTCGTCTGCGCGAAGCTTCGCGATGCCGCACAGGACCTGCTTCGACGTCATGCGCTGCATGCACCGGTCGGTATCGGTTCCGAACACGCGGTACTTGTACCAGCCGCTGTTGCCGTGCTGCTCGTTCGCGCGATCCGCGTACGCCTGCAGCTCGGCGCTCAGGGCGAGACACTCGAAGCGCGTCGCGTGCACGCCGTCACTGCGCTCGCACGCGGCGGCGAGCAGCAGCAGCAGCGCGGCCGCGCGGTGCATCAGCTCGGCAGGCGGTCCGGCATCGAGCCGCGCGACGGGGCGGTCGGCGGCGGGATCGCCGGCTCCGGCTCCGTCGGGGTCGGGGCGTCGGCGAGGGCGACGTTGAGCGCGTCGTCGATCTTCGTCGCGAAGCGGATGTCGAGGTCGTTGCGGACCTCCTCCGGGATCTCGAGCACGTCCTTGCGGTTGCGCTCGGGGAGGAAGACGATCTTGATGCCGGCGCGGTGGGCCGCGATCACCTTTTCCTTGATGCCGCCGACCGGGAGCGAGTGGCCGCGGAGGTCGATCTCGCCCGTGATCGCGACGTCGTTGCGGATCGGGCGACGCGAGAAGACCGAGGCGACCGCGCAGGCGAGGGCGACGCCCGCGGAGGGGCCGTCCTTCTTGATCGCGCCTTGCGGGAGGTGGATGTGGAGATCGGAGTTGGCGATCTTGTCCGGATCGATGCCGAGGCGGACCGCGTTGGCGCGGACCCACGAGACGGCGGCGGTCGCGGACTCCTTCATCACGTCGCCCATCTGGCCGGTGAGGCGGATGTCGCCCTTGCCCGGGTAGATGCGCGCCTCGATGAACATGATGTCGCCGCCGACCGGCGTCCACGCGAGGCCGGTGATCACGCCGACCTCCGGCTTGCGCTCGGCGGCGTCGGAGACGTGGCGCGGCGGGCCGAGGAGCTCCTCGAGCATCGGCTTGGTGACATGGACGGACGTGGCGCCTTCGGCGACCTTGACGGCGGCGCCGCGGCAGACGGCTGCGATCTCGCGCTCGAGGTTACGGACGCCGGCCTCGCGCGTGTAGCTGTGGATGACGTCCTCGAGGGCGTCGTCGTCGAGCTGGAGCTGGTCCTTGCCGATGCCGTGCTCGCCCAGCTGCTTGGGGAGCAGGTGGTTCTTGGCGATCGCGAGCTTCTCGAGCGTCGTGTAGCCGGAGAGCTCGACCATCTCCATACGATCGAGGAGCGGCTGGCTGATCGTGTCGAGCTGGTTCGCGGTGCAGATGAACATGACCTTGGACAGGTCGACCGGCACCTCGACGTAGTGATCGACGAAGTCCTTGTTCTGCTCGGGGTCGAGGACCTCGAGCATGGCGGCGGCCGGGTCGCCGCGCATGTCGGCGGCGAGCTTGTCGATCTCGTCGAGCACGAAGACCGGGTTCATCGAGCCGGCCTTCTTGAGGCCCGCGACGATGCGGCCGGGCAGGGCGCCGATGTACGTGCGGCGGTGGCCGCGGATCTCGGCCTCGTCGCGCACGCCGCCGAGCGAGATGCGGACGTACTTGCGGCCGAGCGAGCTGGCGATCGAGCGGCCGAGCGACGTCTTGCCGACGCCGGGCGGACCGACGAGCAGCAGGATCGGGCCGTGCTTGTTCGGCGCGAGCTTGCGAACGGCGAGGAACTCGAGGATGCGGCGCTTCACCTTCTCGAGGCCGGAGTGCTCGGCTTCGAGGATCGCGCGCGCGGCGGAGACGTCGAGGCGGTCTTCCGTGGTGACGTTCCACGGGATCTCGAGCAGGTTCTCGACGTAGGTGCGGGCGATGTTGTACTCGGGCGACGACGACGCCATCTGGCTCATGCGGGCGAGCTGCTTCTTGGCAACCGCGCGCACCTCGTCGCTCATCTTGCTGTCTTCGATCTTCTTGCGAAGCTCGTCGATCTCGGCGTTGTCGTCCTGCTCGCCGAGCTCTTCCTGGATCTGGCGCATGCGGTCGCGCAGGACGCGCTCGCGGTGCGTGCGGCTCGACTCGCCTTCGAGCTCGGCGCCGATGTCGGCCTTGAGGCGGAGCACGGTCGCCTGGCGCTCGAGCGACGGGATGATGCGCTCGAGGCGCTTCATCGTGTCGGTCTCGATCAGGAGCGTGGTGAGGTCGTCGCGCTCGAGCTCGAGGTATGGCACCGCCGCGTCGACCAGCTTGTCGGGATCGATGATCGCCTGGACCTGCGCACGCGTCAGCTCGCCGCGCGGCTCCTTGCCCTCCGCGCTCTTGCTCTCCTTGGCCTGCGCGTCGGTGACGACGGCGACCAGGTAGTCGCGGACCTTCGACGTGACCTTGAGCAGCTCGTCCGCGCCGACCGTCGACGTCGACACGAGCGGCGAGACGCTCGCGACAAGGAACGGCTCGGTCGCGACCAGCGTGTCGATGTGCACGCGCTCGAGGAAGCGCATCACGCAGGTGAAGCGGCCGGGCGAGTGCTTGACGACCTGGACGATCTCGGCGCGCACGCCGACTTCATGGAGGTCGCGCTGACCGGGGTCGCGGACCGCCGGGTTCTTCTGCGGGATGATGACGATCAGATTGTCGTCGCGGGTTGCGGCTTCGATCGCGCGCACCGACGCCTCACGGCCGATCTCGAGCGGCCCGACATGGCCGGGCAGCTGGACCTCCGTGCGGAGAGGAATGACGGGATACTGGCCGGCGGTCTCGGTGTGCTTGGTCATCGAGGTGTTCCTGGAGAATACCCAAACTTAGCTGTTGTGCCCGGGTTTGCGCAGGCGTTGCACGAGCTGCACCAGCAATTTCTTGGCCTCTTCATCGAGATCTTTGGGCACGTCGATCTGCACCGTGACGTAGTGATCACCCGGCTGTCCGGAGCGTCCGGCGACACCCTTGCCCTTGAGCCGGAGCCTCTTGCCGCTCGCGGTGCCCGGCGGCACTTTCACGTCGGCTTTCCCGTCGATGGTGGCGACGCTGGCGACCGTCCCGAGGATCGCGCGGTCAAAGGCGATCCTCACGTCGCTGTGAACATCGTTACCCTCGACGCGTAGCCAGGTGCCGTCGCTTGCCTGCACGCGCGACTCGAACTCGGCGTCCTCGGCGGATGCAGCGCCTGCCGTGCGCCCGCGCCCATCGCGACCGACGCGCCCACCCGGCTCGAAGTCCATGCGCTCGACGCGAACCCGCCCGGCCGGGCCTCCGGCCGCGCCCGCGCCGAAGAACTGGCTGAACAGATCGCCGAGATCGAAGACTCCCGGCCCGCCTCCACCGGCGTACGTGTAGGTGGCGCCGCCCGGCATCCCGCCCATGCGCGGATCGAAACCGCCGGCGCGGATCTGATCGTACGTCGCCTTCTTCTTGGCGTCGCCGAGCACGTCGTACGCCGCGGAGATCTGCTTGAAGCGTTGCTCCTTGGCCTTGTCGCCGCCCGTCGAATCCGGGTGATTGGCCTTCGCGAGCTTGCGATAGGCCCTCTTGATCTCGTCGGCGGACGCCTTCTCCGAGACGCCGAGCACCTTGTAGAAGTCGATGCTCGGATCGAAATCGATCTGCGCCGGCATATCAGGCCGCTGCCCCCTTCACGTTCTTGTGGAACGTGATCTCGCCGGTCGACGTCGCATCGACCTCGATGTGGTCTCCCGGCTGGAAGTCGCCGGCGAGCAGGTGCGTGGCGAGGGGATCGATCACGAGCTTCTGGAGCGCGCGCTTGAGCGGACGTGCTCCGTACACCGGATCGTAGCCAGCCTCCGCCACCTTGGCGACTGCCTGGTCGGTCAGTGAGAGCGTGATCTGCCGCTCGGCAAGCAGCTTCTGGAACCGCTGGACCTGGATCTTCACGATCTGGCTGAGCTGAGACTCGCCCAGCGGGTCGAAGAAGATGATCTCGTCGATGCGGTTCAGGAACTCCGGCCGGAACGTGCGCCGCAGGTCATCCATCGCGGCCCGCTCCATCTCGGTGCGGTTCGCGTCGTTCATGCGGAGCAGGTGCTGGCTGCCGGCGTTGCTCGTCATGATGACGACCGTGTTCTTGAAGTCCACGGTGCGCCCCTGACCATCGGTCAGGCGGCCGTCATCGAGTACCTGCAGCAGCACGGACCACACGTCGGCGTGGGCCTTCTCCATCTCGTCGAGCAGCACGACACTATAAGGATGCCGGCGCACCGCTTCGGTGAGCTGGCCGCCCTGGTCGTAGCCGACGTAGCCAGGAGGCGCGCCGACGAGCCGGCTCACGGTGTGCTTCTCCTGGTACTCGCTCATGTCGATGCGGACCATCGCGGTCTCGTCATCGAACAAGAACTCCGCGAGCGCACGCGCGAGCTCGGTCTTGCCGACGCCCGTGGGCCCGAGGAACAAGAAGCTGCCGATCGGACGGTTCGGATCCTTGAGACCCGCACGCGCCCGGCGCACCGCCGCGGCAACGGCGCCGACGGCCTGCTCCTGACCGATCACGCGCAGGCGCAGCCGGTCCTCCATCTTGCCGAGGCGCTCGACCTCGCCCTCGAGCATCTTCTCGACGGGAATGCCGGTCCACTTCGCGACCACGGCCGCGATGTCGTCCTCGGTGACCTCCTCGCGCAGGAACGAGCCCGCCTTGCGCAGGTCCTCGACCTTCTGCGTATCGGTCGCGATCTCCTTTTCGAGCTGCGGAATCGTGCCGAAGCGCAGCTCGCTCGCGCGCGCAAAGTCACCCGTGCGCTGCAGGCGATCCGCCTCGGTCTTGAGCTGATCGAGCTTCTCCTTCTTCGTGCGCAGGCTCGCGATCACCTCGCGCTCCTGCTTCCACTGCGCCTTCATGCCGCTCGCCTGCTCCTTGAGCTCGGCGATCTCGCGCTCGACCTCGGGCAGGCGCTGCTTCGCGCGGCGGTCGCCCTTCTCGCGCTCGAGGGCCGCGCGCTCGACCTCGAGCACCATGATGCGGCGCTCGAGCGTATCGATCGGCGTGGGCACGCTCTCGATCTCCATCTTCAGCCGCGACGCCGCCTCGTCGACAAGGTCGATCGCCTTGTCGGGCAGCTGGCGCGCGGGGATGTAGCGATGGCTCAGGCGCGCGGCCGCCACGAGCGCCGCATCCTGGATGCGAATGCCGTGGTGCACCTCGTACTTGTCCTTGAGGCCGCGCAGGATCGCGATCGTGTCGTCCACGCTCGGCTCGTCGACGACGACCGGCTGGAACCGACGCTCGAGCGCCTTGTCCTTCTCGATGTGCTTGCGATACTCGTCGAGCGTCGTGGCGCCGATGCAGCGGAGCTCGCCGCGCGCGAGCGCCGGCTTCAAGAGGTTCGCCGCATCGTTGCCGCCCTCGGCCGCGCCTGCGCCGACGAGCGTGTGCAGCTCGTCGATGAACATGATCACCTGACCATTGCTCGACGCGACTTCCTTGAGCACGGCCTTGAGCCGCTCTTCGAACTCGCCGCGATACTTCGCACCGGCGATCAGCGCGCCGAGGTCGAGCGACAGGATCTTCTTGTCGCGCAGCGACTCGGGAACATCGCCCGACGCCATGCGCTGCGCGATGCCCTCGACGACCGCCGTCTTGCCGACGCCGGCCTCGCCGACGAGCACGGGGTTGTTCTTCGTGCGACGGCTCAGGATCTGGATCGTGCGGCGAATCTCTTCGTCGCGTCCGATCACGGGATCGAGCTTGCCCTGCGCGGCGAGCTTCGTCAGATCGCGCGCATAGCGCTCGAGCGCCTCGTACTTCGCCTCCGGATCATCATCGGTGACGCGCTGGTTGCCGCGCACCTCGACGAGCGCGCCGAGGATCGCATCCTTCGTCGCTCCCGCATGGCGCAGCGCCTCGCCAGCCGCGGTCTTGCTCGCTGCGAGCGCGAGCAGAAAGTGCTCGGTCGAGATGAACTCGTCCTTCATCTCGGCGGCCTGCTTGCTCGCTGCCTCCCACGTATCCTTGATCGCCCGACCGAAGTCGACGTCGAGTGCCGCACCGTGAGCGCGCGGCAGCTTCTCCATCGCTCGATCGAGGTCCGCTCGAACGACGCGTGGGTCGGCGCCGAGCTTGCCGAGGATGCGCGGCACGACGCCGCCCTCCTGATCGAGGAGCGCCGCGAGCAGGTGCTCGGCGGTGATCTCGGCGTTATGCTTCGCGATGGCGACATCGCGAGAGGCGGCGAGTGCTTCGCGCGCCTTGACGGTGAGGTTGTCGATCTTCATGACGGAGCCAACGTAATCACGCTTACGTCCCCGTCAACGGGATCCCGGGGGCTTACCCCGAAAACCCTCACCCTCTCGTCATTTCTTGCAGGTCACGTCGTGGTCGGGTTTCCACGTCTTGCCCCCGTCATCGGACATCTCGCCGACGATGTGCGCTTCCTTCGGAGACACCATCTCCTCGCTCCCGCGGATCTTCAGATCCTTCCCACCCCAGTGCGCATCGCCCTCCCACGACACCTTCGTACCCGCGGCGGTTCCCCACGACACCGCGTGACCACCATGGCTGTTCGCGCTCACGCGATACCACTTCTTCGCGGCCGCATCGTACGTCGTGAACATCTGGTTCTTCATCGAACCCTTCGCCATCGTTCCGTTGATCGTCGTGTTGATCCACCAGCCATCGAGATCCGACTTGTGCGTCACCGTCCCCTTGATGTCCTGCATCGTGCCCATGACGTCGGCCTTCCCAACGCACTTCCACGTGCCCGACATCCCCTTCGCCATGTCCGCAATCTCCTGCGGCGGCCCGGGCGGCTTCGCATCGCCACCGGGCGGAGGCGCCATCATCTTCTTCGCATCAGCAGGCCCAGGCGCGGGCGCCCCCGCGGCACCGCCCTTCGGCGGATCCCCCGCGAACGCAACCGAGCTCACCACCAACGACAGCAACACGAGCTTCTTCATCATCGTCCTCTCCCCTGTAAGTTCGCGCGAACGGTCGCGCGAATCCGCGCCGCCCGTCAATGCACCTCGCGACACGACTTCCCGCAAAGATCGCGCGTCGGATTGAAGCTGTTGCCGTCAGAGGTCCACGCGGTCTTCTGCCGCTTGCAGTCCGTCGGCTTCGCGGGCATCCCGCGCTGGGTCATCAGCTTCGTGTAGACGTCGCGCACCTCGTTGCACAGCTCTTCATTCCGCTCGCAGCCGGAGACCTCGTTGTCGACATAGCACCAGTAGCCGTCCTTGCGTGCGCGTGCCTTCTCGTCCGGATCCGGATCGACGCCGCCGACGGGCGTGTACTCGATCTCCACGGCGACGTGACCTGCGCTGCTGATCGCAGTCGGCGTGATGTCGAGATCGAGCACCGATTGCGCGACGCACGAGTCGACCTTTGCATCGAGTCCCGTCGCCTTCGCGTTGCTGATCGCACCATCCGCGCCGACATCGAACGCCAGCTTCACCGTCCCGTGGAGCTTCGCCATGCCGCGTGCTTCGTAGCAGTACTTGAACCGCGGCCGCCACGCGCGCAATGAGCTCGAGACGCCCGCTGCCGACAGCCCACCGTTGACCGTCGCATCGTCGAGATGTGTTGTGTCCGCAAAACCCTCCGCGTGCACGACGTCGTCACTCGACATCGGTCCCACTTCTTCGCCCGAGCCCGGGCCGACACCACCCCAGCCCATCACGCGATGGATGCGCACTTCGGGGACGCCCGCCGCACCGACGACGCCGAGTGCCTTGACCAGATCGCCCGTCGTCGTGTCGTCGCCAATCTCGAGTAGCGCGTGCGCCGGGCGTTGTGCCGGCATCGGCTCGAGGTGGCCGACGTGAACCACGATGTCGGAGGTCTCTCCCTGCGTCGGCTTCACGCCAAACCGGTACTTCACCGCCGTGTTCGCTGCCCCGCCCGCGAGCGTGACGGCGTGCTTCTGCAGTCCGGCGAGCGCACGTCGCAACGTGATCCGTGCCGGGGCCGCGGCATCCGCGACCACGATGACCTCGGTCGACGCGTCGTCGGTCAGCTCGCCGACGACATCGACCTCCGCCTCGACCGTTCCGTCCGATCGAAACGCGTGGTGCTCGTGTCCGCGATCGTCCGGATACGGAAACAGCTGCGCGAACGGTGAGTCGTCGCGCTGCAGCACCTCGCCTGCGTAACCCGCCTTCGGCTCGAGCCCCCAGCGCACGACGCCCTGCGCGTCAATCGTCAGAAAGCCGTTCGACGCGGAAGTCAGCGTGCGGCGCTGCGCAGGCTCGAGCGGCGGCAAGCTCACCGGCACCGGACCGGCGACGAGAGGCGCACCCGCTGGGTGCGCTGAGCCCTTTGCCGCCGGCGGTGCCTGCTGATCTTGCTTCTTCCCGCACGCACCCACGACCAGCAAGGTCGCCCAAATCAAGATGCGCATCGCGGCGAGCGTACACGGCAGATCGGGCGACGATGCCAGTCATCGTGGTTTCGCGGAGCTGTCCTGCCGCAAGATGCGGCACCCGATGATCGGTTCGTAGCGTCGGCTACGCGGCTAACGGGCGCGCGGCCTTAGGGCAGATTCTCGCGCGCGATCGCGTACCAAGTGATGACAACACCTCGGTTATTGTAGAACGGCGCACCGGCGGTCATCCGGGGAGTAGGAGCAAGGTGTTCGAGGACGATCGCGATCGACGGTTTGGTGACGCTGGCGGCCGCGCTGCAGGCGACGCCGATCACGCGCGCAAACCCGGCAAGCAAACGCTCGTCGAGACGCATGCGCGCGGAGGTGCCGCCGGCATGATGCCGGGCAAGAGCACGCTCGTCGACTCGTACGCCGATGACCCCGCTGGCGAGATCGCGGCGTACATCAAGCATGCGCACGAACAGCTCGACATCATCACGTCGCGTCCAGCCGAGGCGAAGGCCGCACGTGCTCAGCTGAAGACCTATGTCGATGCTGCGAAGCAGGGAATCGCCCGCGTCGCCGGTCGACGAGCTCCGCGGCGAGGTCTTGATGCTCGCGATCAAGGCCGTCACGCTTCCCGAGGGACCGGAGGCGACGGCAGCACAGGGCACCGAAGGGCCGGGCGAGCGGCTGCCGTTCTACGATCAGATCCAGGCCGCGTTTGGTTCGCACGACATCTCCGGCATCCGCGCGCACATCGGCGGACCGGCAGCCGCCGCGAGTCGCGAGCTCGGCGCACGCGCCTACGCGCACGGCAGCAACGTCGCATTTGCGAGCGCGCCTGACCTCCACACGGCCGCGCACGAAGCTGCGCACGTCGTTCAGCAAGGCCGTGGGGTTCACCTCAAGGCGCTCGACGGCGGCTCTTCCGATGGACAAGAGCAGCATGCCGATGCCGTCGCAGACGCGGTCGTGCGTGGCGAATCGGCGCAAGCACTGCTCGATCCATTCGCGGGGAAGGGCGGCGGGGCCGCAGTCCAGCGCAAGACGGATCCCGCGACAGGCGATGATCACGACAATGATCGACGGTCTTATCCACGCGAAGGAGCGCAAGGACTACTCGCAGTTCGAGGGCGCCGGACAGCTGCATGGCGCGTGGCTCAGCGCGCTCGAGATTGCGAAGACCAACGGCGCAAAGCCCGGTCACGATCCGAACGAAGAGATGCAGGCTGCCGCCAGGTACATCAACGGCGAGCTCGCGCTGATGGACAGCCAGCTAGGCTCGATGAAGGAGTTCATCAAGTGGTGCAACAAGCGGATCGAGTACCAAGAGGTTCATAACCTGCTCGTTTCGATGGCCTGGCAGATCGGGCTCATGATCGTCACCGGCGAGATTGCGGGTGCAGGGCTCGCAGCAGTTCGCGGGATTGCACTCGCCGGCGAGATCGCGGAGGACGTCCGCGGCGCGAGTCTGTTATGGCGTGGCGCCGAGGTCGTTGCCCATGCGGGTCTTCAGACCCTCGCGAACGGAGCCACCGGCGGCGAGATC
Organism: Deltaproteobacteria bacterium; assembly: GCA_019237945.1. GTDB lineage: Bacteria > Myxococcota_A > Polyangia > Haliangiales > Haliangiaceae > JABFXX01. The sequence continues at coordinate 3,982 of JAFAOG010000492.1, read as the reverse complement.
AGTGGCTCAGCGTTCGCGGAGAACGCGCTTGGGATGCTGCTGAGCAGCGCAGCGATGAAGCCGTTCAGAGCGCTGCTCGAGGGCGACGCCGCGCTGGAGGTGGATGTCGAGCAGCAGCTGAGCAAGCTCGCGAAGGCCAGCAAGTTCGTCAAGGCTGTCGGAAAGCTCGGAGCGGAGGTCGCCGTCGATCTCAGCAGCGGTGTTGTCGGCTCGGGTGTTGCGCACGCGATCGTCAACAACGCGGATATGGGCATCACGAGTCGTGATGCCTGGATGACGCAGAGTCTCGCGCTCACGGCGAGTGCGGTCGTGCATGCACATACGGCTCCTCTGCATGCGCGGATCACCCGTGCCGCAGAGGCGATGCACGCAGCCAAGATGCAAGACATCGCGGGGCAGCTCGACGCGTTGGCGGCGCGAGCAGAGAAGCTGCAGACGAAAAGCGCCTCCAAGAAAGCGATCACGCCGGACGAAGCGGGCGAGATGCTCGCAGAGCGTCATCAGATCTTGGTGCAGGAACACGCGCTCTATGAGAAGGCGGGCTCGGGAGGCCTCGCTGCGAAGAGTGCCGCGGAGCTCAAGGCCGCCGGAACGCCGGTCGAAGCGCAGCTCCAGCTGGCAGGCGTGTCCTCGGTTGTCGACGGCCTGAGCTACGAAGGGACGGGCAAGCAAATCGAGAGTGCGCTCAAGAGACTAGGCGATGCCGTCAACGCCAGCCGTGATGACAAGGGACTGTGGACAGTAACGGACGCAGGCCGGACGCTGACGGTCAAAGAAATCGATTTTAAGACTAGTGGAAAGCAGGAGACTGGCCACGACCCGGCCGCCTCGAATACCTCAGGCAACGCGATTGAGTCGCGAGCTGCGCACGCCGTGCCCGGTTCTGAATTCGCTGGAATGGATCCGGCACGAAAGGCGCGTCCCAAACTCCGCGTGGAGCAACTGCGCGAACACGCGGACGCGGCAGCGATCATCCTCAATGGTTCGTCAGGCGATCGAGCATTCCACACGCTGGGTGACGGAAGCGTTGTCATCACCGCGCCAAATCAGAAGCCCGTCCGAGTCACGATCGAGCTAATGCCCGCAACTTCGGACGTCGCAAGTCACAACTACTCGGCTGGAAACGCTCGGGCCGTGATTCGCGTCTCTGAGACCGCCCGGGCTTCTGACCTGACGAGAGCGATCGCTCACGAATTCACCGAGATTCAAGCGGTGATGCAAGGTGCACCGACGGGCGATGCCGCGATGCAGCCCGGCTCGACCGCGACGGAAGCGACACATCACGACCAGGGACGCGCGACAGAAATCCGGATCCTACTCTACGAGCTCGACAACGAGGCGCAAGGCAACCGTGAAGGTCGTCTGCATGACTTGGTCGCACTCGTAAAACACCTGGGGTTCGATCCGCACGCGATCGGGTCCGATAGGCGCGCACAGGCCCTGCTCGGAGAGGACGTCGTGGCGCGCGTCGACGAGCAACTAAACAAGCCGCGTCTCGATATCAAGGCGTCGGATCTTCAAATCTCAAAAGGCGAGGTATCGGGCAGCAACTGGTATTGCGAAGCAACGGTCAGGCTGCCGAACGGGCGAGACAACCAGATCATGCAGGCATACGTCCCGGTAGACGCGAACGGCCATGCTGTCGGGAAACTTCAGTTCAACCTGAACAACGAGGTTCGACTCGATTCCCGGAAGCAACGGATTAAGGTCGAGGGTATGGGTCGGCTGACCGATTACGCGATCCGCGAGGTACGGGCACGGTACGAGAAGCACTTCGGCAGGCAGCCCGAGAATATCGGCGGTACGCTCGCGTTCGATAATAAGGCCCAGTTCCAACGAGCGTACGCAAAGATCGTGCATGAAAAACCAGGCATCGACGTCAAGGTCGCCGAAGTGGAAGCAATCAAGGCGACCCCGTTCGGTGACGCGCGCGCTACGGCCGGTTACGACCAATTCACGGTTGAGACTACAGGCACCGAGACAATTGTCATCGGCGATCCTCCGCGACTACAGGAAGTGCCGGCCCACATTGATGTCGACGCCCGAAGGAGTCGCTGATGAGCCTTCTTCCAGCACACAAGGCCCAGATCGAGGATGTACTCGGGAGAGAGCTCGCTGAAGAGGAGTTGGCTCCCGCGGCGGGAGTCGATGCTCTAACCGACACGCAGCTGAACGTGGTCGCGCAACTATCACGACGCGAGCACATCTCACCAACGCTCTACATTCGCGGCGTAGTGCCGGGGGCCTCATTTGAGGATGCCAAGAAATTGATTCTTGGGCTCGGTGAGGTCCTGGCGAAACGGCAGGGCACCGCGACGCAGCGAGGTGGCCTATTGAACAACGAGCATCTGTTTGAAGATGCGATTGGACGACCGCTGCATGCTGCGGAACGTCAGCGCGCCGCTGCGTTCGACTTAATTACTGGTGAGGCTCGTGCGCTAGCAGTGCAACTAGCATCGCAAGACCCGGTAATCGCGATGCTCTATGTTTCCGCCATCGTGCCCACAGCGCCAACGCGGTCCTGCGAAGCCTTTGTCGATCAACTTCTATTGGCGCCCCCACGCTGAAACATATGTCGTCAACGCAACTCCGCGCCAGATCAAGCCTGGAGTGCCACCTCTACATGGAGCTTCACCCATGCGCTTGTGGCGATCGAAGTCTGCTGCCACATCGGCTCGTCGAACGTGGCGCGAATCTGGTCGCGGTGTACTCGGGCGTGTGCACATGCGGCGCACAACGTCTGTTCGAGCTCGAGTTGGCTGAAGAGGTCGTTTCAGCGGATCAGTTCGGCGGAGCCGGCCGGTCCTCCATTATCGACGCGGCTCAGTTCCTTGAAACCGCTGATCGTGCGGCACGGGCTGTACCAGTTAGCAGTGCGGCGCTCTCCTTGCGGGAGCGCGAACTCGCACGCAGTCAGGTACGTCGCGCGCGTTCGGCGATCCTGGAGGTGCTTAAGTTCCGCAGCGCGGAAGGCGAGATCGGAGACGATGCGTTCTTTACGCCCGAGGGACGCGCGATGTACGAGTCCAGCCCGGAACGGTTTGCGGTGTCGAAGCTCGAGGTCCAGCTCGCGGCGTACGAGCGGTTGCTGCGAGAGCTCTGATGGAAGTGCCAGGACGGCACGAACAAGCGGCAGCCGACGGAGCTGCTGAAGGAGCTATCGGCTCACGCGGGTTCGCGGGATCAATCAGCGGACCCAACCACCAGGACGCCTTCCGCACCGTATGCGCCCATTCATCGCTGCACGGCGTCCCATCGAAAGTCGAGGTTCGAGGGAAGGTCGGCCCAGGAACGGAAGATTGGCGTCAGAGGTGCCTCGACAACGGCGGCGAATGCTTCGCGTTCTGGAAGGACAGTTCGTATCGAACTCTCGCAGGCTTCTCCTACCTGCCGCGAAGCGAGCTTGTAAGCTTCCACTTGCCGGTTTTGGATGACGTGGGGGGCAGCTTCGTGAGTTGGAAGCTCTACCGTTTGAGTTGGGGGCCCTTTCGTCACCCCATCACCTGGCGTGGATCGAGTCCGAGAAACGGCTCTGGGGCTTTGCTCGAAGTCACGTCGATCATGGTTGGGCATGTGCGTTCCGGGGCGCCGGCCATGACCGGCTTGTTTCGCGTCGGTGGCTCGATTTCGGCCCGTGGCGCGTGATGCGTCGCCCGAACGACACGACGTTTGTACAGTTTCATGACCTCGCTATCGCAGATCCTGACGAGGCCTATGCACAGGCGGCTCCTGGTCATCAGCGGATGGGGATCGATCCAATCGGCCGGTTTTATCCAGGCCATCGATCCAGAGGTGATCAAGGAGCCGCAAGAACGGGGTGTCTTCATTGCCGATACGAAGACCCTCGAGATCCCAGTTGCGCCTGGGATAGAAAGTTACGCAGCAGGATATGCGCGTCGCGTGCGCGCTGCGACTTCACCAACGGCTTCACGCGCCGCCCACGCAGCGAATAGAGCGAGTCGCGTTCGTGTTCTTGGAGAAG
>JAFAOG010000064.1 GCA_019237945.1 Deltaproteobacteria bacterium | reverse complement strand
CGCCTGCGATTTGTTGCCGTGCACCGCGTCGACGACGCGCAGGATGTGGCGGCGCTCGATCTCCTCGAGAGGGAGGTCGATCACCGGATCGCGGCCGTCGGTTGGCGGGGCGCCGCGATAGTCGCGGATGCGCTCGGGGAGATCCTCGACGGAGAGGTGCGGGCCGGGCGCCATCGCGACCGCGCGCTCGATCGCATTGCGGAGCTCGCGGACGTTGCCGGGCCACGCGTAGCGGGAGAGGCGCGCGGCGGCCTCGGGCGACAGGCCGCGGACCGGCTTGTCGAACATGCGCGCGAAGTGATCGATGAAGTGCTGGGCGAGCAGCAGGACGTCGCCGGAGCGGACGCGCAGCGGCGGCAGCGCGAGGTGGATCACGTTGATGCGATAGAAGAGGTCCTCGCGGAACTCGCGGTTCTGGACCATGCTCTCGAGGTCGCGGTTCGTCGCGGCGACCAGCCGCACGTCGAACGACACCTCGGCATCCGCGCCGATCGGGCGCACGCGACGCTCCTGCAGCACGCGCAGCAGCTTTGGCTGCACGGCGAGCGGGAGGTCCGCGATCTCGTCGAGGAACAGCGTGCCGCCATCGGCTTGCGAGAGCAGACCCTGGCGCGCGGTCTTGGCATCGGTGAACGCGCCGCGCGCGTGGCCGAACAGCTCGGACTCGATCAGCGTCTCGGGAATCGCGCCGCAGTCGACGGCGATGAACGGGCCGGCCTTGCGCTTGGACTGCTGATGCAGCGAGCGCGCGACCATCTCCTTGCCCGTGCCCGACTGGCCCGTGATCAGGACCGTGGCGTCGGTCGCGCCGACCTGCTCGATGACGTCGTAGACCTGTTGCATCGCGGCGGACGCGCCGACGAGGTGCTCGAAGCGGCGGGCCTCCGCGACGACGCGGCGCAGGCGGGACACCTCGGCTCGCAGGTTGCGCCGCTCGGCCGCGCGCTTGACCGCGAGTGCGAGCGCGGCGAGATCGACGGGCTTGGTGACGAAGTCGTAGGCGCCCGCGCGCATCGCGCCGACCGCGGTCTGGAAGTCGCTGCCGCCGGTGAGCACGATCACGGGGGTGTCGCCCCAGTTCGACACGATGCGATCGATCAGCTCGAACCCGTGCATGCCGGGCATCGCGAGGTCAGTGACGACGGCGTCGTACTCGTGCTTGCCGACCTTGGCGAACGCGTCGTCGCCGGTCATCGCGATGTCGACAGCGATTCCCTGACCGCTCAGTCCAAAGCGGACGAGCTCGCACAGCTCGGGATCGTCATCGACAACGAGGATTCGCATCTGCACTGCGAATACCGTTTCTACCCGCAAGGGCGTCCCCGCCTCGCATGAAGAAAGGACGAAGCCGGGGCCCGTGCGGAGGGCGGAATTCCACAGTGAGGAGTTTTGCCCAGCGAGACGCCCGTGAAATGCGCCTTGCGAGTGGAACGCGCGTTGCTCGATGCGGCGGCGGCAGTACCGATGCTCGATGCATTGCTCGCGCAGTCGTTGCGCGCCCGTCTCGTCGTCTTCATCGCCGCGTTCGTGCTCGCGGCAGGTGGTTGGTACGCCTACCAGCACCTCACGATCGAGGCGTTTCCCGATCCGACCGATACCCAGGTCCAGATCATCACGCTCTACCCGGGGCAACCGGCGGAGGAGGTCGAGCGCCGCATCTCGATCCCGCTCGAGCGCGCGCTCAACGGCGTGCCCGGGACGATCCGCCAGCGCTCGATCTCGCTGTTCGGGCTGTCGCTGGTGACGCTGACGTTCGAGGACGGCGTCGACGTCCTCGCCGCGCGCCAGCAGATCATGGAGCGCATCCCGGATGCGGACCTGCCGCCGGGCATCTCGCCGGACCTCGGCCCGCTCGCGACGCCGATCGGCGAGGTCTACCGCTACACGCTCGAAGGCCCCGGCGCGGATCCGATGACGCTGCGCACGCTGCAGGACTGGGTCGTGCGCCCTGCCCTGCTGCGCGTGCCGGGGGTCGCGGATGTCGTGTCGTACGGCGGTCTCGTCAAGGAGATCCACGTCGAGCCGCAGCCGACGAAGATGGCCGCGCTCGGCGTCGTGCTCGACGATGTCTTCGAGGCGCTGGGCAAGGCCTCCGCGAACGCCTCGGGCGGCCTCGTCCAGCGCGGCGACCAGGGCTTCGTGATCCGATCGATCGGCACGTTCAAGTCGATCGACGACATCGGCCAGGTCCGCGTCGGGTTCCACGCCGGCGTCCCCGTGCTGATCAAGGACGTCGCGTTCGTCGAGATCGGTTATGCGCCTCGCCAGGGCGTCGTCACGCGCGGCAGAAACCAGGACGCCGTCCAGGGCATCGTGCTGATGCGCAAGGGGCAGAACCCGTCCGCGGTGCTCGCCGCACTGCGCGAACGCGTCAAGGAGCTGCAGGACCATGCGCTGCCCGACGGCATCAAGATCGATGCGTTCTACGACCGCACCGAGCTCGTCGACACGACGCTCGAGACCGTGTTCCACAACCTCGGCGAGGGCGCGCTGCTCGTCTCGATCGTGCTGTTCATCTTCCTGCTGTCGCTGCGCGCATCGCTGGTCGTCACGCTGGTCATCCCGCTGTCGCTCGCCGCGTCGTTCATCTATCTGCACTTCCGCGGGATGTCGGCGAACCTCTTGTCGATGGGCGCGGTCGACTTCGGCATCATCGTCGACGGCGCCGTCATCCTCGTCGAGCACGTGTTCGAGCACTCGGCGGGGTCCGAGTACCAGCACAAGAACGAGCACCAGCGGATCGACAGCATCTATCACGCGGCCCGCCAGGTCGCGCGCCCCACGCTGTTCTCGCTGCTGATCATCGTCGCCGCGTATCTGCCGATCTTCGCGCTCCAGCGCGTCGAGGGCCGCATCTTCGCGCCGATGGCCCACACGGTCGTCTCCGCGCTCGTCGGCGCGATGCTCGTCAGCTTCACGCTCGTCCCGGTGCTGTCATTCTTCGCGCTGCGCCGCCACAAGAAGATCCGGCCGTCGCCGATCCTCAAGGTCGCGCGGCGCGCCCACGATCCGATCCTGATGACGGCGATGAACAACCCGGCCGCCGTCGGCGTGCTGACGCTCGGCCTGCTCGTCGCCGGCTGGCAGCTCGCGCCGCGCCTCGGCAGCGAGTTCCTGCCCGAGCTCAACGAGGGCTCGATCTACGTGACGTTCACGCTGCCGCCGACGACCTCGCTCGACGAGGGGCGCAAGCTGACGCCCAAGATCGTCGCGCTGCTCCGCAAGCACGTGCCGGAGGTCACCGAGGTGCTGACGCAGCTCGGGCGCCCCGAGGACGGCACCGACGCGAAGCTGTTCAACAACCTCGAGATCTTCATCAAGCTCAAGCCGATGAAGGAGTGGCGCGAGAACATTCACACGCTCGACGACATGGTCGCGATCATGTCGGACGACCTCCGCGCGATTCCGGGCATCGAATACAACTTCAGCCAGCCGATCCGCGACAACGTCAACGAGAACATCAGCGGCCAGCAAGGTCAGGTCGCCGTCAAGATCAGCGGCGACGACGTCAACAAGCTGCGCGAGCTCGCCGAACAGACCGAGGCCGTGATCGCGAAGGTGCCGGGCTGCGCCGACCCCGGCATCGTCAAGGCGAGCGAGGAGCCGGTGATCGCGATCAACCCCGACCGCGCCGCGCTCGCGCGCTGGGACCTCGATCTCGGCGGCATGCAGAACTACGTCGAGACCGCGCTCTCGGGCCACGACGCGAGCGACCTCTGGGATGGCGAGAAGAAGTTCGACGTCACGGTGCGCTTCCCGCTCGCGTCACGCCAGGACCTGGAGTCGATCCGGAACCTGCGCGTGCCGCTCAAGGACGGCGCGGTCGTGCCGCTCTCCGCGCTCGGCAAGGTCTCGATGGCGAAGGGCCCCGCCGCGATCACGCGCGAGAACGGTCACCGCTACATCGGCATCCGCATGAACGTGCGGAACCGCGACCTCGGATCGTTCATCGCCGAGGCGCAGCAGAAGGTGAACGGCCAGGTCAAGCTGCCGACCGGCTACGACATGCTGTGGGGCGGCGAGTTCGAGAACCAGCAGCGCGCGATGAAGCGGCTCGCGCTCGTGCTGCCGCTGTCGCTCGTGCTGACGTTCTTCCTGCTGTTCTCGGCGTTCGGAACGGTGTGGGATGCCGCGCTGATCATGCTCAACCTGCCCGTCGCGCTGCTCGGCGGGCTCGTCGGACTGGCGCTCGCCGGCATGACGCTCAGCGTGTCGGCCGCGGTCGGCTTCATCGCGCTGCTCGGCCAGGCCGTCCTCAACGGCGTGCTCGTCGTCTCCGCGATCCGCGCGCGCCTCGAGAAGGGGCAGGACCTGTGGACCGCGACGATCGAAGGCACGCGCGAGCGGCTGCGCGCGATCCTGATGACGGCGCTGCTCGCGTCGCTGGGCCTTCTGCCCGCGGCGATGTCGCACGCGATCGGCAGCGAGACGCAGCGTCCGATCGCGATGGTCGTCGTGTCGGGCACGATCTCGGCGGCGCTGTTGACGCTCGTGATCTTGCCCGTGACGTACTACTGGGCCGGCCGCGCTCGCCAGAAGTGGCACGAGCGCCGCGCGCCGAAGGGCGTCGGACTATTTCCCGCCGAGGACGTTGCGCGCGATCACGATCCGCTGGATCTGTGACGTGCCCTCGTAGATCTGCAGCAGCTTCGCATCGCGCATCAGCTTCTCGACCGGGTACTCCTTCGTGTAGCCGTAGCCGCCGAAGATCTGCACCGCATCGGTCGCGCAGCGCATCGCCGCATCCGCGCCGTATGCCTTCGCGTAGCTCGACACGATGCTCGACAGGTCGCCCTTGTCGACCATCCACGCCGCCTTGTGCGTCAGCAGGCGCGTCGCTTCGTACGCGATCGCCATCTCCGCGAGCATGAACTGCACCGCCTGGTGCTGCGCGATCGGCACGCCGAACGTCTTGCGCTCGAGCGAGTACGCGCGGCTCTCCTCGAGCGAGCGCCGGATCACACCGGCCGCCGTCGCCGCGATCCACGGGCGCGACCGATCGAACGTCTTCATCGCGACCTTGAAGCCGCCGTCCTCGGTGCCGAGCAGCTGGCTCTTGGGGATCTTGACGTCCTCGAAGATCACGTCGGTCGTGTTCGACGCGCGCTGGCCCATCTTGTCTTCTTTGCGGCCGCTCTTGACGCCCGGCGTGCTCGCATCGACGACGAAGCACGCGATGCCCTTGTGCTTCATCGCCGGATCGAACGTCGCGAACACGGTGTAGAAGCTCGCGACGCCGCCGTTCGTGATCCACCGCTTCTGGCCATTGAGCACGTAGTCGTCGCCGTGCTTCGTCACGCGCGTGCGCATGCCCGCGACGTCGCTGCCGGCATCGGGCTCGCTGCAGCAGTACGCGCAGAACGTCAGCTCGCTGGTGAGCCGTGACAGCCACTTCTTCTTCTGCTCGTCGGTGCCGGCGACGAGGAGCGGCGTGGCGCCGAGCGAGTTCGCGGCCATCGACGTGTTGATGCCCGAACAGCCGAACGACACTTCCTCTTGCACGAGGCAGTTGTCGAGGCAGCTGCCGCCGAGGCCGCCGTACGCCTCGGGGATCTCGACGTTCATCAGGCCGGTGTCGAAGGCCTTCTTGAAGATGTCGCGCGGGAACTCGCCGGTCTCGTCGTGATGCGCGGCTTTCGGGATCACTTCCTTGCGCGTGAACTCGCGCGCGGTCGCGATGAGGGCTTCCTGCTCTTCGGTTAGGCTGAGGTCCATGACCCCGGCACTCTACAACACGACTACTGGTAGTCGATGCTGTAGGTGCCCTTGGCGGCACCCGTCGGCGGCTTCGGGAACTTCCAGCTCGTCACCGCGCGCAAGATGCACGCCGCGAGCTTGGGGTTCTTCACCGTCGAGGAGAGCTGGCTCTTCACGACCTTGCCGCTGGCGTCGATCTGGAACGTCACCGAGATGCCGCCGTGAACGTTGTCCGCCGATGAATCGCACTTGCCGAGCTGGCTCGAGTGATCCGACGCGACCATCTGCACCGTCGCCTGCGAGAGCTGCGCGATCACCGGATCGGCGACCGCGGGCGGTGCGGCGGGCGTCGCCGCAGGCGGGGGCGTCACGGCCTGCGCGACCTGCGGTGCGGCGGGAGGCACCGGCGCGGGCGTCGGAGGAGGCGGCGGCGGTGCGGCGACCGGCGCGGGCGTCGGGGCGACGGGCGCGGGCGGCGGTGCGGCG
>JAFAOG010000610.1 GCA_019237945.1 Deltaproteobacteria bacterium | reverse complement strand
AGATGACCGGCGCGACCGTGCTCGTCGCGGATGGCGATGCAACATGGACGCCCGACGGCCTCACCGCCCACGCGCGCGGCATCACCGCGACCACGCCGTCTGCGCCGAAGGCCGCGCTCGCGTCGATCGAGGTGACAAAGCCGGCGGGGGCCGCGCCGACGGTGTCGCTCGACGGCGGCGAGCTCGCGCTGTGGCCAAAGCTGTCGCTGACGGGCATCGGCGGCAAGATCGTCGAGGACCCGGGGGCTCGCGGCCGCTACATCATCGATCTCGCGGGCGGCTACGGCGGCGTGCCGGGCACGCTGTGGACGGCGAAGGGCGACTTCGTACCGTCGGCGACGACCGCATCGCTCGATCTCGAGGCCGCGAAGTTCCAGCTCGACCGGCTCGCGCCGATCCTCGAGCACTCGGCCGTCGTCGACTATCAATCGACGAGCGTCGACACGTCGTTTCATCTCGACGCCGACAAGACCGGCGCGCGGTTCTCGGGGCAGTTCCACCTGACCGGCCTCAACGTCGGCCACCCGTACATCGCCGAGAAGGAAGTGCGCGACCTCGACATGTCGGGGCAGATCGCGGGCAGCTACGCGCGCGAGACGCGAACGCTCGAGCTGACGAAGGGCGACTTCGTCGTCCACAACCTGCCGTTCTCGATCACCGGCAGCGCCGTGCGCGCGCCGCGGATCGTCGACGAGACGCAGTACGTCCCGCTCGGCAAGGAGAACCGCGACAAGAAGGGGCCGCGCAAGGGGCCGCACGGGCTGCAGGCGGTGTCGCTGCGGTTCGTCGTGCCGTCGATCGGCTGCCAGAAGGTGATCGACGCGATCCCGACGGAGATGGCGCCGTACATGGCCGGCTACAAGATCAAGGGGATGTTCGACGCGGACATCCACCTCGCGATCGACTGGAACGATCTCGACGCGCTCGATCTCGGCGGCCACGTCGGCATCAACAAGTGCAAGGTCGTCGACGAGCCCGAGCACTCGCCGAAGCGCCTCAAGGAAGAGTTCGATCAGTACGTCGATACCGAGAAGGGCGAGTGGGAGTCGTTCAAGGTCGGGCCGAGCAACCCCGACTTCGTGCCGATCCACGACATCTCGCCGTACCTCATCTCGTCGATCATGTCGTCCGAGGACTACAACTTCTACCAGCACCACGGCTTCATCCCGAGCGAGTTCCGCACCGCGCTGATCAACAACCTCAAGAGCGGCGGGTTCGTGCAGGGCGCATCGTCGATCACGATGCAGATGGTCAAGAACGTGCTGCTCTATCGAGAGAAGACACTCGCGCGAAAGCTCCAGGAGCTGTTCCTGACGTGGCACGTCGAGAACACGCTCGATAAAGACCGGATCATGGAGATCTATCTCAACGTGATCGAGTACGGCCCCGACCTCTACGGCATCGGGCCGGCTGCGCACGAATACTTCGGCAAGGCGCCCAAGGATCTGCAGCCGCAGGAAGCGGCGTTCTTCTCGTCGATCCTGCCGAACCCGAAGGACCGGTATCGCCAGTACTGCCAGAACACGCTGACGAAGTGGACCGAGGACAAGATCCAGCGCCAGCTCGGCAAGATGTTCGAGCGCAAGCAGCTGACGCCCGAGGAGTACGAGAGGGCGACGCAGACGCCGCTGATCTTCGTCAAGTCGAGCAGCGAGTCCGAAGAGGACTGCCTGAAGCGCGTCAAGAAGGCGATCAAGAACGCGCGGCCGACGAACCCGCTCGCCGCGAAGCCCGATGACGAGCCGAAAACAAAGAAGCCGAAACCGAAGCCTAGAAGTTCTGAATGACGCGCTTGAGCTGGCCGGCCTCGACCGCGATATCGAGCCCCGTCAGCGTCATCTCGGGGAGCTTGCGGACGTCGTCGTAGCCGGCGAGCTCGGGGATGTCGAACGTGCGCACGTAGTTGACGCCACCGGTGTCCTCGAGGTGCGGAGCGTTCATCGCGACAGCATCGGGCAGCTTCGGGAACGTCAGCGCGGTGACACCGGGCGGCACGACGAACGACCAGCTGTACGGCACGCCGTTGTGCGACCAGTTGACCCGGAGGATCGTGCCCTTCTGCGGGCCGGTGCCGACGGGGAACCACGCCATCATCTGCGCGGCGGCGCTGAACACGTAGTTCGTCGTCATCCACGGCGGCAGTGCCGGCGCCGTGATCGAGTAGGGCTGGATCGTCGGCGCGGTGTTGTCGAAGATGCCCATCTGCGCCCAGTTGCCCTGGCGCATCAGGAAGATGCGCGTCCACTCGAGCGTCGCCTGGCCGGGCCACTGGAACGCGCTCGACGTGAACTGGCCGTTGCTCGGCGCACCGCCCGCGCCGAACGAGAACGCCGCGTTGCCGCTGATCACCTCGAACTGCGACATCGACACGTTGGTCACCTCGCTCGGCAGCCCGGTGATCTGCAGCGACTTCGTCGACGTCGCGGCGTGCCAGTTCTGCAGCGTCGCCGTTCCACCATTCTGGAATGCAACGGCCGGGATCAGACCCGCCTGCGTGACGATGCTGGTGGTCGCATCGCGCGCGACGATCATCACGTCCATCGGATCGCGATGGCAGTACGTGTACTCGCTGATGCTGCCGCTCGTCGCGGTGCCGAAGCCGTAGCCACCGCAGTCGGTGTACACGACGTAGTTGGTGTTCGCGATCGCGGGCCACGCGATGTTCATCGAGCCGACGAGCGCCGACGACAGGCCGAAGCGCAGTCCGAACGTCAGCGTGTCACCGTGCTTGACGCCCATGAACGTCGTCAGATCCGCGCCGGCATCTCCCATGTGCGGATACAGCGCGGTCACGCTGTCGCCGTCGTACGCCTGCAGCGTCGCGGTGGCCGCGGATGCATCGGTCGTCTGCATGTCCGCGAGCGTGCCGTCGGGACGGATCGCGAACACGGCGATGCCTCCGAGCGGCGAGCCCGGCGGCGGACCGCCGCTGAAGCGCGATTGCGTCACGACGTTCACCGGACCCGGCGCCGGCGCATCGATCATCGGCGTCGTGTCGACGGTCTTCGCGTCGTTGTTCGCGGGCGCGGAGACCGCACCACATGCCGCAAGCCCAAGCCAAACCAAGCGAGAAAGTGCCATGGTTCCAACGTATCAGAGCGCGTCCACATGCCACAGGTGTGACAGGTAGCTCGTTCTGGTATGAGGTAGCCGATGCGTCGTCTGCTGTTCGTGCTCGCGCTCGCGCTCGCCGCGATTCCGAGCATCGCGAGTGGCGAACCGCCACGCCACGGCGACCACGAGATCTTGATCCATCGGACCTCCGGGTTCTGGACGTCGAACCAACCGGCGCCTCCGGGCTACCAATATAAGTGGCGCCTCATGGCGATCGGCGGCGTCGTGCTCGCGATCACGGCGTTCTTTGTCGTGCGCGCGATCAAGCAGGCCGACGACGACCGGCGCAATCGCCAGTCGCCGGCGACTCGCGGCTAGTTTTTTGGACGATCCTGCGCGGCGCGCGACGCTTCGCGCATGCGCTTGGCCGGCCTGTTACTGCTCGCCCTCGCGGGCACCGCGCGCGCGGATGACGTCGTCGCGTCGGCGGCGGTCGGCGCGGGCGGGCAGGGCAGCGCGACGTACGGGGCCCTCGACCTCGCGCTGACCGCATTCGTGCCGCACGCGCGGCTCGGCCTCGGCGCACGCGCGGTGTGGGACGACGCACGGTTCCGGCGCAGCGACTGGTCGCGCGCGACCGATGTCGTGACGGTGATCCGCGACGTCGAGGCGAGCTACGGGCCGCTCGCGCTCGCGGCCGGGCGGCTCGCCCCCGCGCACGTCGCGCACCTCGCCGATGGCTATCGCGCCACGCTCGACGATCGGTGGCGCACCGGCGCGCGGGTCGCGCTCGCGACGACGGACGTCACGGCGGGCGCCGAGATCGACGACGTGCTCGATCCGGCGCTGATCGCCGCGCACGCGCGCTGGCAGCTCGCGGATGCATGGGCGGGGCATGTGGCGTTCGGCGCCGACCCCGGGCACACGAAGGCCGGCGAGCTCGGCCTCGCGCACACGACGCGCGCCGAGCACGCGCAGCTCGACGCCGGGGCGGCGCTCACGATCGACAAGGGCCCCGCCGCACT
>JAFAOG010000600.1 GCA_019237945.1 Deltaproteobacteria bacterium | reverse complement strand
CGAGGTCGGTGCCGATCGCATCGTCAACGCGGTCGCCGCGTTCGAGGAGCTCAAGAGTGGCTGCATCGTCGTCGACTTCGGCACCGCGACGACGTGGGACGTGGTCACGCCGAGGGGCGAGTATCTCGGCGGCGTGATCGCGCCCGGCATCCAGATCAGCGCCGAGGCGCTGTACGAGCACGCCGCGAAGCTACCGCGTGTCGAGCTGGCAAGGCCCGGCAAGGTCGTCGCGCGCAACACGATCGCGTCGATGCAGGCCGGCCTCGTCTACGGCTACGCCGGCATGGTCGACGCGCTCGTCGAGCGCATTCGCGCCGAGGTCGACTATCCCGCGCGCTGCATCGCAACCGGTGGGCTCGCGCCGCTGATCGCGACCGAGACCAAGACGATCGAGGCGACCGACGAGCTGCTCACGCTCAAGGGCCTGAAGATCCTGTATCAACGGAACGCCCAATAATGGATCGCTCTCCGCTCGACCCGTCGACGTTGTCCCCCGCCGCGCAGAAGGCGCTCGGCCCGGGCCCCGGCCGCATGATGGCCTCGCGCGGCCTCGTGCCGCTGCCGCCCGCCGAGCAGATCGCGGTGCTCTATCAGCTCTCGCTCGACGGCGAGCTCGGCGCGGCGGCGACCGGCACCGCGAAGGGCCTCCCCGAGAAGGTTCTCGCGGGCGCGCTCGCCGATCCGAAGCTCGATCCGCGCGTCGTCGACTTCGTCGCGGACTCCGTGCTCGACAAGCCGGCGGCGTTCGAGGCGCTCGTGCAGAGCCCGACCGCAGCCGACGAGACGATCGCGCGCCTCGCGGGTCGTGGCAACGCGAACCAGGTCGATCGGATCGCGGCGAACGAGCAGCGTCTGCTGCGCTTCCCCGACATCATCGCGGCGATGTACCTCAACAAGCACGCGCGCATGTCGACGGTCGATCGCGCGGTCGAGCTCGCGGTGCGCAACAACGTCCGCGTGCCGAACCTGCCCGCATGGGACGAGATCGCGCGCGCGCTCGAGCAGGCGCCGGCCTCGCCGGCCGACGACGCGTTGTTCGCCTCCGCGATCGATGCGGCGACCGGCGACGACAGCGAGGTCACGCAGGGCGACATGAACGCCGACGACGAGGCCGAGAATCCTGCGGCCGACGCGGTTGACAAGAAGATCTCGCGCTACGAGGAGCTGTCGGTACCGGCGAAGATCCGCTTCGCGATGACCGGCAACGGCTACGCGCGCGGCAAGGCGATCCGCGATCCCATCAAGATCGTTGCGCTCGCCGCGATCAAGGCGCCGTCGGTCACCGAGTTCGAGGCGAAGAGCTACGCTGGTAACCAGACGCTCGCCGAGGACGTAATCCGCTATATCGCCAGCCGCCGCGAGTGGACGAAGAACCTCCAGGTCAAGAAGGCCCTGTGTCGCAATCCGAAGACGCCGATCAACGACGTGGCGAAGCTGTTGCCGTTCCTGCTGGAGCGCGATCTGAACAACCTCGCGCGCAGCAAGGGCATCCCGAGCGCGGTCGCCGCACAGGCGAAGAAGCTGCTCTCGCAGCGCAAGGGCGGCAAGCCCTGACCCTGCCGCAGCGGATCGGCCTCGCGCTCGTGCGTCCGCGCGCCGCGCTCGCGACGGCCGGCGATCGAGAGCACGCGGGTCGCTCGGGCACCGATCTCCTCGCCGCGATCCTCGTGCTGATCGTCGCGACGCGGCTGCGCACGCTCGTGCAGGCAGGCTGGGCGGGCGGCGTGCTCGGCGGCAAGTACGCGGTGCAGCTCGTCGTGCAGCTGCTGACCGACACGCTGACGATCCCGCTCGGCATCCTCGTGATCGCGGCGGCCGCGATCTGGGCGGCGTCGGGACCGCGGCGCGAGCTCGGGCGCGCGTTCGATCTCGCGTGCGTGGCGGTGATGCCGCTGGTGTTTGTCGATCTGATCGCGGGCGTCGTGCTGCACGCGCTCGACATCGCGGTGCCGATGCCGCTGATGTGGGCGCTGACCGCGCTCGCCTACGGGTGGACCGGCTCGCTCGTCGCGCTCGCGATGCTCGAGGCGCGCCGGCCGATGCCGCCGGCGTTGCGCGGAGCCGCGTCGGCGGGCTGGGCGCTCGTCGCGATCGCCGCGATCGGAGTCGCCACGCAGGGCGTATGGATCGCGCGCAACACCGACCAGCTGCGGCCGATGACGGCGGGCGGCACCGCGCCCTCGCTCGCGCTCCATACGATCCTCGCGAAGGGGGAGCTCGGCCCGACGCGCGCGCTCGCGCCCGGAAAGATCACCGTGATCGACTTCTGGGCGACCTGGTGCAACCCGTGCGTGAAGTCGATGCCGCATCTCGCGGCATTCGCGAAGCAGCATCCGGATGTCGATGTGCTCGCGGTGTCGATGGACGAGGACACCGCCGATGCGCGCTCGTTCTTCGACGAGGGCCACTACGAGATGACCCTGCTCCATGACGACCACGACACCAGCGCGCGCTACGGCGTCACGCAGATCCCGCACACGGTCGTGATCGATCGCGCGGGGCGCGTGGCGGCCAGCGGCGGCGGCCTCGATCTCGAAGCCGAGCTGCGCCGTCTCCAGTAAGTGGATATCGAAGCGCGGGTCTGGTAGGCAGGAGATACCCATGGCGAGCCTCGTGTGCGCCACGTGCCGCAAGCTGATCCCGATGGGGCAGAGCGCGGTCCGTTGCACGGTTGCCTCCTGCAACACCGGCAGGATGAAGCTGCGCTTCTGCTCGGTGACGTGCTGGGAAAAGCACGTACCGACGGCACGTCACCGCAAGGCGAGCTACGTCGTCGAGGATGACTCGCCGGCGTGACGTGATACGATTTCGCGCGTGCGGCTAGGGACCTGCATCGCGCTCGAGCTGTGCCTCGCCGCAGGCGCCGCCGCGGGGATGTGGGTCGGAGTAGGCAAGGCGATCGACCTCGCCGGCAGCTACACGGGCGAGGCGCAGGCCGCCACGGTCGCGTCGGGGAGCGCGCCGCGGATTGCCCCGCTGCCCGGGGCCGAGCTCCACATCGCGGTGGCCGCGCAGACGACGGTGTTCGACGCGCCCGATGACGTGTTGCTCGCCCCGATCGGCGGAGCGGTCACGCGGGTCAAGCTCAACCACGGCGGGACGTCGCTGTCGCTGCGGCTCGATTTCGCGAACGGTGCGCGCGCCGCGTTCAAGCCGCAGCAGACGCACTACCAGAGCGATCCGCGCAAGGAGATCGCGGCGTACCGGCTCGATCGCTGGCTCGGCATCGGCCACGTGCCGCCGGCAAAGCCCGGGGCGTTTCGTGTCGAGGACCTGCTTGCGGCCGCGGATCCCGACTCGCGCAACTACACGTCGGGACGCATCGAGGACGAAGGCGTCGCGCACGACGGCATCCTGCGCGGCGAGCTGTCGTGGTGGATCCCCGAGATCCGCGACCAGACGATCGGGCCGTGGCGCGTCGACGAGGACCAGGGGATGGCGCTGTGGACGGGGTGGCTGCACCCGCGCGTCGAGATCCCGGCCGAGCATCGCGCGCTCGTCGAGCAGCTCGTCACGTGCGTGCTGTTCGACGTGCTGATCGACAACGCCGATCGGTGGACCGGCTACAACACGAAGGGCTCGCTCGACCGCAAGACGCTCTACTTCATGGACAACACGCTGTCGTTCGGGCTGTTCACGTTCGGCCACAAGACGAACCTCGATCCGCTGTTCAAGATCGAGGTGTTCCCGCGCCACCTGGTGGAGCGGATCCGCGCGCTGACGCCCGAGGCCGTCGTCGCCGCGCTCGATGTCGGTGACGATCCGATGGGCCCGCTGCTGACGCCGGCCGAGATCAGCGCGATGATGTCGCGTCGCGATCATTTGCTCGCGTACATCGACGGCCTGATCGCCGAGTACGGCGAGGCCAACGTTCTCGCACTGCCATGAGCGCTTGCCCGACCTGCGGAAGACCGGTGGACTCGCTACGCGCGCCTGCGGTCGGTGTGCGCGACGGCGTCGTCGTCGGGTTCTGCAGCAAGGAATGCGCGGCCGCGCTCGACAGCAAGCCGATTCCGGCGCCGCCCGCCGAGAAGCTGCAGCCGACCAAGACGATCAAGCGCCCGCGCACCGAGCCGCCGCATCCGCCGCCCAAGACGCCGCCGAAGGGCGTGCCGATCACGCTGCCGCCGACGACCGAATCGGGGCCCGTCATCGAGGTCATTCGCGAGACGACGCGGCCCTCGAAGAAGCGCGAGGACGACAGCGCGATCCAGATCGCCGATACGGGGACGGTCGACGACTACGTCGCCCCCGAGGGTCGCGGTAAGGCGTGGCTGATCGGCATCCTGATCGTCGTCGTCGTTGGTGGCATCGCAGGCGCCGCGTACTTCCTCGGCGCGTTCGGCGGTCGCGACGCGAAGAGCGAGCCGGCGCCGGTGCAGAAGCCGGTCGTCGCGCCGCCACCGGCGCCCGATGCACCGCCCGCCGTCACGGGCGCGGTCGCCGTCGACAAGGCGAAGGCCGTGCTGGCGAAGAACCTCAAGAGCGATTCGCCGCGCGTCCAGCGCGTCGCGGCAAGCGCGCTCGCCCGCACCGGCGACGGCGATGCGATCGGCCAGCTCGTCACGCAGCTCGCGAAGGAGACGAGCGACATCGCGAAGCTCGAGATCGCGTATGCGCTCGCGCGCGGCGGCGACAAGCGAGGCAGCGATGCGCTGGTGGCGGCGTTGCAGGCACCGCGGCGCGACGTGCGGCTCGAGGCGGCGCGTCGGCTCGCACTGCTCGGCGACAAGCGCGGCGTGCCCGTGCTCACCGAGTACCTCGACGTCAGCCAGCTGCGCCTCGGCGCGGCCGAGCAGCTCGCGTACCTCGCGGATCCGGCGGGCCTCAAGGCGCTCGACGCGGTGCGGGCCGATCCGAAGGCGACGCACGACGAGCAGGCGCGCGCGACGATCGCGCTCGGCATCGCCGGCCGCCGCGATGTCATCCCCGCGCTCGAGAAGCTGCTGACCGAGAAGGGCAACGACGCGTTCGCGGCCGCTGCGCTCGCCGACCTGCACGATGCGGCCGCGCGCCCGCTGCTCGAGGCGGAGCTCAAGCGGCCAACCCGGCGTGCCGAGGCCGCGCGCGCGCTGCGCCGGCTCGACCCCAGCCTCGACCCGGGCCCGCTGCTGCCGCCGCTGCTCGCGGCGCTCGAATCCGCGAAGGATACCGAGCAGGTCGAGGCGGCCGAGGCGGTGCTTTTGCTCGCAGGTCCAGCTACCTGGGCCACCCATCCCTAGGCGCCAAACTCACGGATTGACACGGTCCGGCGCCCGGACCAGACTGCGCGGCCCGATGGCTGCTGCCACCTCCCGTATCTACTTCGTGTCCCTGGGTTGTCCGAAGAACCAGGTCGACACCGAGCTGATGCTCGGCCAGGTCCAGGCCGCGGGGCACTCGCTGGTCGATGCGCCGGATGACGCGGACGTCATCGTCGTCAACACGTGCGCGTTCATCGACAAGGCGAAAGAGGAGAGCGTCGACACGATCCTCGAGATGGCGCAGTTCAAAGAGGGCGCCGCGAAGAAGCTCGTCGTCACCGGCTGCCTCGCGCAGCGCTACGCCGACGAGCTCGCCAAGGACATCCCCGAGATCGATCACATCCTCGGCTCGAGCGACTTCCCGTCGATCGCGAAGGTGCTCAAGCCCGGCCAAGGCAAGAAGAAGTCGAAGCTGCCGGTCGTGCAGGTCACGGAGACGCCGGCCTACATCTACGATCACGACGCGCCGCGCGTGCGCATCGGGCAGGGCCACACCGCGTACGTCAAGATCGCCGAGGGCTGCGACCGCCCGTGCTCGTTCTGCATCATCCCGAAGCTGCGCGGTCCGCAACGCAGCCGCGCGATCGACGACATCGTCGCGGAGGTACGCGCGCTCGGCAAACAGGGCGTGCGCGAGGTGAATCTGATCGCGCAGGACCTGACGCGCTACGGCTGGGATGCCGGCTCGTCCCCCGAGTCGCGCCCGACGCTCGCCAACCTGCTGCGCGCGCTCGGCAAGGTCGACGGCATCGACTGGGTGCGAATGCACTACACGTTCCCGAGCGCGTTCGACGACGATCTGATCGACGCGATCGCGAGCGAGCCGAAGGTCGTCAAGTACATCGACGTGCCGCTCCAGCACATCAGCGATGGCATGCTCAAGCGCATGCGCCGCGGTCACTCGAGCCGCGTCACGCGCGACCTCGTCAAGAAGCTGCGCGAGCGGATCGACAACGTCGTGTTGCGCACGACCTACATCGTCGGTCACCCCGGCGAGACCGACGCCGAGTTCGACGAGCTGTGCGAGTTCGTCGCCGAGTCGAAGTTCGACCGCGCCGGCGCGTTCACGTACTCGATCGAGCCGGGCACGGTCAGCGCGATGCTGCCGAACCGCGTCAATCCCGAGGTCGCCGAGGCGCGCCAGCAGAAGCTGATGGAGATCCAGCGCCAGATCAGCCGCGCTCGTCACGAGGCGATGGTCGGCAAGGAGATCGAGGTGCTCGTCGAGGGCGAGTCGTCGGAGAGCGAGCACCTGCTCGAGGGCCGCTGGTACGGCCAGGCGCCTGGCATCGACGGCGTCACCTATCTCTCCGACGGCCGCGTGCCGACGGGCTCGCTCGTGCGCGCGCGCGTCACGCAGGCGAGCGACTACGACCTGGCCGCGTCGCTCGAGCTCTGAGGG
>JAFAOG010000301.1 GCA_019237945.1 Deltaproteobacteria bacterium | reverse complement strand
CGACCTGATCGTCTTCGCCCCGCCGTGGGTCGATCCGGTCGGGCGGCTGCACCTCGGTGACCTGATCCCCGTCGAGATGGCGGCCCGCATGGACGACGCCCGCTACGGCCGCATCTGGGAGCTCTCGATCCGAGGAGCGGCCCGGTTCGAAGGCCACCCGGTCTTCGAGCGCGAGGTCGACGGCATCACGGTGCGCCGCTACGAGCGCGCGCCGGCGGTCGTGCTCTCCGACGTGTTCGCGCCACCCGGTGGCCCGGCGCCCGTGATCGCCGAGGTCGGCTTCGAGCCGCACCGCTGCATCCAGCTCGTCCCCGCGCCCGGCCACCCCGCCACGATCACGCTGCCGATGCAGCTCGGCTCGACGCTCGTAGGCTACGCCGGCCTCGCCGACGTGTTCACGCGCCGCGACATCCGCGCGCCGGGCACGCTCGCCGTGTCGATCGCCGGTCGCGAGATCGCGCGCGTCTCCCCGGGAGTCGACGATGGCTGGATGCGCTGGCAAGCCGCGACCACCCCGGGCCCGGCCGACGTCACGTTCACCGCGAGCGCCGATGCGCCGCAGCGTCTGATCTGCTTCGCCGCCGAGGCGCGCCAATGATCATCACGCGGCCGCGCATCGTCGGCTGGGTGCTCGTCGTGCTGACGGTCGTCGTCGTGATGATCAACCAGCGCGACGTCGGCATCGCGCGCGACGAGACCGTCTACATGGGCGCCGGCGCGCGCTACTGGCACTGGTGGACGCATCCCGGTGCGATCGAGCCCGTGTGGGGCGGCCCGCTCGGCGGCGGCAACAACCCCGAGCACCCGCCGTTCGTGAAGGAGCTGGAAGGCCTGTCGCACGCCGCGCTCTCCGGCGTGCTCGGCGAGGTCGGCGCCTTCCGCTTCCCGTCGGCGCTGCTGCACGGCGCATGCGTCGGGCTCGTCTACTGGATGACGCTCGCCCTCTGGGGCTTCGCGGAAGCGATCGTCGCCGCGCTCTGCCTCCTCCTGTTGCCACGCGCGCTGTTCCACGCCGGGCTCGCCGCATTCGACGCGCCGATCATGACGCTGTGGTTCGCGACGGTCGTCGCCTACTGGCGCTGCCTCGACGGCCGCCGCTGGCCCTGGCAGGCCGGCGTGTGCTGGGGGCTCGCGCTCGCGACGAAGCACACTGCGCTGCTCTTGCCGTTCGCGCTCGGCATCCACTACGCCGCGCTCGCGTGGCGCGCGAAGAACCCGCGCGTGCACTGGCGCGTGCTCGTCTCCCTCGCCGTGCTCGGACCGCTCGTGCTCTACGCGCTGTGGCCGCTGCTCTGGACCGCCCCCTACACGCACCTCAAGGCGTGGCTCGACTTCCACACCCACCACGTCCACTACAACTTCGAGTACCTCGGCGAGAACTGGAACCATCCGCGGTTCCCGTGGCACGTCGCGCTCGTCACGACGCTGTTCACCGTGCCGACGGCCACGCTCGCCGCCGCGCTCGCCGGGATCTACGCGCTCGCCCGCAAACGTCCCGACGATGCGCGCCGCCCCGTGCTGCTGCTCGCGCTCTCCGCCGCCGCGTCGATCGGCCCGTTCTTCCTCGGCTCGACGCCGATCTTCGGCGCCGAGAAGCACTGGATGCCGATGCTCCCGACACTGTGCATCGCCGCCGGCGTCGGCGCCGTGTGGGCCGCGCGTCGCCTTCAACATCGCGCCGCCGTCCCCGCGGTCGCCGCGTGCATCGCGCTCGCGGGCGCAACGGAGGTCGTCACCGCGCACCCGTACGCCCTCACCTGGTACAGCGCGCTCGCCGGAGGCGCACCGGGCGGAGCCGACCTCGGCATGAACCGCCAGTTCTGGGGCGTCGCCGCGCACGGCGTGCTGCCGTTCCTGCGCACGCAACCTCCCGGCCTCGTCTACTCGCACGACGCATCTCCCGCCTGGGGCTGGTACCTCAAGGAAGGCCTGCTACCGAAGGGCGACGGCGACGCGGGCCACGAGACCGACGGCATCCATCGCAGCACGTACGCGATCGTGATCCACGAGAAGCACTTCAACCGCCACGACTACCTGATCTGGGCCGACTACAAGACGGCGCGCCCGGTGTTCGTGCTGCGCAGCGACGGCGTGCCGATCGTGTCGGTCTACAAGCGCCCGTGAGCTACGGGCGGAACGGCTGCTCGTCCTTGCCGCGGACGGGCGTGGCGAGCCGGCGGGCGACCGCTTCCTGCTCGTCCTTGGTCAGGCGGCGGACGTAGACGCCCGCAGCGTCGATGCTGCGCGCGCCGAAGAAGCCCTCGGAGACCGCGTACTCGACCTCGATGATCATGTACGGGTCATCGCCGATCCACATCAGCTCGTGCTTGCGCGGAATGCCGACCCACGAGCTGAGGGTGAACTTGTCGCGCGTACCGTCCTCGTTGAGGACGACCATCGTGATGCGCTCGGTCGCGGTCACGGCGTGAACCCTAGCACGTCGAGCATGTCGTAACGACCCGGCGGCTTGCCGACGACCCACAGCGCGGCACGCACGGCGCCGGCGGCGAAGATCGCGCGCGAGGTGGCGCGATGGGCGATCTCGATGCGCTCGGCGGGGCCGAAGAAGAAGGCGGTGTGCTCGCCGATCACGTCGCCGCCGCGGACGGTCGAGACGCCGATCTCGCCGGCGGGGCGCGGGCCGATGTCGCCGTCGCGCGTGTGGCGCTTGACGCGGTCGTAGTCGACGCCGCGGCCGGATGCGATCGAGCGGGCGATCGCGAGCGCGGTGCCGGAGGGGGCGTCGCGCTTCTTGTTGTGATGGGTCTCGACGACCTCGGCGTCCCAGTCGGGGAGCGCGCGCGCGGCCTGCTTGACGAGGCCGAGCAGGAGGTTCACGCCGACCGAGAAGTTCGCGGCGACGACGACCGGGGCGAGCTGCGCGAGCGCGGCGATCGCTTCGTCGTCGGCGGCGGCGAGGCCGGTCGTGCCGATCACGGCGGCCTTGCGGCGCGGCGTGGCGGCGATCGCGGCGCCGCGGGTGCCGGCGGGCGTCGTGAAGTCGATGTAGACGTCGCTCGCGTCGAGCGCGGTGCCGATGTCGTGGGTCGCGAGCACGCCCTCGGCGACCTGCGTGCCGACGAGCGGCGAGTCGGGGCGATCGACGGCGGCAGCGACGTGCGAGCCGGCGGCCTCGATCACGGCGCGGCCCATGCGGCCCGAGGGGCCGAGCACGCAGATGCGGGTCAAGCGAGGCCCTCGAGCGCGGCGCGGAGCTCGGTCGTGAGCTTCTCGCTCGCAGGGACGAGCGGGAGGCGGACGTCCGTCGAGCAGCGGCCGAGGAGCGAGAGCGCGGCCTTCGTCGGCGCGGGGCTCGGCTCGGCGAACAGCATCTGCGACATCACGCGCAGCTTGAAATGGAGGCGGCGTGCGCGCTCCCAGTCGCCCGCCTTCGCGGCGTCCCACATGTCGCTCATGTCACGCGGCGCGACGTTGGACACGACGCTGATCACGCCTCGCGCGCCGACCGCGTAGAGCGGGAATGCGGTGCCGTCGTCGCCGGAGAGCACGGTGATGCGGTCGCCGCACTTCGCGACGAGCTCGCTCGCGCGCACGAGGTTCCCGGTCGCGTCCTTGATGCCGATGATGTTGTCGAAGTCCGCGAGGCGGACGACCGTGTCGGTCAGCATGTCGCACGCGGTGCGCGTCGGCACGTTGTAGAGAATGATCGGGAGCTTCGTCGAGCGCGCGATCGCCTCGAAGTGGCGATAGAGGCCTTCCTGGCTCGGGCGGTTGTAGTAGGGCGTGACGTGGAGGAGCGCGTCGGCTCCGGCTTCTTCGGAGGCCTTCGTCAGCGTGAGTGCTTCGGCGGTCGCGTTGCCGCCCGCGCCGGCGACGACGGGCACGCGGCCGCGCGCGGCTTTCACCGTCGCCGAGATCACCGCGACGTGCTCGTCGACATCGAGCGTCGCCGACTCGCCGGTCGTGCCGACGGAGACGATGCCATCGACGCCGTTCTCGATCTGCCAGTCGACGAGCTTGGCGAGCGTGGGGAAGTCGACCTTGCCGCCGGAGAACGGCGTGACCAGTGCAGTTAGACACCCCTCGATGCGCGGAAGCTTCGCCATGGCTAGAGACCTCATACATCTAACGCGCTGCGGCGCCAAGTCATTCCGCGAGGCGGCCGTGAGGGCTCGTCGGTGACGTGCGAGCTGTGGCAACGTGGTCGATCGGGTGAAGGATCGTTCTGCTGAAGAGCGGGTGGGGACCGTCTTCGCGTCGCGCTACGAGCTGGAAGTCTTGCTCGGCGCCGGCGCGATGGGGGCCGTGTATCGCGCGCGGCACATCCGCATCGGACGCCAGCTCGCGATCAAGGTCCTGCACTCGCGCGTGACGGCGCCGAAGGTCGTGCAGCGGTTCGAGCGCGAAGCGGAGCTCGCCGGCAAGCTGCAGCACCCGAATGTCGTGCCCGTCGTCGATCTCAACACGAGCGACGACGGCGAGATCTATCTCGTCATGGATTTCGTCGACGGTCAGACGCTCGCCGCGCTGCTGAACGACACGCCGATGCCGCAGCCGCGCGCGATCTGGCTCGCTCACCAGCTCTGCGATGGCCTCGAGCACGCGCACGGGCTCGGGCTCGTTCATCGCGACTTCAAGCCGGAGAACGTGATCGTCGCGCGCGACTCGCGTGGGTTCGAGCAGCCGCGCATTGTCGACTTTGGCGTCGCGATCCTGCGCGATCAGATGCGCGAGAGCTCCGGCGAGCAGCGACTGACGACCGACGGGATGGTCGTCGGCACGCCGCACTACATGTCGCCCGAGCAGGTGCGCGGCGACGCGGTCGATGGCCGCAGCGACCTGTTCGCGCTCGGCATCATCCTGTACGAGCTGCTGACCGGCAAGCTGCCGTTCGACGGCGATGGCGTCGATGTCGCGCGCGCAAATCTGATGGGCCACGCACCGCAGATGCGGACGCGCGCTCCGACGCTCGAGATCGATCCATTGCTCGAGGCGCTCGTCGCGAAGCTGATGGAGAAGGATCCGGCGCGCCGCCCGCAGACCGCGCGCGAGGCCCGCGAGCTGCTCGAGCTGATCGAGCGCGATCGAGGCGCGGCGATGATCGCGCTGGGTCTCGCGCAGCCGGACCCGCCGCCCGCGCCCGTGCGCAACTTCAAGACCGGCCGGAGGAAGCGGATCGCGTCGTGGCAGCGCATCGCCGCGATGGCAGTGATCGCTCTGCTGCTGCTCGTGTCGGTCGCGTTGCTCGTGCGGCGTCGTGACGAGCCGCCGCGCATCGTGCGCATCGAGGCGCCCGCGAAGGTCGTGACCGTCCCCGTACCGATGCCGGCGCCGCCGATGCCATCGCCCGTTCCGCCGCCCGCCGTGACGTCCCCTGCCCCGTCGCCGCAGCCGACGCATCCCGTCGTCGCCGCGCGCGCGCAACCGAGCACGCCCGGTGCGCCGCTCTCGCCACCGACCGCCGCGGAGCTCGCCGCGCAGTATCGCGAGGTCGGCAACGCGCTCAAGAAACGCGAGGACCGCGGTGGCTCCGTCGACGATCTGTGGTCGCGCTACCGCTGGATCCGGCTCGCCGATTACCTCGCGACCGCCGACAAGCGCGCGAGCTGCCACGACATGCTCGACCGGCTCACGAGCGACCTCTCGCGCCGCTAGATGCGGCTCGCCAGGAGCGCGGTTCCGTTGCGGAGCGGCAGCTCGATCGCGAATCGTGCACCGCCGCCTGGCGCATCGGAGATCGTGATGCGACCGCCGTGGTCCGACACGATGCGATGCACGATCGCGAGCCCGAGGCCGGTGCCGCCCTTGCCGTGCTTCGTCGTGAAGTACGGCGCGAACACTTTGTCCTTGAGCTCGCCGGGCACGCCCGGCCCGTTGTCCTCGACGACGAGCAGCGCGCGATCGACCGCGTTCTTCGTTGTCACGCTGATCTTGCCGCCGTCGCGATCGCCGATCGCATCGCGCGCGTTTTCGACGAGGTTGAGCAGCACCTGCGTCAGCTGGCCCTTGTCGGCGTCGAGCTCGGGCAGATCCTCGGCGAGCTGCGACGTGACGGGCACCGCGCCCTGATACAGCGCGAGCGCGGAGCGGATCGTGTCGTTGAGATCGACGCGCGACAGCTCGGGCTTCGGCATCCGCGCGAAGTCCGAGAACTCGGCGACGATGCGTTTGAGGCGGTCCGCTTCCTCGAGCACCGTGCGCGTCGACTCGTCGAGGATCTCCTCGAACTCCGGATGCTGCTTCTTGTAGCTCTTGCGCAGCGTGTCCATTGCCATCTGGATCGGCGTCAATGGATTCTTGATCTCGTGTGCGAGGCGGCGCGCGATCTCCTGCCACGCCGCGATCCGCTCCGCGATCACGAGCTTCTCCTTGGACGTCTTGAGATCCTCCATCATGAAGTTGAATGCGCTGGCGACCGCGCCGACCTCGTCGGGGCCGCGCACCGGCACGCGGTGATCGAGATCGCCTCGCGCGGCGGCGAGCGAGCCTTCGACGAGCAGCTCCATGTCGCGCGCGAACCGCTTCGCGACGATCAGTCCGACGACGACGACGGCGCCCAGCGCGAGCGCGGCGAGCAGCGCCGAGATCAACGTGATGTCGCGGATCACGAGGCTCAGGCCGCGATCGCTGACGACCGCCTCGATGTAGGCGACCGGGGCGCCATCGGGCCCGAACAGCGGCGTGCGCAGCGGTGGATCCTTCGAGAACCCGGCCCAGTCTTGCGTTGTCGACGGCAGCAGCACGGCGCCGTCGGGCGTCACGATGCGCGCATCGACGCTGTTCGGCCGCCGCACCGCCGCGAGCAGATCGTCGCCGACGCGCCGACCCGCCCACAGCGCCACCGCGTAGCCGCCGTCGCGCGCGCTCATCTGCGCCGCCTCCGCGACGAGCATCGACTCGACGCCCGCGCCCGTGAAGATCTTCTCGATCGTGAAGTACGGCTTGCCGCCGGTCTTCGTCGCGCGCTCGCGAACCTCGGGATGCTCGAGCCGAGTCAGCGCGCGGTTGTGCGGCGACACGAGCATCAGATCATCGGGGCCGGTGATCGCGAGCACGTCCAGCGACAGGCCGCGCATCACCGGGCCGCCCTGATCGCGCAAGCGATGCCACGCCTCCTGGTCGAGCGTGCCGTTGCCCTTGACGAAGTCGCGCACGAGGTTGCCGACGAACGGGTGATCGCGGCTCGTCAGCGACGTGACCGCCTCGGCGACCTGCGCCTCGAGGCGTTTGACCTCGCGGCCGATCGCGTCCTGCGTCTGCGTGCGCGTCGCCTCGTAGTCCTCGCGACTGCTCGCGACGATCACGCGCGTCGTCACGACGGCGGCGACCGCGATCGGCACGAGCGCCGCGAGCGACAGCGTGAGCACGAAGCGGCCGCGGAGCTTCATGGCCTGCCGTGCGTCGGCACGGGCGCGCCGAACAGGAAGATGTCTGCGAAGCACGGCCGCCCGCTCGCGTCGAAGCTGACGCCGCGGACATCGGTGCGGTGCCACAGGCGGATCGAGCGGAACATCAGCGGCACGATCGGCAGCCGCGCGTCGAACTGCTTCGCGGCGGTCGCGGCATCGAACGCGCCGAGCTTCGCGAGCGTGTCGTCGCCGCCGGCGGCGAACGCGGCTGCCCACCACGCGGCCTGCGCGGTCACCGGCTCGGCGAGCTGACCGATCCACAGGTCGGCCTTGCCGGCCAGCGCGCGATCGCGGAGCACCTGCGCCGTCACCACCGTGATCTTCGCATGGATGCCGAGCTGGTCGAGACCGGCGAGCACGCGCTCGGCGACCTCCTTGTCATCGGGGCGCGTGTCCTCGACGAGGATCTCGAGCGTCAGCGACTTCACGGCCGCCTTCGCGTGCGCGAGCGCATCGGTCGCCGCCGTGACATCGCCGGACCGCGCGACGAGCGGCGGAGCGCCCGCCTCGATCGGCACCGGCAGCCGCGTCGGCACCACGCGCTCGCCCCAGCCGATGCCGGCGAAGCCACTGCGCGCGAGCACGAGATCGAGCGCGTGCCGGAACGCCGGATCGCCGAGGACGTCGGGATGCAGCCGGCCGAAGCCGACGAACACGAGCAGCGCCGCCGGCCCTTCGACGTCCTCGGCCTTGAACGTCGGCTGCCCGCCCGCGAACGCCGCGACGCCGCGCGCCGACATCTGCGCGTTGCCCGTCTCGAACCGTCGCGCCTCGCCGTCGGGCGTGTCGTACCAGCGCAGCACGAGCTCGTCGACGTACGGGCGCCCCGCGAAGTGCTCGTCGAACGCCTTGAGCGTCAGCCGGTGGCGCGGCGCATCGAGCGACACGACCTGAAACGGCCCGGAACCGATCGCCCGCGTGCCCGGTGACTTGCCCGCCTTCGTGATCGCGGTCTGCGGCAGCGCCAGGAACGTCGCGAGGTCATCGGTCGGCGCCGCGAGCACGAGCTCGATGCCGTCGGCATCCGCCGCGATCGACTTGACCGGGGCGAGCACCCACTTCGCGGTCGTGCGCGCGCGATCGAGCGACGCGGCGACATCCTGCGGCGTCATCGGCGTGCCGTCCTGGAACGCGACGCCCTTCTTGAGCGCGATCTTCACCGTCGCGAGCTTCGGATCGACGACCGGCAGCGCGGCCGCGAGGTGCGGCACGGGCACGCCGTCGGGCCCGATGCGATAGAGCGTGTCGTAGACGAGCGAGATCACCGTCGCATCCGCGTGCGTGCGCGCGTACGGCGGATCGAGCGTGACCGGCGCGCCGAGCAGCGTGCCCTCGACGCTGCCACCGTAGTGCGGCCGGCTCTCCGCCGATGCAACCGCGCACAGCGCGACGACGACGAGCAGGCTCCTCACTCGAGCCTCCACAGATCGACACGCGTCGCGCCGACGAGGCGCACCGCCGCGATCACCTCGGGCGCCTTGTCGCCATCGAGGTCGCCGACCGCGATGCCGGCGACGCCGCCCGCCGTGAACGGCTTCTTCCAGCGCGGCTTGCGCGGATCGCCGCCGAGCGACACGACCTTGACGCTGTCGGGATCGCCGGGGGCGCCGGCGCCCGCGTAGATCACCTCGGGCGTGCCGTCGTGATCGAGGTCCGCCAGCTCGAACGCGACACCGACCTCCGGCACCTCGAAGTGCGCAGTGCCCGCATCGACGGCGAGGCGACCGGTCGCCGCGAGCTCGCCACGCACATGGAGCGGCGCCCCGGTCGCATCGACGAGATCGCGGCACACGACGGCGTAGCGATTTCCCTCGAGCACATCGCGGCCCGGCACCAGCTTCGCGTGCTCGCCCGGGCACAGCTCGAAGTCCGCCTCGCCCGGCGCGCCGACGAGCTGCTTGCCCTGCCATGTCACGCGCAGCGCGCGCGCGAAGCCCGACGTCGACGCGACGAGCGCGCGACCATCGGCGACCGCCGTGCCGACCGGATCGCGCGGCACGGGCACCGCGACGTCGCCCGCGAACGGCACGCGCGCGAGCTCGTCGAGTCGCTTGCCGCGCCAGCCGATCGCGATCACGTCGTGCGTTGTCACCGCGTACAGCTCGGCCTTGCCGTCGCCGTCGAGATCGGCCGCCGTCAGCGCGACGAGC
The DNA here is from genome assembly GCA_019237945.1 of Deltaproteobacteria bacterium. GTDB lineage: Bacteria > Myxococcota_A > Polyangia > Haliangiales > Haliangiaceae > JABFXX01. The sequence goes on along the minus strand of JAFAOG010000301.1, from coordinate 9,294 downwards.
GGAGCGCCGAGATCGATCGACGTGAGCTTCGCGGGCCGCCACTTCACGGCGACCGGCACCGGCGGCACCGGCCGGGGCGCATGCGCGGCCGCCTCTGCGTCGACACGCGCGCGCGCATCCGCGACGAGCCGGTGCAGGAAGTCGTCCGCACGCGCGGGGCGTGCCGCGAACCCGATGGCCGTGGCCGCGAGCGCGACGAGCCCGCGTGTCGCCGCCGATCGCGCGACCAAGCGCTAGTCCCCGTACTCGCCAGTGACCGAGCTACCTTCGGTGACCTCGCCGGGCTTCGGCGCGGTCTGCGTCGGCTGCGTGCCCTCGATGAACACTTCCTGCAGCGTCGTCTTCTTCTCGGCACCGTCGGCGGCGAGCAGGCCGGTCTGACGATCGATCGTCGCCTCGACGACGTGCGGCGGCCGCGGGAACTGCTTCGCGGGCAGGTTCATGCCCTTGACGATGTCCGCGAACACCGGCACCGCGTTCGTCCCGCCCTGATCGTGGCCCATCGAGCGGTTGTCGTCGTAGCCGATCCACACGCCGATCGTGTAGTCGGGCGTCATGCCGATGAACCAGGTGTCGCGCGCGTCGTTCGACGTGCCCGTCTTGCCCGCGATCGGAATGCCGAGGTCGGCGGCGCGCCGGCCGGTGCCCTCGGTGACGACCGAGCGCATCATGTCGGTGACGACATACGCGACCTCGGGCCGCAGCACCTGCTCGCCCGGCGGCGCATCGACGCTCTTGCCGTTGACCGTCTCGACGAAGCGCGGCGGCTGATACACGCCACCGGCGGCGAGCGTGCAGATCGCATTCGTCATCTCGAGCGGCGTGACGACGTCGGCGCCAAGCGCGATCGCCATCTCGACCGGGAGGTCGGTCTGGATGCCCATCTTGTGCGCGAACGCCGCGATGTTCTCGGGCTTGAGCTCGTACGTCAGCCGGATCGACACCGTGTTGATGCTTCGCGCGAGCGCGTGGCGCAGCAGCACCGGGCCCTCGAACGTGCCGGTCTCGAAGTTCTTCGGCTTCCACAGATCGAAGACTTCCGGCGCGTCGTTGACCGTCGAGGCGGCCGTGAACTTGCCGCTGTCGATCGCCGCCGCGTACACGAACGGCTTGAAGCTCGAGCCGGGCTGGCGCTTTGCCATCGTCGCGCGATCGAAGCCGCCCGCCTTCTGCGAGTAGCCGCCGACCAGCGCGCGCACCTTGCGCGACTTGACCTCGATGATCACGACCGCGCCCTCGGGCCCCGGCGCAAACTTCACGCGGTTCTTGCTGTGCTTCGCCGTCTTCTCGGCCGGCTGGTCGTCCTCGTCCTCGTCGGCGGCCTTCTTCGCCGCCGGCGCGACCTGGACCTCGATCACATCGCCGACCTTGAAGCGCTCGCTCGGCTTCTTCGTCTTGCCGTCATCATCCGGCGGGTTGAAGCGCACATCCTCTTCGGTGCCGAGCACGAGCGCCGCCTGCCAGTGGCCGAGGTCGACCTCGAGCTCCTGATCGTCGTCGTGCACGGCGGTCACCACGGCCTCGTAGACATCCTTGCCCGCCTCGGGGCCGCTCTTCGGCAGCCGCTTCGCGAGCTTCGCGATTTCCAGATCGATCTTGTCGCCCTTGACCGAGCGCACCGGGCGCCCGACGTTGTGGCGCTTGTCCACCGCGCGCAGCCCGATCTGCAGCGCCTTCTGCGCGCGCGCCTGGAGTGCGGGATCGAGCGTGGTCCGCACGACGGCGCCGAGGTTGTCGATGCCGGCCTCGTCGTGAACGACGCTGATGCGCACCAGCTCCTTCTTGACGAGGTCGACCCACTCGGGCGCGCGGCCGAGCTCGGGGAACGGATCCTTGACGACCTGGATCGGCGCGTCGATGAACGTCTGCGCCTCCGCCTGCTTGATCATGCCGAGCTTCACCATCTGGTTCAGCACGTACGTCTGGCGGTCCTTGATGCGGCCCGGGTTCTTGCCGCGCAGCGAGTGATAGAGGATCTCCGGCTCCTTCGGCATCGACGCGAGCACGGCCGCCTCGCCCGCATTCACCTGCGAGACGTCCTTGCCGAAGTAGAAGCGCGCCGCTTCCTGCACGCCGTACCGCCGTCCACCGAAGTAGATCTGGTTCAGGTACAGCGTCATGATGTCCTGCTTCGTCAGCGAGTGCTCGAGCCGGCGCGCGAGGATGATCTCCTGGATCTTGCGCTTGAACGAGCGCTCGTTCGACAGCAGGAAGTTCTTCACGACCTGCTGCGTGATCGTCGACGCGCCTTCCTTGGTGTGACCGGCGCGCAGGTTCGCGAAGAACGCGCGGATCATCCCGTAGTAGTCGACGCCGCCGTGCTTCCAGAAGTTGTTGTCCTCGGCCGCGATGAATGCGTCGACGACGATCGGCGGGATCTTGTCGTACGGCACGAACGTGCGGCGCTCGCCGAGCTCGCCGATGCGGCGGTCGTTGGCGTCGAGGATCGTCGTGACCTGCTTGGGGTGGTAGTCGCTGAGCTTCTGGATGTTCGGCAGGTTCGGGTCCCGGCCGTACATCCAGAACACGAACGCGATCGTCGCGGCCATCAGCACGATGCCGGCGGCGCCGGCGATCGCGAGCCACTTGACGACGGTCACCCACGTCCGCCGCGGCGACGGGGGCGCCGCCTGGCGCTTCAATTCGGCCTGCACGTTGGGTCGTTTCTGCAACTTGGATACCCGCGAAAGCTGTGGAGCCGCCGGTAGCATCCCCCACCCGCGGCTGGTTTGCCACACGGCGCTGTGTCCCGGTGGCCACGCTCGGGATCGGATTAACGCGAAAACGCGAAAACGCGAAAAAGAACCTTCTCTTGATCAGCCCAACGCGCGCTCGACCACTCCCACGACCCCGCGGATCCTGAGCGCGAACCAGCGCGCACGAAGGCGGGCCAGACGCGTCGGATCCAGATCGCCAGGCGCGCCTATATAAGCCCGGCGACGCGCGGCGAGGCGCGACATCGCGAGGCCGACCGTCACCGACAGGTTGTACGACTCGGTGAACCCGAACATCGGCACGGTGACCGAGCCGTCGCACGCCGCGATCGCGGCCGGTGACAGCCCTTCGTGCTCGTTGCCGAACAGCACCGCGATCGGGCGCGAGACATCGACGTCCTCGATCGAGAACGTCGCGTCGGGGAGCGTCGCGAAGACGCGGAAACCGCGCTCACGGAGGTGAGCCGCCGCCTGCTCCGCGCTCGGCCAGCGATGCAGATCGATCCAGCGGTGCGCGCCGCGGGTGACGCCTTTTGCGGCACTGAACCGGGCGTGAGGCTCGATCACATGCAGGTCCTGCAGTCCGAAAGCTTCGGTGGTCCGGATCGTCGCCGCCGCGTTGTGCGGATCGTACGTATCCTCGACGGCGGTCGTGACGCTGGTGAGGCGCGCGGCGAGCACCGCATCGATGCGCGCGATGCGCTCGGGCGTCAGCATTGTTCCGAGGACACGGCACAGCGCGTCGGGGCCGTGCTTGTCGATGAGCGCTTCGATCGCGTCCGACACGGCAAGCATGATAGCGTCCGCAGAGCGTGTTCGAGGGTGGTCTCGGGCGGTTCGTTGGCGACCGCTATCACATCGTCCGCGAGCTCGGCCGCGGTGGGATGGGTGTGGTCTATCTCGGACGCGATCTGCGTCGCGACATGGACGTCGCGATCAAGTTCCGCGGCATCACGCATCACGACGCGACGCTGTGGCTCAAGCGCGAGTTTCGCGCAGTCGCGAGCCTTCGCCATCACAACCTCGTCGAGCTGTACGAGCTCGTCGCGCACGAGCAGACCTGTTACTTCACGATGGAGTACATCCCGGGCGTCGATCCGCGGGACTACGTCGCGAAGCCGTCGCAGCAGCCCGCGCTGCACGTCGACTCGAGCGACCAGGCGACGCGCACCGCGGTGCCGATCCAGGAAGCGCGCACCGAGATGAGCGTGACGCCCGCGCCGGTCACCCAGCGCGGCGTGCCCGAGGTCGACTTCTCGCGCGTGCGCAGCGTGCTCGCGCAGCTCGCCGAGGGCCTCGCGTTCTTGCACGCGCGCGGCGTGATCCATCGGGACGTCAAGCCGTCGAACGCGCTCGTCGTCGACGACACGGTCAAGCTGCTCGACTTCGGCCTCGCCCTCGAGCGCCGGCGCGCCGAGGAAGAGATCGCACGCGAGACGCGGATCGTCGGTACCGCGGCGTACCTCGCACCGGAGTACGTCGAGAAGCTGACCGTGTCGCCCGCAATGGACATCTACGCGCTCGGCGTTGTCGCGTTCGAGCTCGTCACCGGCGCGCCGCCGTTCGGCGGAACGCTGCACGTGCTCTCGCGGCTCAAGAAGAGCATGCAGCTGCCGCGCGCGAAGTCGATCAACTCGAAGTGTCCCGACGATCTCGACGATCTGATCGACGCGATGCTCGGTGCGGATCAGCTGCGCCGGCCGACCGCGATCCAGGTCGCGACGCGTCTGACCGGCAACCTGTCGACGCCGCGGCCGCTGCGCCGGATCTCGCGGTTCGTGGGGCGCGAGGAGGAGCTGGCGCGTCTCGAGGCGCGCGTCCTCGACGTGCGGCCGGCGGGACGGCTCGTGCTGATCACGGGCCCGAGCGGCGTCGGCAAGACCGCGCTGATCGAGGAGGCGCTCGGCCGCGCGCGCGACGGCGATACGATCGCATGGCGCGGCAAGTGCCACGAGCGCGAGCTGGTGCCGTATCGCGCGTTCGACTTCATCATCGACGACCTCGCGACCGAGCTCGCCGGCAATGCACGCCTCGTGTCGCAGCTCGAGCATGCCGGTGCGCTCGCGCGCGTGTTCCCGACGCTCGGCGCCGTGATCGAGACGCTGATCGGCGACGTGCCCGCGGCCGAGGACCTGCGCGTCGAGCGCGAGCGCGCGTTGCTCGCGATGGTCGCCGTGTTCCGCCACGTGCTCGAGAAGAGCGTCCGCGGCATCGTCGTGATCGACGACCTGCAGTGGGCCGACGAGGATTCGCTCGAGCTGCTCGCGCTGCTCGTCGAACGCGTCGGCCGGCCGCTGACGATCATCGCGACGTGGACCGGTGAGCTGTCGGCGAGCATGACCGCACTCGTCGCGCGGCTCGGCGCCGCATGCGAGGCTGTCGAGGTCGCGCCGATGCAGCCGCACGAGCTGGTCGAGGTGCTCGCCGACGTCGCGCCGCACGCCCCGGCCGAGGCGCTGCACGCCGCCGCGCAGCTCGCCGCCGGCTCGCCGTATCTCGCCGAGCTGATCGGCCAGGAGCTCGCGGACGAAGATGTCGCGGCCGACATCGCCGATGCCGAGTCGCGCCGGCTCGCCCGCCTCGCGCCGCGCGAGCGTCAGGTCGCCGAGATCGCCGCACTGTCGGCGGGCGCCGCGACGTTCGAGCAGCTGCGTGCGCTGGCCGAGCTGCCGAGCGCTCAGCTGCAGTCGATCCTGCGCGCGCTCGAGGATGGTCGCGTCGTGCGCGCGACACCTTCCGCGAGCGGCGATCCGGTCTACGTCTTCTATCACCAGCGCCTGCGCGACGCCGCGCAAGCCGCGATGACCGCCGACGAGCGCGCGCGCATTCACCGCACGTACGCGACGTGGCTCGAGCGCGAGGCCGGCTCTCCCGATCAGCTCGCGTATCACTGGCGCGAGGCCGGCGAGCCGGGACGGGCCGTGCTCTCCGCGATCGCTGCCGCCGATGCCGCGCGCGCCCAGCTCGCGTGGGGCCCCGCCGCCGAGTGGTACGGGCGTGCGCTCGCGCTGGGCGCCGGCCAGGACGTGCGCGCGTCGCGCGCCGAGTGTCTGTTCCTCGGCGGCAAGCTCGCCGATGCGGCGACCGAGTTCGAGATGCTCGCGGCCGCCGAGCCCGACGGCGATCGCTGGCGCGTGCGCGCGGCCGAGTCGTACATCAAGCTCGGCGAGCTGCAGCGCGGCCTCGCGATCCTCGACGGCGTGCTGTCGCGCCGCGGCCAACCCCGCGCGAAGGGTCGCGCCGCCTCCGCCGCCCGCGCCGTCACCGTCGCCGCGCGTTGGCTCGTACCATCGCCGCTGCGGCCGCGCCCGAAGAGCGACGACGTGCTGTCGGCCGCGTATCGCGTGATCGCGAGCTTTCTGTCGACGCCGTATCCGATCGAGTCGTTCGAATACGTGCTGCGCGGCATCGATCGCGCCGAGGGCGCCGGCGACCGCGCCGGCCACGCGATGGGCATGGCGATGCTCGCGGCGTACCTCGCGACCGGCTCGCTCGGGCGGTTCGGCGATCGCGCGATCGCGTCCGCGCAGCGGCTGTCGCTGCAGAGCGGCGCGCCCTACCCGCGCATGGTCGCCGCCGGCTGCTCCGGCATCGTCGCCACGCTGCGCGGCAACTGGACCGGCATGCGCCTCGCGCACGAGGAAGGCGAGCGGATCTGCCGCAAGCTCGGGCTCGAGCGCTCGTGGGAGGCATCGTTTCTGCGCGCGTACTGGGCGCTCGGCGAGTACTACGCCGGCGAGCCGACGCGTGCGCTCGAGATGCTCGGCGAGCTCGACTCCGACGATCTGATCACGCGCGCGATGCTCGGCAGCTATCGCGGCCGCGCGCTCGTCCTCGACGGCAACCTCGCCGCCGCGCGCGCCGTGTCGCGCGAGCTCGCCCGCGCCCGCACGACCGGCCTCGCCTCGATCTATCGCCAGGTGTTCGAAGGCGAGCTCGCCCTCGCCGAGCACGACTGGGAGCGCGCGCACGCGATCGGCCAGACGCTGTCGCGCGAGGCCCGCGCGCAATGGCTGTCGGCGATGCCCGCCGTCAGCGCGATGATCGACGTGCTGCTCGCCACCGCCGAGATCGGCCTCGGCGATCGCACGTCCGCCGAGCACGCCCGCGCCCGCGCCCGCGCGCTGTTCCGCCGCGGCAAGACCTCGTTCTACGCCGCGACCGCCCTGCGCCTGTGGGCGCAGGCCGACCAGCGCCTCGGCGAGGACGCCCGCGAGACGCTGTCGCGCGGTGTCGTTGTCGCGAGCGAGCGCGGCGGCAAGCTCGATCGTCTCGCGATCGCCGCGCTGTCGGGCGACCGCATCGATGCCGGCCCGTTGAATGCCGCGCTGACCTGGAGCACCGGAGGAGTCCTTGGCTAATCCCACTGTCATCGTCATCGGAGGCGGCGTCGGCGGCCTCACGGCTGCGCACGAGCTCGTGCAGCGCGGCTTCACCGTCCACCTCTACGAGTCGAAGCCCGCGTGGGGCGGCAAGGCGCGCAGCCAGCCGGTCACGGGCACCGGCACGAACGGCCGGCTCGATCTCCCCGGCGAGCACGGCTTCCGGTTCTACCCGCGTTTCTACAAGCACGTGATCGACACGATGGCGCGCATCCCGCTGCCCGGCGGCGGGCACGTCGTCGATCACCTGCGCTCGACGACCGAGTCCGCGATCGCGCTCGTCGACAACGACACCTGGTACCGCTTCTATCGCAAGCAGGTCACCAAGCCGTTCGAGGTGCTCGAGGCGCTCGAGCTGTTCTTCCAGGAGCTCGACTTCGACGAGGGCGACATCGGCCTGTTCTCGGCGAAGATCCTCCAGTTCCTCACCGCAAGCGATGCGCGCCGCCTCGGCGAGTACGAGAAGATCGCGTGGTGGGACTTCCTAGACGGCGATCGCTACTCGGCGAAGTTCCAGCGCCAGCTGCGCGCCGTGCCGCGCACGATGGTCGCGATGGATCCCAAGCGCGGCTCCGCACGCACCGTCGGCACGATCAGCATGCAGCTGATCCTCGACTACGCCGACACCGGTGTGAACAACGACCGCACGATGGGCGGCCCGACGTCGGAGATGTGGTTCGACCCGTGGATGGCGCACCTGCAGACGCTCGGTGTCAACCTTCACAGCGGCGTGTCGATCGCGTCGATCGAGGTCGCGGGCGGCGCGATCTCGGGCGTCCGCCTCGCCGACAACACGCTCGTCACCGGCGACTACTACGTCCTCGCGACGCCGATCGACACGACGATCGGCCTGTTGACGCCGCAGATGGGCGCGCTCGATCCGGTGCTCGAGAAGCTGCGCACCTCGAACGTCGACTCGCTCGTGTCGTGGATGGTCGGCATCCAGTACTACCTCTACGAGGACGTGCCGCTCGTCCGCGGCCACACGTTCTATCCCGACTCGCCGTGGGCGCTGACCTCGATCTCGCAGCCGCAGTTCTGGCGCGACCTCGGTCTGTTCCGGAAGCGCTACGGCGGCGGCGACGTCGGCGGTCTGATCTCCGTCGACGTTTCGGACTGGAACACGCCGGGCACGTTCATCCCGAAGACGGCGAAGCAGTGCACGCCCGACGAGATCGCGAAGGAGATCTGGGCGCAGCTCAAGGCCGCGCTCAACGGCTCGGGCGCCGGCGAGCAGATCCTCACCGACGATCTGCTGCACTCGTGGCACCTCGACGACGATCTCGACTTCACGGCCGGCCTGCCTCCCGTCAATCGCTCGCGCCTGCTCGTCCACCCGCCGGGCTCGTGGGAGCTCCGCCCCGACGCCGGCACCGCGATCCCGAACCTCGTGCTCGCCTCCGACTACGTCCGCACGAACACCGACCTCGCGTCGATGGAAGGCGCGAACGAGGCCGCGCGGCGCGCCGTCAACACGATCCTGCTGCGCTCCGGCTCGACGGCCGGCCCGGTCCAGACCTGGCCGCTCACCGAGTCGACGAAGTTCGACGCGTGGAAGAAGCTCGACGAGCGCCTCTACGAGCACGGCCGCCCGCACATCTTCGAGCTGCTCGGCATCGAGCGCGCGGCGCAGGCCGCCGATCTGCTGCGCCGGTTCGCCGCATTCACCGGCATCTCGAAGGTCGACGACCTGTTCGATCAGGTGCGCGCGAGCTCGATCATCAAGGGCATCCTCACGCGCCTCGGCGTGCCGTAGCGCTGCCTAGTCCGTCGTCGCGCCGAACCACGCTGTCAGCGACCACACCGGCGCCGGCATCGCGTCGTCGAGCCGGTAGAACCGTGCCGCCTGCACGGCGCTGAACAGCTGGCGCGCCCACGCGACGCGCAGCTCGGCGGCCCCGGCCGCATCGCGCCGCGACACCGCCGCCCACGCCGCAGCCTGCACCGCACGACCCATCGGCACGGCGCCACCGATCGCGGCGAGCCCGCCGAGCCCGGGCCGCTCGCGAAGCTGCAGCTCGAACGTCGCCGCCGGCATCGCCGCCGCCAGCGTCAGGCCAGCGCCGAGACCGGTGTGCCCGACGAGCGGCCGCGTGCGCTCGATCCGGTACAGCGGCCCGAACGGCGAGGCCGTCTCGCCGGCGCGAACCTCCGCGCGCACCGAATAGCGAGCATCGCCACGCTCGAGCGTCGCGGTC
>JAFAOG010000298.1 GCA_019237945.1 Deltaproteobacteria bacterium | reverse complement strand
GCCGCAGGGCGGTCCTGATCTGGCGAATCACGCGCTCTCGAACAACGAACGGATCGCGTTCCAGTACTTCGTCGGCAAGGGCCTGACGAGCGTGCAGTCCGCGGCGATCGTGGGCAACCTGATGCAGGAGTCGAGCGTCGTGCCGACGTCGGTCGAGTACGGCGGCGGCCCCGGTCGCGGCATCGCGCAGTGGTCGGTCGGGGGCCGCTGGGACACGAGCAAGGGCGACAACGTCACGGCGTTCGCGGCTGCGCGCGGCGCGTCGCGCACCAACCTTCAGGTCCAGCTCGACTTCATCTGGTACGAGCTGTCGACGTATCCCGACTTCGGCCTCTCGTCGCTGCGCTCGGCATCGACGATCTCGAGCGCGGTCTACGTGTTCCAGAGCAAGTACGAGATCTGCGGCACGTGCGCGTCGAGCAAGCGCGTGCAGTACGCGAATCAGGTGCTCGCCGCGTACGGCAGCTCGGGCGGCGCGCCCACGCCGAACCCGGCGCCGTCGACCAGCTGCTACTCGTCGACGCTCGGCCGCGAGATGCCGGCGAACGCCTGCGTGCAGTCGGCCTCCGACGACAACTGGTACCAGTGCTCGAACGGCGCGTGGGTCGACCGCTTCAGCGATCCCGACCCGTGCAACGGCGAGTATCCGCTCTGAGCGGCCGCGGGTAGGCGGGATGCGTCCCGCGGTCGGCAGGCGCGGCACGCCGCCGGCTGCCATCTCGCGGAGTTGGCGCGCGCACGCGGCTTGCTGAAGCGGTGGGCATGCACCACCTCGATCTCGACGAGCTCGACTCCGTTCGCGGCGGCATGGGCGAGGGCCTGCTCCAGGCCGCGGGCCCGATCATGAACGGCATCGCGAACATCATCGGCGCCGCCAAGAGTGGCGGTCAGCCCGCCGCGCAGGCTGCGCCCGCCGACGCCGGCGCCGCTGGGTGTTCGAATTGCCTGCCGCGCGTGTCGGTCAGCGTGATCTCGGGCGCGCGCTAGCGGCATCGCTGCGTGCCTCTCGCGGCGGGCGCGCCGAATCCCCACGCGCCTCGAGGTCGCTCGCGCACGCGCCGATCAGGCGAAGCAGCGTGGCCCGCTCGGGCGCGCTGATCGCGGTGAAGCAATCGGCATCCGAGCGGTCGACCGCGGCGAGGATCTTCGCCTTCGTCGCGGCGGGGACGCGCGGCTCGATCAGCGACGCGCGGCGGTCCTCGGGCGACGGCACCCGCCGCACGAGGCCCTGCTTCTCCATGCGGTCGATCGCGCCCGTCAGCGTTGCGCTCGACAGTGCGAGCTCGCGTTGCAGCACGCCGATCGTCACGGGCCCCATCTCCCACAGCGCGATCAGCACGTGGGCCTGCTCGCCGGAGAGGCCGAAGTCGGCGACGGCGCGGTTCGTCGCGCGGTTGACGAGGCGGAACAGACGCACGGTCGCGTGCGACAGGCTGGTACTGCGGCGGTCCACGCTCCCGTGTATCATGAAATGCCTTGTATGCGAGATAACTGTCTTGTATACGAGATAGATGCAGCGCTCGCATGCCTTGCGCCTCGTCGACCAGCTTCGCGCCGCGTCGGGGCCGGCGTGCACGGTCACCGGCGACGCCGCGAGCCCGTCGTTCGAGATTCCGGCGGAGCGCTACCGGGCGGCGGCGTGGTTCGAGCGCGAGCGGCCGCTGTTCGAGCTGCCGCGGATCGCGACCGTGTCGTCTGCGATCGCGCGCGGCGCGTGCCTGCCGCTCGGGACGGTGCTGTTCGTGCGCGATGGCGATGGCGTGCTGCGCGCGTTCGCGAACAGCTGCCGCCACCGCGGGACGCGACTGGTGGCCGAGCCGTGCGCGGCGAAGGCGCTCGTGTGCCCGTATCACGGCTGGACGTACTCGCTCGCGGGCGAGCTGATGCACGTGCCGCACGCCGAGGTGTTCGGCGGGGCGGAGCAGGGGCGCAACCTGCGCGCGCTGCCGGTCGCCGAGCACGCGGGGTTCGTGTGGCTCGGCGGCGATCCGCGCCCGCATCTCGGCGAGCTCGCCGGCGATCTCGCGGCGCTCGACGCGGAGGACCTCGTCGTGTATCGCGCGAGCCGCACGGCGCGGCGCTGCAACTGGAAGTTCCTCGTCGAGGCGTTCCTCGACGGCTACCACCTGCGCACGCTGCACCGCGACTCGATCTACCGGTTCTTCCGCGATGCGGCGTCGGTCGCCGAGCGCGTCGGGCCGCATATCCGCGCCGTCACCGCGCGCCGGGCGCTCGACCAGCCGGATCCGCGCCTCGCGGCCACGCCGTCGCTGTTCGTGTTTCCGGCGACGACGATCGTCGAGCATCCCGACTTCATCTCCGTGCTGACCGCCCACGGCCGCGATGCCGAGCACACCGACTTCGAGCACCTGATGCTCGTGCCCGCGTCACGCGCCGGCGAGACCGAGCACTGGCAGAAGAGCTGGGACCTGATCGACGGCGCCGTGTTCCAGGCCGAGGACGCGTGGGTGTGCGAGGAGATGCAGCACGGCCTCGACGCGGGCACCGAAACGCTGCTGTTCGGCGGGCTCGAGCACGCCGTCGCGTGGTTTCACGACGCGCTCGGCAGCTGGCGTCAGAGCAGCGCGCCGATGCCGAAGCCCCAGTAGCGCTCGCCCTGCATCTCGCGCAGGCTGCCGTAGAAGAAGCCGTCGAGGTGGCCGGAGAACTTGAGGCCCGCTCCCGCCTCGGCCTCGTCGCCCCAGCGCGCGAGCTTGCTGCCGCCCTGGCGCATGTTGTTGTCCAGCACGTAGGTCTGGCGGAAGTACGCGACCGGCCGGATGTCGCGTGACAGCTCGAGCACGGCGAAGATCTCCGTCGGGATCGTCCAGCCAAAGCCGAGCACGCCGCCCGTGATGCCGGAGCAGCCGAAGCCGACGGTCGCGCCGACCTGGAGGTTGTCGCCGATGAACACGCCGGGGCCGAAGCCGAGGCTCGCGCTGTACGCGAAGTGCGTGTTGTCGCCGAGCGTCAGGCCGACCGAGAGGTCGCCCGTCTCCGCGACCCCGACGACCGGGCTGCCGCGCACCTCGCGCTCCGTGCCGCCGAGCGAGAGCAACGCATCGAAGCCCATCGCGTGCTGCGGGCGCTCGACGCGAAGTCCGCCGCCGAAGCTGCCCGTGATCTCGCGGTACCAAGGCGAGTGATGATCGTCGTCGTCGTCATCGTCGCCGTCGTCGGTCACGACGAGCACGCCGCGCGCGATCGTGTCCTCGGGCGTCGCGCGGTGCAGCGCGTCGCTCTGCAGCTCGATGCGGCCGTCGTGGTCGAGCGCGATCTTCGCGACGAGCTCGCCGGAGCGGTTCGTCACGTGCACCGAGTAGGTGTCGTTCGGCAGCGCGAGCACGAGCGGGTCGCCCGCTTCCTTCGTCAGCTCGACCGCGACGCGGCCGCTGCCGTCGAGCACGACCAGATGGCCATGCAGCGAGGCCGGCAGCACGAGCGACGACTCCGTGCTGCGCAGGTCCGTGATCACGACGTCCCCCGTGCCCGACAGGTGCATGTCGTACGCGGGGTGCTGCGGGCCGTGCAGCGTGTTCTGCGTGCGCCCGAGCGTCATCTCGTACGAGAACTGATACGCCTCGGAGAGCGTGATGCGGCCGTCGTGGTTGCGGTCGGCGGCACCGCGCAGCGCCGCGACGAAGAAGTACGTGAAGAACGATGCGCCGATCTTGTCGGACTCCTGCGCGTCTTCATCGGCCGAGCTCGACGACAGGAACGCGAAGCCCTCGACCTGGTTCGAGCTGTCGCGCAAGAACGGCGGCATCTTCGTGCCGCCCTTGATCCGCGTGAAGCTGCCCGACGCACACGAGTCGACGATCGCGATCCGCACGTCGGCCGGCACGGCGCGGATGCGCTCGCGCAGCTTGGCGTAGTCGTAGCGGCCGCCGCCGAGCAACAGGCCCGTCTCGTCGGCGTGGCCCGAGTAGTAGACGACGAGCTCGACGCGCTGGCCCGGCTTGCGCTCGTCGCGCACGCGCTGGCCGAGGGCATCGAACGCATGATCGACAGCGTCGCGATCGGGCTCGCTGAGCATCGCGAGGTCCGGCTTGCTGACGCCGCCGAGCTGCTGCAGCACGTCGGCGAAGCTCGCCGCGTCGTGGCCGGCGTAGCGCAGCTGCTCGCGTTCGCCGGCGCCGCTGTTGCTGCCGATCACGAGCGCGTAGCGACGCAGCGGCTGGCTCGGGGCGGCGCTCGCGACAGACGCGAGCACGATCAGCGTGCAAACGATGGAGCGGATGGTCATGGCGGTCCTCATGGTTTGCGCAGCCGGAACGAAGCTTGGTGGAAGCCGGGGCGAAGATCGAGCACGGCGTCGGCGGCATCGCCGCGGCGGGCGAGGGTGCGCAACGCATCGAGTGCGGCGGGAACGTCGATCGGCTCGTTCGCCGTGATGAAGAAGAAGCGTTCGAAGCGCGGGGCGTCGTCGAGCGCGAATGCCTCGGGCAGCGTGCGCGTGCCGCTCTCGACGGTCGCGGGCGCATCGTCGCTCGCCGGGAAGTGCAGCGTGACGCCGCCGCTGCCATCGATCGAGGCGATCATTCCGTAGTGCGCGCCGCCCGCGTTGTAGCGGAGCTGGATCACGTCGCCGGCGTGCACGACATCATCGGCATCGAGCTGCTCGGCCTGATCGCCCACCTGCTTGAACACGAGCAGCCGCGCCGCGCCCTTGATGCGCGTCGTCTCTGGTTCCTGCGCGGGCGCGTGGCGCGTCACGACGAGCAGCACCGCCGCCGCCGCGACCACGAGAGGTGCGAGCCACACGAGGCGCCTCCGCCGCGGACGCCTGCGCAACCGCGCCTCGATCTGCGCGACGGCCGGGCCGGCGGGATACGCCGCGAGCTCGCGTGCATTGTCCTCGCGGAGCGCATTGACCCGCGCGGTCAGCTCGCCGGGCGGCGCCTGATCGAGACGTGCGCGACTCGCGGTCGGCACCTCGCCGAGAGCGGCGCGCTCGACGAGCCAGTCGGGAAGAGTCGTCACGTTGCTACCTCCATCGCGTGGAGCTTGGTTCGCAGTCGCGCGAGCCGCTTGCGCACGCCCGACACGCTCATCCCGACCTCGTCCGCGACCTCCTCGAGCGTCATCCGATCGACGAGATGCAGCACGGCGATCACGGCGGTCGTCTCGGGCTCGGTGCGAAACAGTGCGTCGAGCATTGCTCGCGCCGCGCTGCGCGCTGCTGGGTCGGTCGCCTCCGCGATCTCGGCGAGCACGGCATCGCCGCCATCTTCGGGCCGGCGCCGCCGCGTGCGGATCCGGTTGAGGCACACGTTCGTCGCGATCCGGAACAGCAGCGACGACGGCGCCTGATCGGCGAGCGTGTCGGCGTGGCTCAAGACCTGGACAAAGACGTCGTGCATGGCATCACGTGCGGCAGTCTCGTCCCCGAGGAGCTTGCGACAGCGTCGCAAGACCATCGGCCCGTACGTCGTGTAGTAGCGGTGCGAATCGACAGACACGGGGAAGAACGGACCCCGATGTAACACCGCGGCCCGCCGAAAGTGCCCCTGCGATTTTCAGCCGTAATTCCGCCGTGCTGCCTCGAGCTCGCGCACGACCTCGGCGACCAGCTCGGGCGGCTCGATCGCGGTCGCGTGCGGCCCCCACTCGAGGATCCACGACACGACCGGCGCCAGGCTCGCGCACGGAAACGCCAGCCGCACCCGCCCATCGCCGAGCGTCTCGAGCTCCTGCGCCGGGTGCCACACGCGCGCGCGCACCAGCTCCGCCTTCGCCGCCGACAGCTCTACGACCACGCGCTGCCGCGCCCCCGCCACATGGATCCCGAACGCACCGTGCATCAGCTCGGCGAGCCGATACTCCGGCGGCGGCACGAACGCCGCCTTGCGCACGTGCTCGGCCTCGATGAACCGCTCGACCGCGTATACCGCCGCCGGCAGCCGCGGCGCATCGCCCGCCTTCTCGAGCGTGCACGCGACGACATACAACCCGTGCTTGAACAGCAGCATCGTCAGCGGCGCCATCAACCCGCGCCGCACGCGCCCGCGCGCACCGCGATACGCGAACTTCACGACCCGCCGCGACAGCACGCCGGTCATCAGCGCATCGAGCACCTCCTCGGCGCCCGCGTACGCCTTCGTCCCGCCATCCGGCACGTACGCGAACCGCTCGCCGAGCGTTGCGTGCTCCGCGCGCTCCTCCGCGCTCATCCGCTGCTCGAGCTTCTGCTGCAGGCTCTGGACGTCTTCCCACAATGGCGTCCCGCGCAGCACGTCGAACATGCTCGCGATCGCGAACAGCGTGTAGCGCTCGCGCCGCGTGATCGCGATCGTCGAGTACGTCTTCTCGACGAGCCGCGCGCCGGCCCGCCCCTCGAGCAGCACCGCCTCGATCTCGAACCCGACGCTCCGCAGCTCCGCCAGATCGCGCCGGATCGTCCGCTCGCTCGCCCGCAGCTCGCGCGCCAGCGCATCGAGCCGCCGGCCGCGCCGGTACCCGCGCAGCTCGTCGAGCACGCGCAACGAGCGCGCGATATGGGTCAGATCACCTCGCCGATACACCGCGTTCGCCTCGCCAATTCACCTGAGGTTTCGAGCATCTCGCACATCGTGCGCCGTGACAAGGGTTGTCCGACCAGGGCCTTACACTACTTGCATGACTCAACGTACTTCTCGCGAGATCCGTGACCTCCTCGAGGCGAACCTCGAGCAGCTCGACGCTCTCACCCAGCTCCACAAGCGCAAGCTCAAGTCGCTCAACGACACGCGTGCGCTGCTCTACGTCGCACTGAAGGAGCTCATCGTCGCCAACGACAACGAGCCCACGCACGCATAGCGCTCCGGGTGCGCGGGCGCGCGCCTAGATGGGCTCGACGCGCGCGCCGCCGTCACGCGCCGGATCGAGCACGAGCCGCGCGGCGATCTCGCGGCCGCTCGCATCGACGACCGTCAGCTTGCGCGTCTTGCCGGTCGTGATCAGCGTGCGCAGCTGCGCCGCGGTCAGCCGCTTGCCGGCGGTCTCGAACCACACGACGAAGCGACAGCCCTCGCGCCAGCGCCCGCAGCCCCAGCCGCGCGAGCCGGTGATCAACGTGCCCTGCTTGCAGCGCGGGCAGGTGAGGGCGCCGATGTCGCCGGCGGCGCGCGGCTTCGCGGCGCGCGGCGGTCGCGGGGCCGTGGTCGCGGCGCGCGCATTCGTAGCCGCGCTCGTGTTCGTGGTCGCGCGCGCATTCGTCGCGCCCGCGTTCGTGGTCGCGCGCGGATTCGTCGCGTGCGGATTCGTGGTTCCACGTGGGGCTCGAGCGCGTGGCGCGCGGCGTGCCGCCTGCGGCGTGCGGCGTCGCATCGTCGTGTGCGGCGGCGGCAAGCCGGCGGCGGGCGCGGGCATCGCGGGCGGCGTCGCGCCGCGGATCGCGTCGATCACGCCCGCGATGTAGCGCGCGATGTCGGCCATGAATGCGCCGCGCGTGTCCTCGCCGCGCGCGATGCGCGCCAGTCGCGCTTCCCACGAGCCCGTCAGCTCCGGCGATGCGAGGCTGCCGCCCGCGATGGCGCCGAGAAACCCGACGAGCTGCACGCCCATCTCCGTCGGCACGAGCGCCTGGCGGTCGCGCACGATGTACTGGCGGCGCAGCAGCGTCTCGATGATTGCCGCGCGCGTCGCCGGTGTGCCGAGGCCCGTGTCCTTCATCGCGGCGCGAAGTGCCTCGTCGTCGAGGTGGCGACCGGCGGTCTCCATCGCGGCGAGCAGCGTGGCCTCCGTGTAGCGCGGCGGCGGCGTGGTCTGCTTCGCGAGCGATTCGTAGCGCCCGGCGAGGACCTGGCCGACGACCAGCGGCGGCAGCGCGCCCATCGGCTGGTCGTCCTCGTCGTCGCGCGAGCCGCGTCGCGCGGTCGCATCGGCGCCGCCCCTCGCGTCCGCACCGCCCCTCGCATCCGCGCCGCCCGCCGTCGCGGCACCATCCGGGCGAGCGCGCGTCGGATCGATGCCCGCGACCTCCTGCCAGCCCGCGACCAGCCGCACGCGCCCGCGCGCGAGATAGTGATCCGGCGGCGGCGGCAGCGCGTCGACGAGGTGCTCGCGGTCCGGCGGCGTGACCTCGGGTGCCGGGCCTTCGCCCGCGCCGACGCGGATCCACGCATCCGTGATCGCGAGCTCGGCATCGGGAAAGAACGCGCCGAGGAACCGGCGCACGATCAGATCGTAGAGGCGGGCCTCGTCGCGATCCATCGCGCGTGCGCCGGTCGCGGTCGGGATGATCGCGTGGTGGTCGCGGACCTTGCTGTCGTCGACGATGCGTGCGTTCGGCCGTGGCGGCTGCGCGACGAGCCGCTGCGCGAACGCCCCGACATCGGCCCGGCTCGCGAGCGCCTCGAACACCGGCGCCAGCTCGCGCGCGACATCACTCGACAGATGCCGCGAATCGGTGCGCGGATACGTGATCGCCTTGTGCCGTTCGTACAGCGCCTGCGCCAGCTCGAGCGTGCGCGAGGCCGACCACCCGAAGCGCCGGTTCGCCGTACGCTGCAGCGACGTCAGGTCGAACAGCTGCGGCGGCGGCTCGCGGACCGTCTTCGACTTGACGCGGACGACACGCGCCGGCCCCGGCCCATCGCGCTCGACGATCGCCCCCGCCAGCTCCGCACGCGCCAGCCGCGGCTGCTTGCCGTGCCGCCACTGCGCCGCGAAGCTCGCGCCATCCTCCGCGCGAAACGTGCCGCGCACCTCCCAGTACGGCTGCGGCACGAACGCGCGGATCTCGTGCTCGCGCGACACGAGCAGCGCCAGCGTGGGCGTCTGCACGCGGCCGATCGACAGCAGCTGATCGCCGCCCGCATCACGACCGCGCACGGTGATCGCGCGCGTCGCGTTCATGCCCACCAACCAGTCCGCTTCCGACCGCGAGCGCGCCGCATCCGCCAGCGGATCGAAGTCCCGCCCGGGCCGCAATCCAGCAAAGCCCTTCCGGATCGCATCATCCGTCAGCGACGACACCCACAGCCGCCGCACCGGCAGCTTGCAGCGCGCGTGCTGGTACACGTACCGAAAGATCAGCTCGCCCTCGCGCCCGGCATCGCACGCGTTGATCACGGCCGTGAACCGCTTGTCGCGCAGCAGCTTGCTGATCGCGGCGAGCTGCTTCTTCGCATGCGCGGCCGCACGCAGCCGGAACTCGCCGGGCAGCATCGGCAGCACATCCATCCGCCACGGCTTCCACCGCGCGTCGTACGACGCCGGCTCGTCGAGCTCGACCAGGTGCCCGATGCACCACGTCACCGCGTACCGATCGTTCTCGAAGTGCTCGCCCCCTCCCGCGCGCACGCCGAGCACTCGCGCCAGGTCGCGCGCGACCGACGGCTTCTCGGCGATCACCAGCTCCACGCCCCGAGCGTACGGCGCCGGTCTGATCGTGCTGGCGCGCCCGAGATCGCGTGCTACCCCAACGACATGAGGTGGTTCGTCGCGCTCGTCACCGCCGCGTGCCTGTGGGCCGCGGGCGGCACGCCGCGCGATGCCGGCCAGCTGCGCGATCGCCACGCCTCGCACATCGGCCACGCCCAGCCGGGCACGCCGATCGCCCACGCCCGCAAGGCGCCCTCGCACCACCGCACCCGCGTCGAAGATCCCTACGCCTTCGCCGCGGCGTCCGTCGCGCGCACCCTCGACGTCACCTCCGCACCACCGCCGCCTCCGCTTCGCCCCCACCTCGTCGCCCCCGCCGCGCCGACGCCCGTCTCCCGTGGTCCGCCCAGCGCCTGATCGCTCGTCCTCGATCGATCAACCGCTACGAACCAAGGAGATACCAATGCACGACAAGAATCAGTCGTGGGGGCAGCGCCATGGCGTCACGATCCTCACGGTCACCCTGTTCGCCCTCATGGGCCTGGTGATGTTCATCCAGGTCGGGTGCTGACATGAGCCTCATCGTCCTCGCGGCGACGCTCGGCCAGCTCGTCACGCTCGTCTGCCCGCGCTGCGGCTATCGCCGCCTCGTCACGCGCGAGCGCGCCGACCAGCGGCACTGCCCACGCTGCGGCAAGACGATGGTCCCGCCAAACGCGCGCTAGCCGTGCGTCTGGCCGGACATCAGCAGCAACGCCTCGGCGATCGCGATGACAATGATGATGACAGCGGTGATTGCGGTCTTGCCGGACTCCATACGGCGAACCTATCCCCGCCCGAGGCATTTGTGAACGCGACGACCGGTGCAAGTTGCCGCAGCCGCGCCGATCACCGCCGAGATACACTGGGGAGGTGCGCGGGGCGACGAGCACGGGAGGACGCACGGCGACGCACGCCGGACGCCTGCTCCAGCTCGCCGCACCGCTCACCGCCGCCGCCGCCGACTACGAGATGTCGGGCGGCAGCGCCGCGCTCCTGCTGATCGTCTTCGTCCTGCTTCCGGTGATCGCGCTCGCCAGCGGCGTGCTGCTCGTCCGCGACGGCGTCCGCAAGGAGCGCCGCTCCACAAGCCGCATCGTCACGGGCACGACGCTCGCCGCCGCCGCGCTCGCGTTCTGGCTACTGCTCGGCGCGCGCTGCTAACGACGAACGGCTTCGAATTTTTGGAGGTGCCACCCAGATTTGAACTGGGGAATGACGGTTTTGCAGACCGTTGCCTTACCACTTGGCGATGGCACCAGGGAGCCAAGCTTCTAGCACGATTCCGGAGGCTCCGGAACCGGTCGCGCGAGAGCGCCCGCGATTACGGCTGGATGATCGTCAGCGTCAGCGCGCCGGCGCGCGCGTTGACCTGGTGGCTCTTGAACGTCAGGCCGCTCTTGGAGGCGGAGACCGTCGCGGTGCCCGTGACGTTGAGCATGTACGCGATGCCGTCGGTGTCCGTCGACGTCGCGCTCTTGTTCGGGAAGCCGCCCTGGTTGTAGCAGTACTTGGTCGCGGCCGGCATCGAGGCGACCGTTGCGCCCTGGACCTTCGCCATCGACGCGTCGAGGACCTCGACCGCGATGCCGCCGTTCGTCGTCATCTGGTTGCCCTGGCAGAGCGTGTTCGCGAGCAGGTCGTACGTCGACGGCGTGACCATGAAGACGGTGACGCCGGTCGTGTCGGCGGCCACCGCGGTCGGCGGATAGAGGTACGTATCGACGTAGCCGTTGAAGGTCGCCTTGACGTAGCCCTGGAGCGCGGTGCCGCCCGTCGGGATCATCATCGTGAAGTTGCCCTGCGAGTCGCTCGTCGCCGTGGCGACGGCGGTCGACGAGCCTTCGCCGTAGGCGCCGAGCGAGACTCCTGCGAGCGGCGATGTCGAGGTGCCTTTGGACTGGACGGTGCCGGAGAACGTGACCATCGCGGGGGCGGATGGGGCGTCGTGGTTGCCGCCCGTGCTGCCGTCGGGGCCGCCGCCGGAGGGGGAGGAGGAACCGCCGCAGGCGGCGAGGACGAGCGCGAGGGCGAGGGCGGACTTCATGGGCCGGCACATTATCAGAGGTCGGTGCTCGGGTTGAATGACGGTGATTGTGCAGCTCGTCACTGCACCTCGGGCGGTGGCGCAGTGCACCCGATGCAGACCGCCTCTTGCGCGTGAAGTGCCGCGCACTTGCGGTGGCATGCGAGGTGCTGAGGGCGCGGTGGTCGATTTCATGCGACCGGGGCCGATGGCGGCGCTCGGTCTACGGGAGATGAACGTGGATACCAGCTACTACTTCGTGCTCGATGCTGATGGGGTCGATGACGGCCCGTACCGTTTGCCCGAGATCCACAAGCGGATCGATGTCGGGCTGATCTCGCGGGGAGCGAGTCTGTGTCGCGTGGGGGAGACCGCGTACGTGCCGCTCGGCGATCCCCGGTTTGCCGAGCTGCTGCAGCCGCTGCCGCGCGCCGCGAGTGGCACGCAGCCGCCGCCGGTGGTGGAGGCGAAGCCCGAGGTCATTCATGTCGCGCAGCCGATCGCGATCCCGAGCGTCGTCAAGGCGGCGAAGCCGGCTGACCAGCCGATGCCGCCCGTGTCGCCGCGCGGTCCCGTGCGTGCGACGCCTCCGCAGCAGCCGGTGCAGCCCGCGCAGCCGCCGATGTCGCAGGCGCCCGCGCCGAAGGTCGAGCCGATGCAGCCGCCAGCCGTCGCGACGATGCCGCCGGGCTTCGTGCCGCCGGTGACGTCGCGCGCGGACGCGCCAACGGCGTTCGTGCCGCCCGTCGCGCCGCATGCGCCGGTCGCGGTGCAGCCGCCCGGCTATGTTCCGCCGCCGCCCGGGTACGTGCCGCCGCCGCCCGGCTTCGGGCCGGTCGCGCAGGTGTATCCGCATGAAGCTCCGCCGGTCCGGCAGGAGCTCGTTGTCGTTTCGGCGCCGCAGCTCCCGCCTCCCCAGCTGCAGCTGCCCGCGCCGCCGATGCAGATGCAGGCGCCCGCGCCGCGCAAGCGCACGCGCGCATGGCTGTTCGCGGCTGTTGCGGTCGGCGTCGTCGGGGCGGGCATCGCGATCGCGGCGACTCGCGGCGGCAGCGTGACGGCGAAGGACGCGATCGTGCGCGTCACGACCGGCACGGGAACCGGCGCGGGCTTCTTCATCGAGGGCCCCGACAAGTACGCGTACGTCGCGACCGCGAACCATGTGGTCGATCGCGGCGAGCGCGTGCTCGTCGAGCGCGATGTCGGCAACGACAAGGACGCGTTCGTCGAGGCGTATCCGGAGACCGAGATCGTCGCGACGGATGCCGATGCGGATCTCGCGATCCTGCGGATCAAGAATGTCGAGGCGTCGCGGTTCTCGAAGCTGCCGCTCGCGCAGAAGCCGACGAAGGATGCGCGCATCCTGTCGTATGGCTATCCCGGCTCGAGCCTCGCGACGCACGCGGGTCTCGTCAGCAAGGACGGCAAGGTGCTGTCTCTCGTGTCGTTCCCCGCGTACGACGATCGCTATGCGCGCGTGCTGCGCGACAACGCGGTCGACGGCCTGCTCGTGTCGAGCGAGATCGAGCCCGGCATGTCGGGTGGCCCGACGCTGAATGACTCCGGCGAGGTCGTCGGCGTCAACGTGACGAAGGATCGCGCGCACGTCGGGCAGAACGGGGCGGTCAGCGTGACCGCGTTGCGCACGTTGCTCGGCAAGGTGCAGCCGGCGGACGCGAAGGTCGAGCTGAAGCCCGACGACGTCGCGAGCCTGCTCGACAAGATCCAGAGCGAGTATCTGCTGCTGCCGCTCGAGGAGCGCAGCAAGGTCCGCGAGACCGAGTTCGTGCACGCGGGAGATCTGCCGTCGCTGCGCCAGCTCGTCGGCGAGGTTCGCCGCGAGGAGCGCAACACCGATACGACGTTCATCGCGAAGTACCAGCTGTCGGGCCAGGCCGCGCTCGGCATGTTCTTCGCGCGGATGCCCGGCAAGCTGCTCGAGACGTATCGCGCGCCGGCGACCACGACGCCGCTCGTCGCGTGCGAGCTCGCGAACCAGCGCCTGACGAGCTTCCTCGGCGATCTGTCGCCGTCGGCGGATGCGCCCCGCGCGAGCCTCGATACGTGCGACGAGCTCGCCGTGCGCCCGCTCGCGTGGGACCTCGTTGCGGCGACGTTGCAGTGGGATGGCCACGAGAAGAAGTACACCGTGACCAAGCTCGACAAGATGGACGACGAAGGTCGCGTCTATCGCGCGTCGCTGCGGATCTCGGGTGCGTCGAACCTCGTCGAGCTATGGCTCGGCGTCGATCAGGGCCACGTGCGCCTCAAGGTGTTCGATGCGGGCGGGAACCTCTATGCGATCAAGTCGCCGCGCACGGTGTCGCCGAATTCGTTCCAGGGGACGTGGAGCGTGCATCGCCCGCGTGTCACCGACACCGTGAACAAGGACGCCGAGGTCGAGTCGAGCGAGACCGTCTCGATCAGCGTCAGCGACGGCAACAAGGTCGCGATCCGCCACGTCGTGTCGGAGAAGTACTTCGGCGCCGGCAACAAGGGACAGATCTTCCGGTGCAGCCAGCGCAAGACGATCGAGACCGGCCTGCTCCAGAGCTTCACCGGCACGCTCGACAACGGTGTGATCCTCGCGTTCCCCGACAAGGACTCCGAGGCGATGGGCGCCGACGCCTCGTACTGCAAGCCGAGCCACAAGGCGGATCGCATCGTCGCGGTGAAGCTCGAAGGCGACCAGGTGATGTTCTATCGCACCGACGGCAACGCGTATCCCGAGGCCGTGCAGCTGACGAAGGACGTCGCGCCTCCGCCCGCGGCCAGCCCCACGCCCGCTCAATGAGGCGGGACGGCGTAGCCGCGCGCCGGGAACGGATCCGCCGAGTCGCGGCGGCCGAGCTCCGCGCGCGTCCAGACGGCGCCTCGTTCGCTGAAGATCGCGAGGCCAACCACGCCGACGTTGCGATCTCCGGAGGTCTGGGCGGCGTACGAATCGGCCACGCGGCCGAAGCGGAACGCGGCGACGTTCGCGTCGCTCGTGCGGAAACCGTCGATGACGAGCGAGTCGTGCGGATCGACGATGTAGCCGCGGCGGTTCGGATCGGCGGGATTGCCG
This sequence comes from Deltaproteobacteria bacterium, assembly GCA_019237945.1. Classification (GTDB taxonomy): domain Bacteria; phylum Myxococcota_A; class Polyangia; order Haliangiales; family Haliangiaceae; genus JABFXX01. Next base: position 10,012 of record JAFAOG010000298.1, on the reverse strand, counting down.
TCGATCACGTCGAGACCGTCGACGGACGCGACGACCTCGAAGCGCGCGGTCGTGGCGTTGCGCACGAGGATGCGGTAGCGCTCGCCGTCCGCGCCGACGATTAGTGTGCGGCCGCCGGCGGAGAGGCCGGGCAGGGTGCGGCCGGCATCGTCGACGAGCGCGACCGAGAGCGAACCGTCGCCCGCGTAGACCTCGAGCGGCGCGGGACGTGCGTTGAGGTACTCGGCGTGCGCGGCGACGCCTTGCTCGTCGTTGTAGTGCAGCAGCACCTCGGCCCACGGCGACGGCGAGCTGCGCTCGAACGGCGCGTAGCTGATCGGCGCGTACACCGACTCGCCGAACGTCGTGCCGAGGCCCGGGCGATCCGGCTCCGGCTCGGCGACGCGATCCGGCGTCGACTGCATCGTCGCATGCGCGGGAGGCGCGGGCTCGTACGAGCCTCCGCCGTACGATCCGCCACCGCTGTAGGAGCCGCCGGCGATCGCCGACGTGCTGCGCGCCGGCTCCGGCGACGCGAGCTGATAGTTCTTGCCGCCGCCGCACGCCGCGACGACGAGCAGTGCGCCCAACGAGACCTTCATGACGCTGTCCTTTCTTTACTGGCCCCAGTGCACGCCCATCTCGAAGAACATCGAGACGTCGACGCGCGGAGCGGTCGTAGCTTCGGTGCACGGACCTCCGCACGTCGCCATCGCGTGCGCATCCGGGGGCGCCTCGCCGAGGAACGCGCGGAAGTCCATGAACGTTCCGGTGATGTGCTGGCTCTTCGTGTTGCGAAAGCCGAGGTCGACGCCGAATGCGAGCTCGGCATCGGGACGCGACAGCAGGCCGCCGCTCGTCCAGCCGATCTGCTCGTAGCCGCCGCCGAGCTCGCCCCACAGATCGCCGTAGAAGTCGCGATCGCGATCGGTCGAGCGGAACGAGTGCCGCAGCGCTCCGCCGACGCGGGTCGCGCGCCCGTGGCGCTGCATCACTTCCTGATAGCCGTCGCCGACGGAGTAGTAGTCGAAGCTCGCGCGCAGCGCGTTGTCGCCGATGCGATAGCCGACGCTCGCCGTGCCACCGAACGAGAAGCCATTGACGTCCGCCGCGTCCGCGCCGCCCATCATCATGCCGACCTCGGCCTCGACGCTGCGCGGCGCCGGCTTCTCCGGCGGCGGCGCGAACGCGACGAGTGTCTGCGCGGAGGCGGTCGATGCGATCAGGAGCAGCGCACCAGCAACGAGCTTCGTCATACGCGAAGTCAACGCCGCTCGCGCGCGCCGCTTACATCACCAGGGCCACAGGTTCCACGTCTCGTACGAACCGGCCAGCAAGATCGCGGTGATCGCCCACGCGCCGAACAGCCGCAACCAGCGATCCGGCCACGGGTGCTTCACCAGCGCACACAGCGCCGCCCCGACGATCAGCCCGCAGGCCGCACCGCCGAGCGCCCACGCGACGGAGCCGAGGTAGGTGATCGCGAGCGCGCCCGCCGGTGGATGCAGCGTGAACACGCCGAGCTGCGGCAGATACGCGAGCCGCGGCCACTGTCCCCAGTCGCACGCGGCGAACGCGAACGCGCCGGCGATCAGCGCCGAGGTGGCGAGCACGTACGCCCGCTGCCAGCGCGGCATCATTTCTTGCCCTCGTGGCAGCGCGTGCAGGTCGTGCCGGTGAGCTTGAACGCGACCGTGCCGTCGTGACAGCTCGCGCACGTCGGCTTCGGCGGCGTTGGCAGCGTCACCGTGTCCGCGCCCGCGAGATCGACGTGACACGTCGTGCACGCGCCGGGATGCGCGGCGTGCTCGAACGCGCGGCGCACGCTCCACGGATCCGCGGCGCGCTGCTGCTCGCGGGCGTCGGCGCGGCCCGCCTTGTGGCACGCCTCGCACTGGGTCATCTGCGGCGCGGGGCCGCCGGTGACGTGATGACACGCGATGCACGACGCGTGACCGCGCGGCGGGCGCAGCTCGGCCGCCTGCGTGCGCAGCGAATGACACGCCTTGCAGTCGCCGGGATGCTTGCTGTGATCGAGCGTCGCGCCGAACTCGGTCTTCGCCGGCATCGGGCGATCGGCGGTCAGCGCGCGCCACGGCTCGGTCGCGTTGTGGCAGGCGCCGCAGCGCTTTGGCCAGCGCGCGCCGAAGTCGTCGGCGTGGCAGCCGGTGCATGCGGCGTGGCCAGCGACCATCACCTCGCCCTGCGGCGACAGCGGATGACAGTCCGCGCAGCGCTTGTCGCGCACGTCGTGCTGATCGTGGCGGAACCGCGCCTCGGGCCGCGCGACCTTGAACCCGCCGGCGGGCTCCGCGTCATGACACTTGCGACACGCGACGAGCACCGAGAACGCTTGCTTGCCGTTGTGGCAGGTCTGGCAGTCCTTGGCGGTCGGGCGCGGCAGCTCGGTGTCGTCGGTCGTCTTGATCCCGGCGTGGCAGAGCGTGCAGTCCTTCGCGCCGCGCTTGTCGTGCGTCTTGTGCGAGAACACGCTCGTCACCGTGTCGTGCACGGCGGCGAGCTCGGGCGGCTGCGGCTTGCCGATCGCGCGCGGATGACAGGTCGCGCACGTCGTCATCGGCGAGGTTTGCTTGCCGTCGTGGCAGCCGGCGCAGCGCGCGTGCGGCGTCCAGGTCTTCGGCGAGTCGGGCGCGTGGCATTGCGTGCACGCGATCTGCGCGTGCGACTTGTGCCCGAGCGTGATGCCGAAGTCGGCGTCGATCTTGTAGGGCGGGTAGGGCACGGGGAGCTTGCCGGCGTACGGCGCGGCGAGCTGCGCCTCGGAGTGACACGCGAGGCAGACCTTCGTGCGCTCGCCGGCCGCCGGCTTCTCGCCCCTCTTCGGCGCGACCGGTGCCGCACCGTGACACGCGCCGAAACACGCGGCGTGGCCCGGCTTGCCGACGAGCATGCCCTTGACGACCGCGTGGCAGCGCGCGCACGCGAGCTCCTCGCCGCCCGATACGACGACATCGCGATCGTGCACGTTGTGATCGAAGCCGAACGGCACCGTGCGCGGTTCGGCCGCCGCCACGCTCGCCGCGAGCACGAGCAGCACCAGCGCGCGCACTAGTAAATGCCCTCCATCACCAGCTGCAGCGACTTGTAGCCGGTGATCTCGGGCTGATACTTGAGCGCGCTCGACAGCTCGTACGCCGCGAAGATCCGCAACCGCTGGCCGATCCACGCGTCGACGGTGACGCGGCCGCCCCAGCGCCAGTCGGTCGTCGGCACCGACGTCGCGAGCAGGTTGCACGTCGACGTGTTCGTCACCGCGCAGTACGTCAGCGGGAAGTCGGTGCGGCGCGCGAAGCCTTCTGCGAGCGCCGAGAACTTGCGGGCGCCGAGGTTCATCCGCAGCGTCGATCCGAGCTCGACCATGTCGCGCTCGCCGAGCGTCGGATCGGACTGCGCGGGCAGCATGTCGGTGTACGGCGTGTCGCTGATCGGCGCGAGCGGCTTGACGCGCGTCGTCTCTCGCGTGAGCGCGCTCGCCCCGACGGCCAGCGTGCGTCGCACGCGCACCTCGAGCGCGCCGCCCAGCTCGAGATAGCTCGCCGCGAACGTGCTCTTCGGATCGCTCGGGTCCTTGCTCGCGAGGTCGCTCGACGCCGCGCCGCGCACGTAGAGGTCGATGTTCTCCTTGATCAGCGTGCCGGCGCGCATCGACGCGAGCAGCTGCGGCAGCACCGGCCCGAGATCGAGGTAGCGCTTCGCGGCAAGCGGATCGGTCTCGGTCACCGTCGGATCCCAGCGCCAGTCGCCGTTGTGGCGATGCGTCAGGTCGAACACGAGGTTCGTGACCTGGCCGTAGCGGCTGCGCAGCTGGAGGTGCTCGTTGGCGAGCTCCTGCTCGCGCGTGCGCGCCTGCGCGATCAGCGCGACGTCCTTGCGCGGCCGCCAGTCGATCTCGACCTGCGCGTTGTGCGAGGCCTGGCCGGTCGCCGAGCCGATCGACGCGAGGCTGAGCCCCTCGATCGCGAACGAGAACGGAATCGGATGACGGAGGTCGCGCAGGTCGACGCGCACCGAGGCGCCGCTGATCAGCGCGCGATCCTTGATCGACACGCGCGCGAGCGTGTAGTCGGGCACGCGCGTGCCGACGTAGACGTTGGCCCTGACGAGCTTCTCCTCCCACGCCGCGTTCGCACCATAGATGTGGACGACCCACGGCCCGTAGACGTACTGCTCGCCCGCGCGCACGCGCAGCGGAGCGAACCGCCGATCTGGGAGGAAGTCCTTCACTTCGGCCCACAGGTTGCGCGGCTCGATGCCACTGCGATCGAACCACGTCGCGACGGGCGGCAGCGCGGGGACCTCGGTGCCATCGGGCGCGCGCACGTGGTGCTGCGGCACGAGCTGGAACCGCGCCGCGAGGTACGTCGACAGGCTATCGACCGCGACGCCACGCGTGCTGAGGAAGCCCTCGCCGAGCGAGTACGCGCGCAGCTGATCGATCGATGCCGGGTCGGGCGCGGAGAAGCGGCGCTCGTGATCGACGATCGCGGTCCCCTCGACGACGTAGCCGAGGTTGAACTGCGCCGACACCGGGCGATCGACGTCGCGCACGAGCGCGGCATCGGCGCCGAGATCGATCGGAGCGGCGGGCGGCGGCGCGGGCGCAGCGGCGGGCTTCGGCGCGGGCTTCGCGGGGATCGACTGCGCGGCGCGCATCTTCAGCGACGGCGGCGCGTGATCGAGCCGGAGCTTCGGCGGCTCCGCGGAGGCGGTCGCGCACAGCGCACAGACGAGCGCCGCGTGCCTCATCGCCGTCCCGCCGGCACGGTATGGCACTGCGCGCACGCGCCGGGCAGGTTGCCCTGCTCCTCGTGGCACGTCAGGCACGAGCGCACGTTGATGCGCGCGAGCGCGCCGTGGTCGGTGAGGAACGAGCCCGGGAAGCCGTGCGAGCGTGGGCGCTGCGCGTGACACGCGGTGCAGAACTCGACGACGTGGCAGCGCGCGCACCGCGCCCGATCGGCCGCGGCCTCGGTGCCGTGGTCGAGCTCGCGCCACGTGATCCGGTGATCGGACGGGCGCATCGTCTGGTGGCACTCGTCGCAGATGTCGCGCGAGTTGCCGCTCATCTGCGTGTGACACGCCGCGCATCGCCCGCCGTCGCGCTCGGCGACCTCCGCGTGGTCGCGCCGGAACGCGAGCGTGTGATCGATCGGCTTCTCGGTCGCGGGCAGGTGGCTGCGCGGCGCGAGCTGCGTGAGCGTCTCGGTGCGCTCGCTGTGGCACGTCTGGCAGATGCGCATGCGCATCGCGGCGGGCGTGCGGTCGGTGTCGTCGTGGCACGTGACGCATGCCTCGACGCGCGGCGGCGCGTGATCGCCGTAGCCGGTCGCCTGTGCGCTCTGCGCATGGCACGCCTCGCACTTGATCGCGGCGCCGCGTCGGTCGGTGCGATGCGACGCGTGATCGAAGCGCAGGTCGCCCTTGATCAGGCGCGCGCGCGTCCGCTGCTGCACGCCGTTCTGGTGGCACGTCGCGCACGCGGTCATCGCGGGAGCCGCGCCGGCCTCGGGAGCATGGCAGCGCGCGCATGCCGCGTGGTCGGGATGGACGAGCTTGCCGTCGCGCACGTGGCAGTCGGCGCACGTGACGTGGAAGCCGACCTTGCTCTCCATCGGCACCGCGTCCATGTGGAAGCGGTGGGAGAACTTGCTCGGCTCGGCCTGCCAGATCTCCTCGCTCGGATACGGCTTGAGCGGCGCGGTGACCGGCTCCGCCGTGACCTCGACGTGGCAGACCTTGCACAGCTCGCCGGGCGTCGTCAGGAAGGCGGGGCGGTGGCAGCGGTCGCACGGCGCGTGGTCGCGGCTGCCGGGCCGCGTGCCCATCTGGTGGCAATCGGCGCAGTCGACGGCCGCGTGCTGGCTGTGCGAGAGGCGCGTCGGGTCGTGCGGCGGCAGCGGCGCATCGGGAATGCGTGGCTGCGAGCATGCAGCCAAGACGATCGCGACGATGCAAGCGATCTTCCCCAAGCCGCCGTCGACGCTAGCACAGCGCCGCGGCGCGATCTTCGAACGTCACGTGCGGGCGATCGTCCGTCAGCGGCCGCCGAGCGTGGACATAGCGGCGGTCGGCCGCGGGCTGCCACCAGGCGACCGCGAAGCCGGGCTCGGGCGTGTACGCGACGACGACCTTCTCGCCGGGCAGATCCGCGAGCGGGGCCAGCGCGCGCTCGGCGGCGTGAATCACGACCAGCCGCGCGAATGCGGTCTCGGCGAACAGCTTCTCGAAGAACGCAAGCGATGTCGCGCGCCACATCGGACCCGCGTCATCGGGGATCGGCGCGTTGCACGAGATCACGTCCCACGCGCGCAGCGGCACGCCGTCCATGACGTCGGCCGTGTACGGCTCGAGCGCGACATCGGAGAGCATCCCGCCGAGCGCGGCGCGGGCGAGCGCGCGGTCGTTGACATCGGCGATCACGGCGGGCTGGTGGCGCCACAGCGGCGCGAACGCCGAACCGCACGCGAGGTCGAGCCAGCTCTCGCCGGGCGGCACGCTGAGCGCGAGGTGGTAGCTCGAGTCGTCGGGCCACATCACGACGTCGTCGGTCGGCGCGGCATCGAGCCGGTCGCACGCGAGCAGCGAGCTGCCGAGCGGTAGCAGCGAGAGCGTCGCGCGCACGCGGTCGCCCGCGATCTCGACGAGCCCGTGATGGACGAGCGTCTCGAGATCGAGCGTGCGCTCGACGAGCGACACCGGTACCTCGGTGCCGGCGATAAACACGGCGAGCGGCGCGGCAGCGGGTGTCAGCTCGCGCATCGCGGCGCGGCGCGCGGGCTCGGCAAGCGCGCTCAGCCGATCGGTGCCGCACCACGCGAGCAGGGCGCGCGGGGTCAGCAGGCGCCGCAGCTGGCGCCCGAGATCCTTCACGGCCCCGCCAGCCACAGCCGGGCGAGGTCGAACTCGGCGTCCAGCACGAGGCCGGCCTCGATGACGTCGACGAGCTTCTTCTTCGCATACGCGGGCGCGCTCGCTTCGGGATCGAGCCCGAGCACGACGCCGTAGAACGCGAGCTCGGCCTGGCGCGGCGCGGTGTTCGCGTTCGCGCGCAGCGCGGTGAAGTCGAGGCGGCCGGTCGCCGTCTCCGCGAGCTGCTCGTACCACAGGTCGCCGTGGCGGCTCGCGAGGTAGTCGACGGCCTGGCGATCGCGCGGCTCGCCGCGGCGGCGCTCGTCCGCGACGACCCACAGGCACATGTAGACCTTGTAGAGCTCGTTGATATCGGCCGACAGCGCGCGGTGCAGCGCATCGAGCGCATCGACGGGGCGGCCGACCTCGATCAGAAACGCGACCGCGCTCGAGAACGTCGCCGCCGAATCGGGATCCTCCTCGGTCGCCGACAGCACGAGGTCGACCGCGCGATCGCTGTGACCGAGGAACCACAGGCCTCGGCCGGCTTCGAGCTGGCCCTCGGCGAGCAGCGACTTCGGCGGCTGCGGCGTCTTGAGCAGCTCCGACCAGTCGTGCATCGCGGTCAGGTAGAGCACCGCCGCGTCGCGCGCGCGGTTGTCGGCACGCGCGACGTCACCGGCGATTCGCTCGAGCCGTGCGCGCCGCTCGAGGTCGCCTCCCGTCGCGGCGATCGCCGCGCTCGCCATCTTGTTGGCGGCATCGAGCCGGCCGGTCTTGTAGTAGATCGTCGCGAGCGTCTCGAGCGCATCGACGCTCGGCGCGAGATCGAGCGACGTCGTCAACGCGCGTTCGGCGTCGTCGAGTCGGCCCTGGCTGAGCATGCCCTTGCCGAGCGCCGTCTCGGCGGCGGCGCGCGCCTCCGTCCACACCTTGCCCTGGCTCGTCTTCTCGAGCGTCGCGAGCGCGGTGCGCGCGGCCGCGGGACGACCGCCGAAGCCGAGGCGCGCGATCCGCTCGGCGTAGAGCGCTCCGAGCTTGCGCACCGTCGCCGGATCGGCCGGCCGCGCCGCCTCGTAGTATGCGATAGGCTGATCGACGCGGCCGAGCGCGGTCGCGTGCTCGGCGGCGGCCGCGAGCAGCGTCGGATCGTGCGGGAACTTGGCGAGCCCGGCCTCGCACACGGCGAGTGCGCCGACCGGATCGGGCGCGTGCTCGTCCTTGCGCAGCGCCGCCGCGAGCTGGACGTACGCATCGGCGGTCGGCTGCTCGGCGAGGACCTCGGCGCGCGCCGCGATCTCGCGATCGGTGCCGATGCCGGTGAGCCGCGACAGGTGCAGATGGATCGCCTCCGGCTTGCCGGCGCGGGCGAGCGCGGCCGCGATGCGATGCGCCGTCGACAGGATGTCGTGGTGCGCGCGCACGAGCTGGATCGACGCGCCTTGCTTGACGAGCAGATCGGCGACGACCTTCTGGCGCGCCTCGAGTAGCTGGACGTACTTCGCGACGAGCCAGTCCGCCGGCAGCACGAGCACGGTCGGCTGGAGCAGCGCGATCGGCTGGGCGCGCGTCGCGTTCGAGCCGTTCTCGGCGGACGCGAGGTCGTCGGCGTAGCCGAGGATGTCCTCGAGCTCGCTCATCACGTCCGCGCGCTTGCCGCCGCTGATCTCGGCGAGCAGCACGAGACACGCGATCGTCGGCTCGGCCGAGCCCGACTTCGCGAACACGGCCCGCAGCCGCTCGATCAGCGGGGCCTGCGCGGCGAGACCAGCGCCGACCGCGTCGGGATCCTCCTGCCACAGCGACGCGAGCTGGTAGAGCAGCTGCTCGGCGACGAGCGGCTTGTCTTCCTGGAGCGCATCGTCGATGCGCCGCGCGATCGCCGTCGTTATTCCCGCTCTCACCTCGTCGCGCGCCGCGCCGTGCGGCATCACCCACAGTCGATCGATCGCCTGGTCGCGGTCGGTATCGTCGCGCAGCTCGAGCGGCGCGTCGGGAAAGCTCGGGCGTGGCGGTCGCGCGGTCGCGCACGCGGCGACGACCAGCAGCAGCGACCCGACGATACGGCTCATGAGAACAAGGTAGCATCGTCATGACGTTCTGATCGTGTATGGTGCCCGACATGACCCCGACCGGAATCGTGGTGCAGAAGTACGGCGGCTCGTCGGTCGCCGATGCCGAGAAGATCAAGCTCGTGGCGCAGCGCATCGCGCGCACGAAGGCGGCCGGCAAGAAGGTCGTCGTGGTCGTCTCCGCGATGGGCAAGACCACGAATCAGCTGATCGAAAAGGCCAAGCAGGTCAGCCCGTCGCCGTCGCGACGCGAGCTCGACATGCTGCTGACGTGCGGCGAGCGCGAGGCGATGGCGCTGCTCTCGATGGCGTGCGCGGAGCAGGGCCTCGAGGCCATCTCGTTCACCGGCTCGCAGGCCGGCATCCTGACGAACGACCGCCACTCGGGCGCGCGCATCGTCGAGGTGCGGCCGTTCCGCGTCGAAGACGAGCTCGATCGCGGCAAGGTCGTCATCGTCGCCGGCTTCCAGGGCGTCAGCTACAAGCGCGAGATCACGACGCTGGGCCGCGGCGGCTCCGACACCACCGCCGTCGCGCTCGCGGGCGCCCTGCGCGCCGACTACTGCGAGATCTGCTCGGACGTCGACGGCGTCTACACCGCCGACCCGCGCATCGTCGATGCCGCGCAGCTCATTCATTCGATCAGCCACGACGAGATGCTCGAGCTCGCCGCCCAGGGCGCGAAGGTCCTGCACGACGCGTCGGTCGAGTTCGCCCGCAAGTCCGGCATCGCGCTCTACGCGCGCGCGACGAACAAGGACGGCGGCGGCACTCGCATCGATTTCTCCCCCGAGCGCGAGCGCCAGGTCGCCGCGGTCACCGGCCAGAACGCGCTGATCCGCCTGCGCACCTCCGGCGGCGCCGCCGTCGAGCACACGCTCCAGATCCTCGAGGCCGCATCGATCCCGCTCACCCACCTCGATCTCGAGGGCAAGGAGCTGCGCTGCTGGTTCACGATCGCCGACGTTCCGGACTGGGGCGAGGTCCGCAAGCGCCTCGACACGGTGATCGGCGATCAGATCGAGTTCGGCGAAGAAGGCTGCGTGACGATCGTCGGCCACGGCATCGGCGGCAACCCGAGCATCATCAAC
>JAFAOG010000126.1 GCA_019237945.1 Deltaproteobacteria bacterium | reverse complement strand
GCGCCGGCGGCAGCTCGTCCTTGTGCGCGCGCACGCCGATCTCGCCGGCGCGGGCCGCGAGCTCCGGCGGATCGTCCTTGGTGATCGGCCGCCTGCGCTTCGGAGGCTCGTTGAGATCGTCGGCGATCACGATGCGCGGCTCGTCGGGCGGAGCCGTGGTCGTGCGTTCGGATGGCGCACGCACGCCGATCTCGCCCGTGCGCGCCGCGAGCTCCGGCGGATCGGGCTCGGCGGGACGCTTGCGCTGCGGCACCGGCTTGGGCGGCGGCGGGGCAGGTGGCGCCGGTTTTTGGTGCGGGTTCGTATCCTCGCCGACCTCGTCGCCGTCGGGCTCGTCGGCCTCGATCGAGATCACGGGCCCCGAGTCCTCGGGCAACGGCGGCCGGATCGACGGCGCACGCCGCCCCGGCACGCGGATCTCTCCGGAGACGCTACGCGCGCGCGGCGCCGGCTGCTCGGGCACGGCGTCCTCCGCCTCCTCCTCGGGCGCGGCCTCCGGCTCCTCTTGCACCGGCACGAGGGCACGCTTGCGCTGCGCGTTGATCTCGCCGGTCATGCCGCGCTTGCGCGACGGCCGCACCGCGGCCTGCACCGCGCGCTGCTGCCCACCGGAGGCATTCGGCTGGAGCAGGCGCGCGCCGAGCTCGGTGACGTGGCCGTAGTAGTGCGCGAGGCACCACGCGATCTGCATCTGCGTCGCGACGGCGCGCACGACATACGCGCCGCTGAACTGCGCGATCTCGTCGACGGCATAGCGGTCGGAGGGATCGCTCATCGCGATCGTCAGGTTGTTGTCGGCGTCGAGCGAGACCGGAATCGCGCGCAGCTCGATCGCCATGTCGCTCGGGATCACGGCGACGACCTTCGCGGGCAGCCGCGCGAGCGTGTTCGGGTTGACCTGCGGCACGAGCAGCCGCGACTTGTAGAAATCGGTCAGCTTCTCGTCGGTGACGACGCCGCTCGCCACGAGCTGTTCGCCGAGCGTCCCGCCGTGCTCCTCGACGTACACGCGCGCCTCGTCAAGGGCCGTGGACGATACCAGGCCCGAACGAACCAGGAGCTCGCCTGCGTCGTCCGCCACGAAATCTCGTGAAATGATGCGGACGTCGGTCACCTCATGTCAACGCGCCCACGGATCTACCTCGACTACAACGCCAGCGCGCCTCTCACGGAGGCCGCACGCGCACCCATGGTCGATGCGCTTGCGTTTCTGGCGAACCCTTCGAGCATCCACGCCGAGGGGCGGCGCGCACGCGACCTCGTCGAGCGGGCCCGCCGGCAGATCGCCGACCTCGTCGGGCGCCCGCGCGAGCAAGTCGTGTTCACGAGCGGCGGCACCGAGGCGAACCAGCTCGGCGTTGCCGCGCTCGCACGGATCGCCGAGGCGCGCGGCCTGCCGCGTGTGGTCGCGACGACGCCACTGGAGCACCCGTCGCTCAAGGGGGCCATCGCCGCGCTCGTGGCGGGTGGCTGGCGCACCGTGATGCTGTCCGCGGATGCGTCCATCGACGAGCCGGTCGGGCTCGTCGCGGCGGCGCTCGTCAACCACGAGCTCGGCACGATCCTCGATCTCGCGACGCTGCCGGCGGGCGCGCTCGTCCACGTCGATGCCGTGCAGGCCGTCGGCAAGCTCGCGCTGCCCGCCGTCGACTCGCTCGCGATCAGCGCGCACAAGCTCGGCGGGCCGCCCGGCGTCGGCGCGCTCGTCGTCGCGAGCGATGCGGGCCTTGGCAGCGATGCGGGCCATCAGGAGCGTGGCCGGCGGCCGGGCACGGAGAACGTCGTCGGCATCGTCGGCTTCGGCGCGGCTGCGACCGAGGTCGACCCGGCCGCTTGGGCAGCCGTCGCGACGCTCGGCGACCGTCTCGAGCAGGGAATTCTCGCGATCCCGGGGACGCGGATCCACGGCGCCGACCGGCCGCGCGTCGGTGGAACGGTCAATGCGGGGTTCGCGGGCGCGCGCGGTCAGGACCTCGTGATCGCGCTCGATCTGGAGGGGATCGCCGCGTCGACCGGGGCGGCCTGCACCAGCGGTAGCGTGAAGCCTTCCGAGGTGTTGCTCGGCCTCGGGCTGGCCCCCGGGCAGGCCCTCGAGGCGGTGCGATTCTCGCTCGGGCGCGGCACGACGGAGGCTCAGATCGACGAGGTGGTCGAACGGCTGGTCCCGCTCGTCCAGAGAGCGCGGTTACATCGTTGAAATCAGGCCGCTTTGGCGGTAAGCCACCCGCATGCGTGACGTCGTCATCGTCGGTGCTGCTCGTACTGCCATTGGAAGCTTTCTCGGGGGCCTCGCCAGCGTCCCCGCTCCGCGTCTCGGCGCGACTGCGATCAGGGCCGCGCTCGAACGCGCCGGCGTCGCGGCGTCCGATGTCGGGCTCGTTCACATGGGCAATGTGCTCCAGGCCGGTGTCGGTCAGGCGCCGGCTCGCCAGGCGGCGCTGTTCGCCGGGCTGCCGCAGAGCGTCCCGTGCGTGACGGTCAACAAGGTCTGCGGCTCGGGCCTCGAGGCGGTGCTCGGCGTCGCGCGGGCGATCGCCGCCGGCGAGATCGAGGTCGGCGTTGCAGGCGGCATGGAGTCGATGTCGAACGCGCCGCACATCCTCCGCAACTCGCGCAACGGCACGAAGATGGGCCCGCTCGAGACGGCGGATACGATGGTCTCCGACGGCCTGTGGGATCCGTACTCGAACCAGCACATGGGCAACTGCGCCGAGCTGTGCGCGAAGGAGCGGAACATTCCGCGCAGCGCCCAGGACGAGTTCGCAGCCGAGTCGTACAAGCGCGCGCTCGAGGCGAACAAGAACGGCAGCTTCAAGGCCGAGATCACGCCCGTCGAGATCGCGGACAAGAAGGGCACGATCAAGTTCGAGGTCGACGAGGAACCGGGCCGCGGCAACATCGAGAAGCTCGGCACGCTGCGCACCGCGTTCCAGAAGGACGGCACGATCACGGCCGGCAACGCGTCGTCGATCAACGATGGCGCCGCCGCGCTCGTGCTGATGAGCGCCGACGAGGCGAAGAAGCGTGGCGCGAAGGTGCTCGCGAAGCTCGTGTCGTGGGGCTATCACGCGCAGGCGCCCGAGTGGTTCACCACCGCGCCGGCGACCGCGATCAAGAACGCGCTCGCGAAGGCGAAGTGGGACGCCAAGAACGTCGACCTGTGGGAGATCAACGAGGCGTTCTCGGTCGTGTCGATCGCGAACAACCAGCTGCTCGGCCTCGACCCGTCGAAGGTCAACATCTGGGGCGGCGCGGTCGCGCTCGGTCACCCGATCGGCGCCTCGGGCGCGCGCGTGCTCGTCACGCTCGTGCACCAGCTCGCCGCGACCGGCAAGAAGACCGGCTGCGCGTCGCTGTGCATCGGCGGCGGCGAAGGCATCGCGCTCGTGGTGGAACGTCCGTGAACGTTCA
>JAFAOG010000290.1 GCA_019237945.1 Deltaproteobacteria bacterium | reverse complement strand
CGTGATCTTCGGCGGCAGGAACCGTCCGACGTCGATCGCGTTCACGATCTCGACCTGCGCCTTGCCGTAGTAGGGCTTGAGGCCGAACGTCGCCGACAGCTCGACCTCGCCGGGCTCCTTGCCGTTGCGGACCAGCGCCTTGGTCTTCTCGATGTAGCCCTCGTCGTTGACGAGATCGATCTTGCCGTGGAGCTCGGCGAGCGTGAGCCGCAGCGGGTCCTCGCCCTTGCGCAGCGGCATGTCGAAGTCGACGCCGGTGAGATCGAGCCCGATCGCCGGCGCGGCGACGTACGGTCCGGTCAGCGAGATCGTGCCGGCGAGATTGTCGCCGCCGACCGTCGACTTGATGCACGAGCGGATCGTCGGCCCCATGTTCTTGGTGTCGAGCTTGAGGTTCCACGCGCCGTCGTACGGGCGGTCCCAGTAGTCGAGCAGCTCGCCGGTGACGCGGAGGTCGGCGCCGTCTTCCGGCTTGGGATTCGCGGTGCACGGCAGCGTGTGCGCGGTCAGCGCGAGCGACAGCGTGTTCGCGACGAAGTCTCGCTTCGCCCACTCGGTCGGCAGCTGCGCGAGCCGCTGCAGCGCGACCTCGGACAGCTCGAGCTCGTAGTACGCCTTGCGGCCCTTCGCCCAGTCGTTGCCCATGCCGTTGTCGCCGAGCACGCGGAACGACGACCGCGGGCCCTCGTCGAGGATGCGCAGGTGCGTGTGGCCGCCCTTCAAGGCGAGGCGCACGTAGAACTTCGCGACGAGCGGGTCGGTCGGGTTCATGTGGAGGAACGAATCGGTCGCCGCGGGATCCGGCGCGACGTTGACGTCCTCGATGCGCGCCGTCATGCCGTAGCCGACGATGTCGTCTTTGACCGTGTACGGCGCGAGGTGCGCGGTCAGGTTGAGGTGCTCGACGTGCATGTCGCGCAGGTCGAAGATCGGCGGCGGCGCCTGCGCGTAGATGCCGGCGTGGAAGCCCGCCTTGAGGCGCGGGTAGAATGCCGTGACGATCGACACGATCGTGCGGTCGTACGCGTGCAGCGGATACGGCTCGCGCGTCTGCTCGAGCAGTGCCTCGCCGCCGTGCACGACGACGTGGCGGAACACCAGGTCGTGGCGGCCGAACAGGGCGGCATGGATGTCGAGCTCGGCCGTGATCAGGTCGCTGCGGAGCAGCAGCTTGCGCGGCTTGCGCTTGCTGGCCGGGTCGCGGTCGGGCTTGTCATCGGGCGTACAGTCCTCGTTGGGATCGCCGATGCGAACCTCGTCCGGGTCGCCCTCACCGATCCCTGCACTGAGTGCGCAGTCGTCCCACACTTTCACGCCCCGCACGGTGACGGGGACCCAGCCGCCGGTCACCGCGGTCTTCAGCGCAGAGGCGGGCCACTCGATCGATTCGATCTCGATCCGGCCGCGCATCCGCTTGTTCAGCAGAGTCGCGAGCTTGTCGCCGAGGTCCGGGCCTTCGAGCTTGACGCGCAGGTACGCGAACCCGGCGCCCATGACGAGCAGCACGGCAAGACCGATGACGACGAGCCACCGGCGACGGCGCGCGCGGCGTTGAGAGGCCAACGTGCTCCGGACGGTATCACGGGTTTTCGCACGCACTTCTCGATGGCAATCCAAACGTCGACGAGTAAACTGGGAAGTAGAGCCGGAACGTTGAGACCTGAAAGCGAGGGAATCGAGATGTCTGTCGATACGCAGCCCGAGCCCGAACGTTCTCCAGTACTCCGCCGAGAGGCCCTGCTTCCCAACGAGCGCAGCCGTGGCCTCGGAACCGTCGCCGTCGTGTGCACGATGGCGGGTGTCGCCTCGGGCCTCGCGCTCGCGACCACGCTGATGGCGATGCAGGTCGCGGACTCGATGAGCGTGCGGTCATGTCCGTACCGCGTCGAGCAGATCAACGTGCAGCCGGCCGGTGAATATCACCCCGAGCACGGCTTCCTCGGCATTCGCTACGTGTTCCGCGACGGTGTCGCCGAGATCGACTCGGTGCTTCCCGGGACGCCCGCCGAGGCGATCGAGCTCCACACGGGCGACCACGTCGTGTCGATCGACGGCGCGCCGGTCCGCAGCGCGAACGACCTGCAGGAGCGCATCTACGGCAGTCACCCCGGCGCGCAGCCGACGCTCGTGATCGAGCGCCAGGGTACGATCGAGACGGTGCACCCGACGCTCGTCGCGTGGCCCGTCGTCACCGGTTACTAACGACAACCGCCGCGAGTCCTCGGGCTCGCTCGCGTGACTACGAGGGCAGCGGCAACCGCCCCGTGGCCACGCCTATGCGCACTTAGCTGGGGACGCTTTCTCACTTATCAACCTTCGGACACGCCGCGCGTGGGTTGCGAAGTGAGAAAGCGTCCCCACCTAACCTCGCGTACGTACTCGCGCACGTGGGTTGCGAAGTGAGAAAGCGTCCCTACTGGCAGTAGACGTTTGGATTCTGCGCGCCCTCCTGGAGGACGACGCAGGCCGAGACGGTCTGCTCGGTGTTCTGGATCGTGACGACGACCTGGTCACCGAGCGACGCCGGCAGCGGGAGCGACGGGCCGATGCTGCCGTCGGCGTTGGCGATCTGGAACACGCCCTGACCGGTGTGCTGGTCGAGGATATAGGCCGTCGAGCCCTTGTACGCGTCGTGGGCGGGGTACGTGAAGACGGCGGACGAGGTCGTCCCGCTCGTCGTCAGGTGGAAGTTCATCTCCGCCGGGTCGGGCGGAGGAATCGGGATCGACGGGGTGATGCACCCCGCGAGGCCGATCAGGACGAGAAACCCGAGACGCATGGATCCGATCATGATCGCAGCAAGCCGCGATCCAGACCAGGGTACAGGATCTTCGCGTAGTTACAAAAACGCCCCGCCAATTTCGTTGGCAGGGCGGCACCCGAGGTGGCGACCGGTGTCCGGGCTACGGCGTGCGCTTGATCGTCGTCGGGAACATGATCGCGACGCCGGCGCCGAAGAACAGGTGGTGGAGGAAGCGGTTGTCGTCCTCGCCCGTCTTCTTGTTCTGGCCGACGAAGAGGTCGGCGTTGTAGTCGGCGCCCGAGGGGTTGTCGCTGAACGCGTAGTCGCGGACCGACAGGTCGAGCGCCAGGAAGTCGTTCAGGAACACGTGCAGACCGCCCGCGAGGTAGAGGCCCGCGCGACCGCCGGTGTTGAGCGGCGGGTCGTTGTTCGGGTTGTTGTCCGGCGGCAGGTTCTCGCCGCCCGGCATCGGGTTCGGGCGCGGCTGGCCGGGCGCGGCGTCCGAGCAGATGTTGGTCGGGCAGTCGCCCTGGAGCTGCGCGAACGACACGCCGCCCTGGAAGTAGAAGTCGAACGCGACGTACGCCTGCGAGAACGCGGCGAGCTTGCCGTACCACGGCGTGATGCTGATGTACGCGGCGCCGTGGACCGGCATCGAGTTCAGGTGATCGAGGAACTCGGTGACGCTCGGCTCGCGCGTCATGTCGTTCGTGTTGTCCTCGAGCTTGCTCGGCGAATTCGGATTGACGAGCTTGTCGACGAGGCCGGTGTGGATCGACGTGCCGTAGACGCCGATGACGCCGATCGAGAGCATGTCGCTCATGTGGTACTCGAGCTTCACGCCACCGCCGATGGTGTGCTGGAAGTCGGCGTTGATCGTCGACTCGAACAGCGGCGTGAACTCGAAGCGGTTGCGCAGCAGCAGGCGCCGGTGGCGAACCGCGTAGTCGTTGTGCAGGCTGTTGAGGCGGCGGCCACCGGGCGTGGTCGTCTTCGAGTTGTCCTTGTCGTCCGCGCTGGCGGTTCCGACCAGGGAGAGGCCGAGGAGGGCGGCGAACAGATAGTGCTTCGTCATGGGTTGCCTTCTCCTCAGCGGAACGTCGTGTACTCGAACGAGGTCGGCAGCCAGAAGCTGAGACCCGCCTGGAACATGATGTTGTTGATCAGCGAGCTGTCGGCGTGGTCCTGCGCGAGCGTCGCGGTCGGGAACATCACGCGGTCGGTGGGCTCGAACTTGTCGACGAACACGTAGTCACGCACGCCGATGTTGACGGTGAGCCACTTCGCGAGGAAGAAGCGCATCGACGCGCCGACGTTCGGCTGGATCAGGAAGTTCGTGAAGCCGGGGTACTTCGTGTCGCGCGGCACGACTTCGGACTGGCCGACGCCGATGCCCGCGGTGAAGAACGCCTCCCACGTGATCAGCTTCTTGTCGAAGATGGCGAACTTTCCGTAGACCGGCACGTAGTGGAAGTCGAGCGCGGTCTGCCAGTTGTACTGGTTGAGCGTCGGCAGCCGGCGCGCCTGACGAGCGACGAGGTCGTACGGCTCGTTGAAGCTGTGGACCATGTACTGGCCCTCGACGCCGATCGCGAGCACGTCGGTCAGGTAGTAGTTGAACTCGCCGCCGATCGCTTCGTGGCGAATCATGTTGTCGTTCATCGTCGTCGCGACGAACGGGTTGAGCTCGGTGCGCCGCACCTTGAGGAACGGCTTGCGAACGACGACGACGATGTCCTTCCAGGCCAGCGGCGTCTTCTTGATCTGGCCTTGCTTCACGGTCGCGTTGGCCTGATCGCTCGCGGCGAGGTCGGCCGACAGATCGCCAGGCTTGTTGGCGCTGTCGTCCATCTCGATCTCGCCGGAGTCGACCGCGGAGCCACCGCCACCACCGGCCGCGCCGCCTGCTGGTGTGCCGCCGCCACCGCCGCCGCCCTTTCCGTTGTCGTCCATCTCGATGTCGCCGCCGGCGTCACCGCCGCCGCTCGTCGAGCCGCCACCACCAGCGCCACCTTTCGGTGCGCTCGTAGTGCCGCCGCCCTTGCCACCTTTTTTGGGTGCCGCGACGGCCGTACTCGCGAGGAGTCCGAGCGCGACGACGAGTAGACCTCTAGACCGATACCCGATGGTCCGCATTCGTAGGGGCTTCATAACATGTGCTTTTTCCCAACCTCAAGCTATTCACTGAGGTTTGGGCCTACGAAGGACACGTCAGGCCGCGGTGCGTTGCGGGTCCTCGAACAGCTCCTCGACGAAGGCGGCAGGGTCGAACGGCCTCAGATCCCCGATCTTCTCGCCGAGGCCGATGTAGCGGACCGGGACCTTCAGCTCGTCGCAGATCCCGAGGACCACGCCACCTTTCGACGAGCCGTCGAGCTTGGTGAGCACGATTCCGGTGATCTGCATATCCGTCTTGAACGTCTTGGCCTGGGCGATCGCGTTCTGGCCCGTCGTCGCGTCGAGGACCATCCAGGTCTCGTGGGGGGCGCCCGTGAGCGCCTTGTCGGCGACGCGGCGGATCTTCTTGAGCTCGTCCATCAGGCCCGTGTTCGAGTGCAGGCGGCCGGCGGTATCGCAGATGACGAGGTCGTAGCCCTCGTCGGCGCCCTTCTTGATCGCGTCGAAGATGACCGACGACGGAT
The DNA here is from genome assembly GCA_019237945.1 of Deltaproteobacteria bacterium. Taxonomy (GTDB): domain Bacteria; phylum Myxococcota_A; class Polyangia; order Haliangiales; family Haliangiaceae; genus JABFXX01. The sequence continues at coordinate 17,472 of JAFAOG010000290.1, read as the reverse complement.
CGCCGTTCTCCTTGCCCTTGACGATGTCGACCTCGGCGCGCTTCGCCCATTCCTCGAGCTGCTCGGTCGCGGCCGCGCGGAACGTATCGCCGGCGGCGAGCAGGATCTTCTTGCCCTGCGCCTTCCACAGCGACGCGAGCTTGCCGATCGTCGTCGTCTTGCCGACGCCGTTGACGCCGAGGACGAGCAGCACGAACGGCTTCTTCGACGCCATGTCGACCGGCGGGGCGTCGACGCTGAGGATCTCGCGGGACGTCTTCTTGATCTGCGCCCAGATCTTGTCCGAGTCCTCGAGCTCGGTCTTCGACATGTTCGACTTCACCGCCTGGAAGATCCGGTCGGCGGCGCGCGGACCGATATCGGCGGTGAACAGGACCTCTTCGAGCTCGTCGACGGTCGCGGCGTCGATCTTCTTCTTCGAGAACAGCTTGCCCATCCGCGCGACGAACCCGCCGCGGGTCTTCGCGAGGCCGGCCTTGTAGGCGGCCGCCGCCTCGTCGTCGACCTGCTCCTTGACGACGACGACGGGCGCTTCCTCGACGGCCTTGGGCGCTTCCTTCGGCTGCTCCTCGAGGCGCTCCTTGGCGGTCGCGGGCGCCTTGCGCTGGCTCTTCAGCGAGGCGCGCCGCAGCACGACCATGATCAGCGCCAACACGACCAGCGCGATCGCGAGCTCGATCAGCTCTGTCTGCATCGGGGCGCTTATAGCATTGAACCCGCGAACCACTTGCAACGAGCCGAGGATCGCCGAGCAGCTCGTGCGAACGCGAGGAGCGGCCCCGAAGCGCTCCCGGGCGGAACGCGAGCCGGCCGCGACGACGCGATCGCGCGAGCTGCCGCGCCGAGACCGGCTCGGGGCAAGTGGTTCGCGGGTTAACGGCGCGCCCGTTCCTGGATCGCGCGGTCGACGCGTTCGTTCGCGCCCGCGAGGATCGTCTGATCCGACACGCGCTGCGAGAAGTAGACCTCCTCGACGAAGTCGGTGAGGTCGGAGAGCGCCGGCGACGGCCGCTTGGAGCGCACGTGGTCGACGATCTGGCGCGGCGACCAGATTCCCCACAGCCGCGACTCCGGAAGCACCGGCTCGGCGGCGCGGCGGTAGAGCTGGAACACGCGCTCGCGCACGGGGACGAGGTCGACGCGCACGCCGCGCAGCTCGCCGCGATGCGGGATCGTGAGCGCGAAGGCCTCGGTGACGTGGCCGCCGGCCGAGACCTCGGCGCGCAGCTCACCGGCGGGCAGGTGCTCGATCTGGAAGCTGCCGTCGGCGCCGGTCGTGACCTCGTGCTCGCCGACCTTCACGACGGCGCCTTCGATCGGCCGGCCGCGCACGGTCTCGCGCACGACGCCCGAGAACGTATCGTCGTTGGGGCGGCGCAGCGTGGGCAGGAGGCCCGGCTTCGCGACGACGAGGCCGCCGGTCTGCGGGGCATCAGCCTCGTCCTGCGGGCGCGCTTCGTCGGCGGGCGCGGCGGGACGCCGGAACCGGCGCCACGGCTTGGTGCGGGCCGCGAAGAACGCGCCGGCGGCGAGCACGGTCGCGAGGAACGCGGCGACGGTGTAGCTGACCGGCACCGGCTGCGGCGCCATGATCTTGATGACCTCGGGGTTCGACTTGCTCGGCCGCACGAACGACTGGCCGGGGTCGGCCTGCACCTGGAGGCCGAACTGGCGGTCGCCGTTCGCGGTCTCCGCCGTCTGCGTGCCGGCGATGATCTGCGCCTCGACCTTGAAGCGATAGGTGCCGTCGTCGCCGGTGGCGCCTTGCGCGAGGCGGCGATCGCCGGAGAGCAGCGTGACCGCGGCGCGGGTGACGGGCTTACCGTCCTCGTCGACGACCTTGCCGGCGACCGCGACCGCATCTTCATACGCGATTCGATGGCTCGACAGGCTGATCGTCGTCTGGGTCGAGCTCGTCCACTCGATCGTCGACTCGGCGGTCGCCTTCTGGCGGGCGTCGTCGCCGGCGAACGTCGCGCGCAGGCGATGGAGGCCGGGGCCGCCGACCTTGTCGCGCCCGAGGATGAAGTCGGTGCTGCTCGACGTCTGCGTGACGCCCTTCCAGTCGTCCTTGCCGGGGCTCGCGACGTCGAGCTGGAGCGGCACGGCGACGGGGCCGTCCTCGGTCAGGCCGTTGACGCGGAGCATGGGCCCCTTCTCGGTGTCCGCGATCTTGACGATCGACAGCTCGACCTGCGAGCGCGCCGGATCGGTCGTGATCGTCAGCGGGTCGGCGCCCTCGATGCGCGCGTTGGCGCCGCCGTGGAACTGCAGCGTGACCTGCTGCGGACCGGGCTCGCCGGCGACCTGGACGCGGAACGAGCCGTCCTGCTCCGTCGTGGCCCAGGTCTGCGTGCCGCCCACGGTGATGTACACCTTCTGGCCGGGCAGGCCGTCGCCGGTCAGCTTGTCGACCAGCGTCCCGGTGACCTCGACGACGTGGTTGTCCTTGAGGCGTACGTGGCCGAACGACAGCTGCGTCTTGGCACGGATCTCGACGACCGGAGCCGCATTCGCGACGACCGAAACGAGCAAAAGGGCAAGGCCCCAGCGCACGCCGAAGGTGATAGCACGTGAATGTCATAGGGGTTTGGCAAGGTCGCACGCGGATGCGCATCAAGCGGGTCGAAATCATCGGCTTCAAGTCGTTCTGCGATCGTGCGGTCGTCAACATCGGTGAGTCGATCACCGGCGTGGTCGGGCCAAACGGATGCGGCAAGTCCAACATCGTCGACGCGATCCGGTGGTGCATGGGCGAGCAGAGCGCCAAGCACCTGCGCGGCAAGGCGATGGAAGATGTGATCTTCGCGGGCAGCGAGTCGCGCGGCCCGGCGCCGATGGCCGAGGTGTCGCTGACGTTCGATGACGTCGGCTTCTCGCACGAGACGCTCGAGATGGCGCGCCACTCCGATGAAGCGGAGACCGAGCGCGCGCTCGACGGCATCACGCCGGAGGACGCCGAAGCGGCGCCGGTGGCCGAGGCAGCGCCCGCGCACGCGAGCGGTCCGCAAGGCGTGTGGACGGATGCCGAGGGCAACCCGATCCCGACGCCGCAGGACGAAGTCGCCAAGGTGCTCGGCGACGAGCCGCCGGCGTTCGATTTCGCGCGCTACACCGAGGTCACGATCACGCGTCGCCTCTATCGCGACGGCACGAGCCAGTACTTCATCAACAAGACGCCGTGCCGCCTGCGCGACATCACGGACTTCTTTTTGGGCACCGGCGTCGGCACGAAGGCGTACGCGATCATCGAGCAGGGGCGCATCGGCCAGATCGTCAGCTCGCGTCCGCAGGATCGCCGGCTGATCATCGAGGAAGCGGCCGGCATCACGAAGTTCAAGGCAAAGAAGAAGGCGGCCGAGAAGAAGCTCGATCAGACGCGCCAGAACCTGATGCGCGTCAGCGATATCGTCAGCGAGCTCGACAAGCGGATGGGCACGCTGCGTCGGCAGGCGCAGAAGGCCGAGCGCTACCGGAAGTACAAGAGCGAGCTGAAGGACATCGAGCTGTGGAAGGCGACGCACCGCTGGCTCGAGCTAGCGGCCGAGGGCAAGCTCGTGTCGACGCGGCTGGGCGAGGTCAAGACGGGCCTCGAGGATACGCGCGCCGCGTGGACGGTGAAGGACGCGCATGTCGTCGCCGAGCGCGGGGACCTCGCGGTCGAGGAGCGCCGGCTCATTGGCGTGCAGGAGCATCTCTACGAGCTCGACAACAAGCTCCGGCTCGGCGAGAGCAAGATCGGCTTCGAGCGCCGCGAGGCCGACGAGCTCGATACGCGCATCGCGACCGCGCGCGAGGAGATCGACGAGATCGCGGCGCAGCGCGAGCGCGGCCAGGCCGAGCTGACAGCGCGGGAGACGGAGCTGTCGGGACTCGCATCGGAGGTCGATCGCGAGTCGGCCGAGGTCGCGGCCCGCGAGGCGGCGGCGAGCGAAGCGCGTCAGCAGCTGGTCAATGTGCAAGGCCAGCTCGATGAAGCGCGCGCCGAGCTCGGATCGCGCCGCACCGAGATCGCGACGAGCGATACGCAGCTCGAGGCACTCGCCCGCCGCAAGGACGAGGCGCAGCGCCGGTTCGAGCGCGTGATGACGGAGACCGAGCAGCACACCGGGCGCGTCAAGGAGCTCGACCGCGAGGGCCGTAAGGTCAACGAGGCGCTGGCGACGCTGCGGCAGACGCGGCTCGACCTCGGCAGCCAGAACGAGCACTTCGCATCGCGCCAGGAGCTGCTGTCCGACGAGGTGCAGCGCGGTGAGGCCGAGGTCGAGACGCTGCGCACCGAGCTGCACCGCCGCCGCTCGCGCCTGACCTCGCTCCAGGAGATCCAGGAGCGCTACGAGGGCTTCCAGCGCGGCACGCGCGCGGTGATGCAAGGCGCCAGCGATATCGCACCGGATGCGATCCGCGGCGTCGTCGCCGATGTCGTGCGCGCGCCCGAGCAGCTCGAGATCGCGGTCGAAGCGGCGCTCGGCGATCGCCTCGGCGGCGTGCTCGTCAGCGAGCCCGAGGTCGGGTTGCAGGCGATCGGCTATCTCAAGGCGGGCGGCGGTGGTCGCTCGGCGTTCGTGCCGATCGAGACGAAGTCGGCGGTGCCGCAGCCGGTGCCGCCCACGGCGTCGTCGCCGGCGCGCTTCGACGATATGGACGTCGGCGAGCTGGCCAGCTCGGTCCCGACGCGCTTCGAGGACACCGGCTCTGGTTCGACGCGATTCGAAGGCGAGGGCGGGGCGTCGTCGTGGATGTCGCCCGCGTGGGACGAGGCGCCGCGCGGCAAGATCGAGGTCGAGGATCGCACGCAGCTCGTGTCCGCGTCGCTCGCGGCGCCGGTCGCCGGTGAGGGTGTGCTCGGTCGGATGGCGGAGATGGTGACGTTCGCCGACGGCTACGAGTCGGTCGGCAAGCGTCTGCTCGGCCGTACGGTCGTCGTCGATCAGCTGGAGCGCGCGCTCGAGCTTCACGCGCAGGGCGTCAAGGATCGCCTGGTCACGCTCGATGGTGACCTCGTCGATGAAGATGGCGTCGTCGCGGGCGGCTCGCGCGAAGCCCAGGGCGCGGGCGTGCTCGCCCAGAAGCGCGAGATCCGCGATCTCGAGGAGATCGTCGGCAAGCTCGAGCACGACCTCTCCGAGGCGATGGCCCGCCTCGTCACCGCCAAGACCGAGCTCAAGCAGGTCCAGAAGGCGCTCGAAGGCCTCCGCACCCAGGTCCACGAGGGCGACATCGCCATCATGGGCCACGAGAAGGACGAGTCGCGCGTCCGCACCGAGCTCGAGCGCCACCGCGAGCGCCTCGGCCAGCTCGGCAACGAGCAGCTCGAGCTGGAGCATCGCCTCCGCGCGATCGAGCTCGACGAGACCACGGCACGCGATCGCAAGCAGCACGCGATCGATCGCATGGCCGAGCTCGAGCGCATCCAGCTCGACCACATCTCCGCGGTCGCCTCGTTCCGCGAGCGCCTCGAGGACCTCCAGGCCGCGCTGACCGAGGCCCGCATCCGCGCCGCCCAGCTCGGCGAGAAGCGCGCCGCCGCCGAGGCCGCGACGCTCCGCCTCCAGACGACGGACGCCGAGCTCGCCACGCGCGCCGCGCGCCTCGCCCACGAGATCGAAGACGCCACCGCGCGCGCGACCTCCCTCCGCGAAGGCTGCGACGCGCTCGCCGCCGAGCTCGCCGACATCCGCACGCAGCGCGAGACCCAGCTCGCCGAGCTCGACGCCGGCCGCACCGCGTACGACGCCCGCCTCAGCGCCCTGACCGAGGTCGAGCTCGCCGCGCGCGAGCTCCGCACGACCGCCGACCGCCTCGCCACCGAGCGCGGCCAGCTCGAGCTGCGCGCCGGCCAGATCGCGATGCACCGGGGCAACGTCGAGGACGCGACGTACGAGCGCTACCAGACCGACGTCACGTCGATCCTCTACGATTACCACCAGCGCCCCCACGTCACCGAAACGGACGAAGCCCGCCTGACCGAGCTCAAGGACCTCCTCGAGCGCATGGGCTCCGACATCAACCTCACCGCGATCGAAGAGTTCGCCGAGGTCTCGCAGCGCTTCGAGTTCCTCTCCGCCCAGAAGATCGATCTCGAGCGCGCGGTCGATCAGCTCCAGCGCGCGATCGACAAGATCAACAAGACCTCGCGCAAGCTGTTCAAGGACACGTTCACCGCGGTCAACAACACGTTCAAGCAGGTCTACCCGCGCCTGTTCCGCGGCGGCCAGGCCTACCTCTCGCTGTCGGGCGGCGAGAACGTCGACCTGCTCGAAGCGGGTGTCGAGATCATGGCGCAGCCGCCGGGCAAGAAGAACTCGACGGTCGAGCAGCTCTCGGGTGGCGAAAAAGCCCTGACGGCCGTCGCCCTCGTCTTCTCGATCTTCTTGATCAAGCCATCCCCGTTCTGCATCCTGGACGAGGTCGACGCCCCGCTCGACGAAGCGAACGTCGACCGCTACAACGAGATCGTCCGCGAGATGACCGACCGCTCGCAGTTCATCGTGATCACGCACAACAAGCGCACGATGGAGGCCGCCGACACGCTCTACGGCGTGACGATGCAGGAGCCGGGCGTGTCCAAGCTGGTCTCCGTCAACCTCGCGAAGCTGGGCGCGAAGACGCCGCCGCCGACCAAGCCGCACGACACCGCGGTCGCCTGACCGCGACGGTCTAGAGCGGCTCGCCCCAGCCGCCGCCGCCTCTGTTGTCGGACGTGCACACGAACTGCCGCGTCTGTCCGCGGAAGCAGCAACTGCACTCCGGGATGTAGGCGGTGCAGCCGTAGGGGAACGTCAGGTCTGGATCGTCCTGATGCCGCGAGACGGCGTCGGTTTCTCGGAGGTCCACACTGGGCCGCCCACGCAACCTGCGGCACCGGCCGCAAGCGGCGTGCAGCTGTACATCGTGTGCGCGGGCATGTTGCATGGCTGTGCTGGCGAGCACGAGCACGCACCAACGAGCGCGAAGAGCAGCAGGCGATGCACGGATCGAGGATACCGCGCGCAGCGCTTGGAGCGGCGAGACGCTCGAGCGCGCAGTCTGCGGACCGTGAGGCGGCGCTGGTCGATTGTGACCGCGGGCATGCGGTCTGCGGAGCGTGAGGCGGCGCTGGTCAATTGGTGACCGCCGGGCGTGCGCGGCCGGCCCCCGGGCGGTCCTCAGTCGTTGACCACGAGCCTCGTGCGCGAGCGATACTCGTTCGTGCGGACGGCACGGCGTACACGCTGATCGGGCCGCCTCCGCGCTTCCAGCCTTCTCGCAGCAGCCAGGTCTGCGGGTACGCGGTCAGCATCGGTTCGTACGTCTCGCGCGTCTTCCACGCAAACGCCGAGTCGCCGCGCTCTGCCCAACCGCTGAACGCCCAGCCCGATGAGTACGGATCGATCAGCCAGCCCGCCGCGAACGCGCGCTGGTCCTCGCGGTGCTTGCGCCAGTTGTTGAGCACGTAGCAGAGCGCGTTTCGCGCCTGCCGCGGCGTCGCGATGATGTCCTGGTGATAACTAGGCGAGCGCGGCGATGCTACGCTGCGTCGATGGCCGAGCCGAGTGCGCCGGATGCAGGCACTCGCGAGCACGTGCTCGCGGTCCTCGCCGACCTGATCGCGCGCGGGGGTGCGGAGCGCTTCGTGCGGCCGCCCGTCGCTCCGGGCGCGGCGGCGTTTCCGGATCCGTGGGCGCCGACCCCCGCGGGCGTGCAGGTGCTGCTGCGGCGGCTCGCGTGGCACGCGGAGCTCGATGCGTGCGGCGTGCGCGAGGTTCGCATCGAGGACCACCGTGCGGGCAAGCCGGTGACCGAGCGCATGCCGGCGACGCGAATCGAGGCGACGGAGCTGCGCGGGGGCGTCGCGACGTTCGTGCTCGGGTACGTCGGCGCCGATGACGTCGCGGGCACGGCGGCGCACGAGGTCGGCGCACTGTTCGCGGCGCTTCACCGGCCGGAGCGGGCCGATCCGTATCGCAGCGCGGAGCCGCCCGCGATCGAGGTCGAGGCCGGTGATGCAGAGCGCGGATCGATCGCGACGGTGTATCTGGGGCTCGGCGTGCTCGCGGCGAACGCGGCGTTTCAGGAGTACAGCCGCGCGGGCAAGTTCAACGGCGCGTACGAGGCGCTCGAGCACGACGTGCTGAAGGCCGGTGTCGTGCCGATGTCGGTGCTCGCGTACGCGGTCGCGGTGCAGGCGGTGGTGCGCGCGCAGCTCGCGGCGGATGCGGAGTCGCGCGGCGGGGCCCGCGATGTCGAGGTGCCCCAAGGCCTGCGCGGACCACAGGCGGACGAAGTGCGCGCGTGGATCGTCGCGCTGCGCGGACGCGGCGCGGAGCTTGTCGAGCGGCTCGGGTTGCGCGCCGAACGAGACGCGCGCGCGGGTGCGCGTGAAGCGGCCGTTGCGTTCGCCGACGTCGATGCGGCGGTCGTCGCGCGCGACGAACGCGCGGATGCGCGACGCGTGGCGTTTCGGTGGCGCACGAACCGCGGTGGCGTCGGCGTGATCGCGGGCGCCGTCGTCGGCGTCGGGTTCGCGTTGATCGCATCGCGAGGCGTCGCGCCCTGGCTCGTGTTCGGTGGCGCGGGTGGCGGGCACGTGATCGGGCGGCGCGTGCGCGTGCCGCGCTGTTCCGCGTGCGCGCACGTAGTGCGCGAGGACGCGCGCGTGTGTCCTCGGTGCGGGGCTGCGCTGCGGGGCGATATCGACCGGCTCGCGGATCGGCTGGAGGCCGAGGAGCGACTCGAGTCCGAGGCGGGCGCCGGTGGGGCGAGCGGGGCGAGCGGCGCCAGCGGCGCGAGTGGCGCGGTCGGTACGGGCAGCGATACGGATCGCGGGAGCGCCGCGAATCCGTAGCGGAAGCCGCGCGCGATTTTTCGTTCGCGCGCCGTCAACCGGATCGCACGGCGGCGCATCTACCAGTTAACCAGCGCGCTCACGGCTGGGTCGAGACTGCAAAGATCGCGTGTTGCGTGTGGCTGTGTGACTACTACTGATGCGCTGTCGCACATGTGCGCTCCGGCGTTGATGCGCGTAGTTCTCGACGGAAAAATCGATCTCCTTCGCGACATTTCGGACGAATTTCGTGACTCCTACCGCGGGATTCGGTAATTTTTATTGTGGGCGTTCCTTCGACCTGAGGAGGCACTGAGTCATGAGCAACCTGAAGGACACGATCAAGAATCGCCACGGCAAAGACCCGTGGAAGGACGCGCTGTTCATCGCGGGTGCCGTGCTGATGACGGCACTGGCGATCGGGTCGGTGACGAAGAAGGCGCAGGGCCACACGACGCAGCACGCGTGGAACCTCGCCGTCGTCGAGCAACCCGAGCTGGCGCGCTAACGTCGCGAACGGCCGCGAGGCCGATGTAGTCAGGCAGCCGACGTCGGCCGCGTCGCGAAGGTGCATGCGCTGGCGAGAGCGAGCGCCAGGCCGCCGAGCGCCGGTCCGCGCGAGAGCGAGCGCCAGGCCGCCGAGCGCCGGTCCGCGCGCGAGCGAGCGCTACGCAGCTCTGCGGCGACCGCGCGAGAGCAGCTGGTCGAGCGGGATCGCCGGCGAGCCTTCGAGCACGTTGATGCCGTGGCGCTGGAGCAGGCGACGGCCAGGCTCGATCGCCGCGCGCTGGTCGCGGATCATCAGCTCGCGGACGCGCTGGCCGTGGGCGCTCGCCGCCGCCGGCAGGAACGCGGCGGGCGCGGGGACGAGCGCGACGACCTGGCCGGCGGCGCGGCGGAGGCGGGCGATCGCGCGGCGGGTGCGGGCTTCGTCTTCGGCGAGGCCGGCGAGGTCGGAGAGGATCACGACGACGTCGGGCCGGCCGGCGGCGACGGCGCGCTCGACCGAGGCGGCGAACCCGGCGGCGCGGGCACCGTGCTCCCACGTTGCGCGATAGGGCAGCTCGATGCCGCGCAGGCGGGCGAACAGGCGGAGCGGGCGGAGCTGCGGATCGTCGTCGACGATCGGGGGGAGCTTGGGCTTCTTCTTGTCGTCCTTGCCCAGCATGATGTCGACGAGGCGCTTGGTCAGGCGGCCGGTCGCGGCGACGTCGTAGAGCTGGCCGTCGGGGCCCGCCTGGATCTGGGTCCAGCGCGGGTCGTCGAGTGGCGGCGCGATCTTGATGCGAACGTCGATCGCTTCCTGGTGCGCGAGGTAGCGGGCGACGAGGGCGACGAGCTCGCCCGCGGTGACGTCGGTGAGGTCGGCGTCGACGATGTTGCGGGTGTCGAGCAGGCGATCGACGACCTGGAGATAGTGGTGGTGGCCGGTGTCCGCGCCGAGCTCGGCGAGCGGGCGCGTGTCCCAGGCGATCATGCCGATGCGATCGCCGTTGCCGATCGCGGCGCGCGCGAGCGCGGAGGTCGAGTCGCACGCCCAGTCGAGCGGCGAGCGCCCGAGCGGTCCCTGGCGCATGCCGGCGCCGACGTCGACCATCACCATGTGCGTGGTCACGATCTCGTTCTCGAGGTCGCGCACCATCAGCTGCTGGCGGCGGGCGGTCGCCTTCCACGCGATGAACTTGAACGGATCGCCGTGCGAGTGCTCGCGCAGCTCGCGCAGCTCGCCCGAGAGGCCGCGCCGGCGCACGCGGTGGAGGCCGACCTGCTCGTGGAGCGCGCCGCCGACCGCGCGGACGGCCTGGGGACGCAGCCCGATCGAGCGCGGGAAGACCTTGATCGCGATCGGATTCGGAAAGAACGCCTCGATGTCGAACAGGCCGAGTGCGTCGCCGAACGTCAGCGCCGCGCCGTGGAGCACGTGATAGCCGGCCGCCAGGGCGCGCACGGTGGCGGTGACCTCGACCTGCTGGCCGCGCGAGACGGTCGCCGAGGGCCGGTCGTCGATCCCCAACCCCGAGGCGGCGAGGATGTTCGTCGACAGGATCCGCAGACGGCGCGAGCCGTGGTTGCGAAACGCGAGGTGGAGCTGGAACGGCCGGTCGACGGCGAGCGCGCCACCCGGTTGATCGCCCGGCGGCACCCACCACGACAGCTCGATCTTCTTGCGACGCAGCAAGATCGCCGTCGGATAGAACATCAAGTACAGCGCGAGCAGCACCGACAGGATCGAGCCGGCCAGCGCGACCAGCGGCGGTGCTCCGTGCAGCGCCCCGACGACGAGGAACAGCAGTGCCGTCGCCAGCACCAGCTTTCCGCGCGCGGCGAGGCGAGGGATCATTGCCGCTTCGGCATCTTGTAGCCGACCTTGTCGAGCGCCTCGCCGACGACCGCCGCGCCCGCGGCCCCTTCGAGCTCGGCTTCCGGCGTCATCAGGATGCGGTGGCCGAGCACGAGCGGCGCGAGGTGACGGATGTCGTCGGGCAGCACGTAGTCGCGGCCGCGCAGCAACGCGAGGCCCTTCGCGGCGTGCACGAGCGCCAGGGCCGCGCGCGGCGATGCGCCGAGGTAGACGCGCGCGTGGTTGCGCGTGAACGCGACGAGGCCGAGCACGTAGTCGAGCAGCTCCTCGGCGACGAACACTTCCTGCGCGAGCGCCTGCATTTCGAGGACTTCTTGCGGGCCGACGACGGCGCGCACCGGCGGCGGCGGGCGGTCGTAGGTGCCGAGCATCCGCTTCTCGTCCGCGGGCACCGGGTAGCTCATGCGCAGCTTGATCAGGAAGCGATCGACCTGCGCCTCGGGCAGCGGGTACGTGCCTTCCTGCTCGATCGGGTTCTGCGTCGCGAGCACGATGAACGGCTCGCTCAACGGGCGCGTCTCGCCTTCGATCGTGACCTGCTGCTCCTGCATCGCCTCGAGCAGCGCGGACTGCGTCTTGGCGGGCGCGCGGTTGATCTCGTCGCCGAGCAACACGTTCGTGAAGACCGGGCCCTCGCGCAGCACGAAGGTGTTCGTGCGCATATCGAGGATGTAGGTGCCGGTGATGTCGCTCGGCAGGAGGTCCGGCGTGAACTGGATGCGGCGGTAGTGACAGCCGAGCGTCGACGAGAACGCCTTGACCAGCGTGGTCTTCGCGACGCCGGGGTAGCCCTCGATCAGCACGTGGCCGCGCGCGAGCAGCGCCGTCAGCAGCGACTCCGTGATCGACGGCGAGCCGATGAATGCCTTGCCGACCTCGTCGGTGATCGCACGCGCGAGCTGGTTGACGCGGGAGAGCTTGTCGTTGGTCAGGGCGGCTTGCATAGGCGAAGGGCTCACGACTCGGGCAGCGGCGATCCGAGAGTACGACAGAGATCGGCGACGTCCCGGTATAGCGCATCGAATTCGCGACGCGGCAGGTGTCCCGTGCTCCAGGGCGCAGCGGCCTGGCCGCGGCTCGGCAGCGCGCGCAGCCGCTTGTAGACGCGAGCGAGCGCCGCACTCGCGGTCGCGCCCTTCGCGGAGGCGACGCGATTGGTCAGCTCGGTCTCCGGGAGCGTGTAGAGCGGCTCCGTCGCGCCGATCACGCCAGCGAGCACGCCTTGCACCTGATCGCGCAGGATGCACGCGAGCACCATCAGCGAGCCGCCGCCGCGATCGGCGCCCGCGATCAGCGCGTGAGGCTCGTCGCGACGCGCCGGCCGGCCGAAGCGCAGCCACGCGCCGTCGATCCGCGGACCGCGGCGCACCGGCAACGCGCCGAGGGCGAGCGCGAGCAGCACGGCCGCGAGCGCGGCGGCGAGACCCTTCATCGCGGCCGGCGTCAGCAGCCATTCCTCGGCGGCGCCGAGCCACGTGTTCAGGCCGGCGACCGTGCGGCCGACCTGACCGCCGCGCGGATCGTAGATGAACGGCTTGGGGTCGCCGAACATCGACGTGTCGCCGCGCAGCAGCACGATGTGACGCGCCTGGTGGTTGCGCGACAGCCAGTCGAGGATGTTGCTCGTCAGCTGCACGTTGCCGCCGAACTGCAGCATGCGGTTGATGAAGATCGACGGATCGCTGACCGCGACGAAGCGCCCGGTGCCGCGCTCGCCCGCTGCGACGACCGCGCTGTCCTCGAACCCGACGACGACCTCCGCTCCCTGGATCTGCTCGAGCGCCGCGGGATGGTTCGTGACGACGCCGTGTTCTTTGTTGGCGTTGACCTCGCGCGTGATCGGATGGCTGCCGCGTGCGGTCGCGATCGGGGCGAACGGCTGGTTCGCGTAGTAGGCGTTCGCCTGCGGCGTCGTGACCTCGGCGCGCAGCAGGCCGAGCGCAGCCATCGCGTCCTTGCCGTCGCCGAAGTCGTCGGCGATCACGACGTTGCCTCCCGCCTGCACGAAGCGCCCGATCCGCGCGGGGTCGACGCGCTGGAGCGGATAGACGAGGAACAGGATGTCGTGATCGTCGAGCTTGTCCCACTCGAGCTCGGCGACCGGCGTCACCGAGTAGCCGATGCCCTCGGCGAGCCCGACGAAGCTCGCCATGCCGTTCCACTGCTGGCTGTTCGGATCGTAGTCGGGGATGTCGGCGTGCGCCGTTCCCGCGACGAGCAGCACCACGAGCAGCGCGCGCTTCACGCCATCTCCCTGCGCAGCTGTGCGGCGGCCGCGCGCACGCGATCGAGAGCAATGCCGACATTGGCGGGAGACTTGGCCGCGAGCAGCGCGTAGTAGCCGTGGTCGACGGTGTGCACGATGACGTCGACGTCCTTGTGCAGTGCGATGAAGTACTCCGGCCCGCCGAAGTGCCACGTGCCGAACGCGGCGGTGAGCTGCGACATGACGACGCCGTAGTGCGCGGTCAGCACGGCCCAGTCGTGCGTGTCGATCTTGCAGAAGCTGTCGACCATCTCGCCGTCGGCGTCGGCGAACGCGCCGCCGATCGCATTGGGCGTCGCCTCGACCGCGCGCTGCAAGATGTGACCGAACGGCGTCATTCGGGCAGCTCCTCGAGCAGCTTCGGGTTCTCCTCGATCTTCACGCCGAGGGCGACCTCGATCTGGTGCACCCAGACCGAGAAGTAGCGCTCCTTGAACGGCGGCAGCACTTCCTTGATCACCTGATCGCGCGATGGATGGCGCGCCGGCAAGACGTCCGCGAACAGGATCACGTCGTAGCCCCAAGGCGTCTTCGTCACGGGCGACGTGCGTCCGACCTCGGGCAGCGCGAACAGCGCCTGGCTGTAGTGGTCTTCGAGCTGCACCGGCATCTTGAAGCCGACGTCCGACTTCTCGACGGGGCGCCCGGCGGCGAGGCGGTCGGCAAGCTCGTCGAGCATCGGCGGCATCCAGCCGGTCTGCTTCGCCGCTTCCGTCGCGATCTGCTCGGCGAGCGCGGGGTCTTGCACGCGCACGTAGTGCGACGCGCGCACCTCGTCGTGATCGACGCGATACAGAAACGGCTCGACCTGCTTCGCCCACGCGCCGCCGAAGTCGCTCGGCTGGTTCAGCTTGTCCTCGTACGCGTCGGCGACGAACCGGCTGACCATCGCGGTGCGCGTCGCCAGGTGCACGTCGGCATCGCGCGCGAGCCCGCGCTTCTCGGCCTCCTGCGCCATCAGCTCGAACCCGACACACTCGTCGAGCGAGCGTTGCACGCGCACGCACGAGCCCCACACGGGACGCCCGTTGACCGTCGCCACGACGACGTCATCCGACCCGACACCCGCCGAGGCGAGCTGCGCGGGCGGACCGACCGGCGCGGGCGGGGCCTGCTTGCCACCGACGCCACACGCCGCCACGATCAGGAACAAGCGCTTCATCAATCCCGCTGGACGAGCGCGAGTCGCGCCATCTCCTTGCCGACGGAGATCACCGCGACGCCGATCACCATGACGAGCAGCGCGGCGACGTAATCGCGGCGCGCGAGGTAGTCGAGCGTCTCCTTGAAGAAGAACAGGCTGCCACCGATCAACAGGAGCGCGAGGATCTCGAAGAAGTGACGACGCACCATGAAGCCTCCTAGAGGTGGCGGAGCAGGATCAGCATGCACATCGCGAACAGCGCGAGCGCGACCGAGAGATAGAAGCGACCGCGGGGCTTGCCGGCCTTCGCATCGGCGCGAGCCTGCGCCAGCGCGGTGACGAGATCGCGATCGCCGGTGCGGTGCGGCCGCAGCACGCCGAGGAACGCGTAGTGATAGATGCCGAGCCACAGCACGATCGCACCCGCGGTCAGCGCCGTCGTCATCAGCGCGACGCGCCCCGGATACATATCGCCGACGTAGCGCGCGATGCCGCGATCGAAGTTGACCCACGCGATCAGCACCGTCGGGATGACGACCGACATCGCGGTCAGCATCCAGTACATGCGCTCGCGGCGCTGCCAGCGCTCGGCCGGCCCGGCCTGCGCCGACGACAACGGCCTCACGCTACGCGGCGCCGGCGGCTCGTGGAATGTCGTGAAGAACGACACGCCGAACAGGTACGCGACGACGCCGAGCGCGCACAGCGTGAACCGGATCGGTCCATACACGTGACTGCTCGCGAGCGCCGGCTGCAGCCCGACCGGCACGAGCACCGCCGCCGGGAACAGGCCGAGCAGGATGGCTTCGCTGCGCCGCGCGAGCCCGAGCATCAGCACGCCGAACGGCAGCAGGATCGACAGCACGTGCAGCGCGCCGTGGATCGCGTGGACGAACGCCGCCGGCAGGATCACGATCGAGATCCAGACGTTGGTGCCGAGCGCGAATGCGACGACGTCCGCAAACGTCCGCCAGCGTCGCTCGGTGGTTACCTCCGCCACCCATCGAATCTACATCGTGATATGAGCCCAGGCCATGCGTCGCATCGTCGTGACGATCGATGGCCCCGCCGGGGCCGGCAAGTCCACCGTCGCGAAGCAGCTCGCGAGGCGCCTCGGCTATCGCCTGCTCGATACCGGTGCGATCTATCGCGCGGTCGCGCTCGTCGCGCATCGCCGCGGCATCGCGTGGACCGACGCGGAGGCGTGTGCCGAGGTCGCGCGCGCCCTCGACATCACGTTCGACTTCGTCGGCGACAAGAACCACGTGTTCGTCTCCGGCGAGGACGTCTCGGGAGCGATTCGCACGCCGGAGAACAGCCAGGGCGCGTCGCAGGTGTCGGCGCATCCGCCGGTGCGCGCGGCGCTGCTCGATCTGCAGCGGCGCCTGGGCGAGGGCGGGGGCGTCGTGGTCGAGGGCCGCGACACGGGCACCGTCGTGTTCCCGCAAGCGCAGGCGAAGTTCTTCTTGACGGCGACGGAAGAGGAGCGCGCGCGCCGCCGGGTGGCCGAGCTGGGCTCGGGAGGGGACTACGAGAAGACCCTGCGCGAGATCCGGGAGCGCGACCAGCGCGATGCCAGCCGCGACGTCGCCCCGATGAAGCCCGCAGAAGATGCGGTTCTGGTCGACAGCTCGACGCAAACCATCGAACAGGTTGTGGAAAACCTCGCACGCGTCGTCGAGGAGCGCGCCGGGGTCACCGCGGGCCGCTAGCCAAACGGCGCGGATCTCATCGTCGCGGTTGACATTTCAGGGCGTGGAGGGTACCAACCACGGCCTGCTGAAGAGGCCGTTCTGCGGTCAAATTCAAGCTTCAGCGTCTGTAGGAGATCTGCTTGAACATGGTGACCCAAGAGGGCCAAGGCGACGAAGACTTCGCGGCGATGCTCGCCGAGAGCTTCGGCCAAGAGAACGTGAAGGAGGGTGAAATCCTCCGCGGCACGGTGATCGCAGTCGGTAAGGATTACGCGATCGTCGATGTCGGCTACAAGAGCGAGGGCCAGGTGCCCCTCGAGGAGTTCCGGACCGCGGACGGCAGCATCGGCGTGAAGCCGGGCGATGTCGTCGATGTCCTCCTCGAGTCGCGCGAGAACGACATGGGAATGGTCGTCCTCTCCAAGGAGAAGGCGGACCGTTTCAAGGTGTGGGACGAGATCAGCGCCGCGTGTGAGCGGGACGAGCTGATCGAAGGCATCATCACGATGCGCGTGAAGGGTGGCCTCTCGGTCACGATCCGCGGCGGCGTGAAGGCGTTCTTGCCGGGCTCGCAGGTGGACCTGCGGCCGGTGCGGAACCTCGATGCGTTCCTGAACCAGAGCTTCAAGTTCAAGGTCATCAAGTTCAACAAGAAGCGCGGCAACATCGTGCTGTCGCGCCGCGTGCTGCTCGAGAAGGAGCGCGCCGCCCTCAAGGAGTCGACGCTCGAGCGCCGCAAGGAAGGCCAGATCGTCGAGGGCATCGTCAAGAACCTCACCGAGTACGGTGCGTTCATCGACCTCGGCGGTATCGACGGTCTGCTCCACATCACCGACATGAGCTGGGGCCGCGTCAATCACCCCAGCGAGCTGTTCCAGGTTGGCGATCACGTCCGCGTGAAGGTGTTGAAGTTCAACGCCGACACCGAGCGCGTCTCGCTCGGCCTCAAGCAGATCACGGAAGACCCGTGGTCGCGCGCCGCCGAGAAGTACGTGCCGGGCACCGTCGTGCGCGGCAAGGTCGTCTCGCTCAAGGACTACGGCGCCTTCATCGAGCTCGAGGAAGGCATCGAGGGTCTCGTCCACATCTCCGAGATGTCGTGGACGCGCCGCGTGAAGCACCCGTCGAAGATGGTCGCCGTGGGCGACATGGTCGAGGCGGTCGTGCTCGACGTCGACGTCAAGCAGAACCGCATCTCGC